>JAJYTC010000004.1 GCA_021793275.1 Deltaproteobacteria bacterium | reverse complement strand
GCGTGGTAACCAGGCCGGCCCGCTCATAGAACGCGGCCAACCGCGAGGACAGGTACGGAGGGTAGCCTTCTTCGGCGGGCATCTCCTCGAGCCGGGAGGAGATTTCCCGCAGCGCTTCAGCCCAGCGGCTGGTCGAGTCGGCCATCAACGCCACCGTATAACCCTGGTCGCGAAAATATTCGGCAAGGGTCACGCCTACGTAAATGCTGGCCTCACGGGCCGCCACGGGCATGTTGGACGTATTGGCTATGAGCACTGTGCGGTGCATCAAGGGATCGCCGGTCTTGGGATCGATCAGCTCAGGGAACTCCATGAGCACATCCGTCATTTCGTTGCCCCGCTCGCCGCAACCCACGTAGAGCACGATATCCGCGTTGGACCACTTGGCCAGCGACTGCTGGGTCACCGTCTTACCCGAGCCGAAGGGGCCGGGAATAGCAGCGTTGCCCCCCATGGCCACAGGAAACATTACGTCCAAAATCCGCATGCCGGTAAGAAAAGGGGTGGTGGGATCGAGTTTTTCCCTCACCGGCCGCGAATGCCGCACCGGCCAGGTTTGGTACATCTTGAGCTCGGTGCCGTCTTCGAGAATAACCACGGGTTCTTCCACCGTGTAGGAACCTGCCGGTTTTACCTGCCCGACGACACCGCCGACATGTGGAGGCGCCAGGATCTTATGGGTGAACCGGAATTCCTTGACAGTGCCTATCATCATGCCGCCGGTGATCGTATCGCCTTGCCGGACCCCGGGGCTCCAGTCCCATTGCTTCGACCTGTCCAGCGCCAGCGCCTTCACCCCCCTGGAAATGAAGTCGCCGGTTTTTTCGCGGATGGCGTAAAGCGGGCGCTGAATCCCGTCAAATACCATATTGAGCAGCCCCGGGCCCAGTTCCACAGTCAGCGGCGCCCCCGTCGACACCACCGGTTGACCTACTACCAGTCCGAAAGTGTCCTCATAGACCTGGACGAAGGCGGTGTCTCCTTCCAGGCGGATGATTTCACCTACCAGTTCCTCTTCGCCCACCTCAACAATGTCGTACATGCGGGCCCCGAGCATCCCTGTGGCGATTACCGCCGGACCGGTAATTTTCCGAACGGTTCCACGGATCATTTTCTCTCCTGTATGCGCATGCTAATGAAATCTCCTAGATTTTAAACTCATACCCCGTGGTTTCTTTGATCAACTGTCGCATGTAGATCTCAGCCTCGGTGTCCGAGCTGTGGACGGCCTCGCGGTGTGGCGGGACTGCAAGCAGGATGGGCAGCTCGCGCCTGCGCATCACTTTTCTGACCGAAACATACGGCTCCGGCAACAACCTCAGATTTACGATAATGAGAGCATACTCGTCTGTTTGAACCATCCGGGTCAGGACTTCAACGGCCTCTGCCGTATCATGGGCCGTAAACACCTCTATACCGCCCAGGCGGTATCCCGACGCCGAGAGGGGATCGGTTAAAATTGCAATCTTCACTGGCAGAAGACCTCCATTTCGACGTCTGCAGGTGGCAGCTCATAGGTGGCGCGCCGGGCCAAAAGCCGTATCCGGCCGGCCTCCCACTCCTTACTCAGGACATAGTGGTTCGCCATACCTGCCCCCAGGACATCCTTAACGCCTTCACGCGCCTTTGCCAAAAGAATGCAGCGCAGGCCGCGCTCTATGGCGGTGAGGTCTTTTCCCTCCGTCAGGCCTTTAAAATCGGTATGGGCCAATTCTTCGAGCACTCTCAGGTCTCCTGCAGCCAGCGTTTCGAACAAATTCCGGCCGATGCTCCTGCCTCCGGGCAAAAACAGCCGCCCCAAGTCTCCTCTATAATCCATCGCGGCTAATTTCAAGCCGGTGGCCAAATTCAACGCATCGATCTCAAAACGCAGAAAGCTGACCAGGTAGGGCTGATCGAGTTGAGATGCCTGGCGCCCAACGGCGATGTAAAATTCCCGGTCCAGCGCTATTTCCAGCTCCAGCGGCTCTCGGGCGGTCGACACAGCGGCGCGCAGGGCGCGGGCGAGCGGATGCCGGGTTAACGTGAGAAGCTGAGCCAGGGACACCGCGTCAGCCGCTTCGACCATGCGGCCGTAAAGCGCCCGAGGCACAGTGCCCGAGCCCAGTCTCCGCAGGATTTCCTCTTTTGTCCAGCCCCTGTGTTTGCCGCGCAGTATGGTTTTCGTATTGGTCAGGTCGGAGCGCACCAAAAGCAGGTTGACGGCATCGCGCACAGATCCCGAGACCAAACGGGGCAAGTCTCCCACAGTGCGGTTCAAATGGACCGTAACTGCGCGGTCCACGTCGTCGAGATCATTTCCCGTCAGATCAGGTCCGTAGATGGTGTCACCCAGAATCTTCACCAGTTCGGGGAAGCTCAGTCTGAGCGCCTCCCGGAAAAAGCCCTCAGGCAACATCTGGCTCAGCCTGACTCGGATGCGGGCGTTCAAATAGGCGAAATCCTCAGTCAATTCTTTTGCCTCACTCCCATAGCATTCCGGCTATCTGGGGAGCCAATGTTCCCCATACGCGTCTCAACCGCTCCGGCAGGGTGTTTTCCACTATTGCGCCCCTTGCGCTTTGGAGCCGCACTCCCAGGTGCAATTCCGGGTCGGTCTCCAGCCCAATGCCAACACCCTCCGCCCAGCCGCTCACTTTCTCCCGGTCTTCCGGATGCACGACCAGCGTCTCAGTGTGCCCGGCAAACTCCATGGCTTCCTTGGCCAGGGCCTGAAGCACAACGCCGTAATCGGGCCGGGAGGCAACCTGTTCCAAAGCGTCCAGGACCTTTTGCCGCAGCAGTTCCATCACCTCTCCCTTGGCCTCCATGCGGGCATTGGCCAGGATGAGTTCAGCCGCGCTCCGTGCCTGGTGAGCGGCCGTACGGACCTCAACGTCGATCCTCCTCCGATGCTCGGCAACGCGGGCCTCGGCGCGACTTTTCGCATCACCGACAATCTTTGCGGCCCGCGAATCAGCCTCTGAGAGGATCTCGCTGATCTCCGTCTGGACCTCTGCCTGGAGAATTTCCTCCAACTTTGTCATTACAGCTTTCCTAGAAGGAGAAAGGCGACAACTAATCCGAAAATCACCAAAGTTTCCGGCAACAGCAAGAAGATAAGGGCCAGACCAAGGGATTCCGGTTTTTCCACGGCGCTTCCCAGACCGGCGGCGCCGATTCGGGCCTGGGCCAGACCGGTCCCTATGGCGCTCAGCCCCACCGCAAGGCCCATGCCGATGGCGTACATACCATGATCCGCAAAGTTGCCCCCGTGGCCGCTGGCCGCGGCGGCCGCGAAAGCCCGAGAAGCCAGTACCAGCGAACTGGCGAACAGGAATCCTAAAATGGAAAGAATCTTGGTTTTCATTACTCCCCTCCTTATCTTTTCAACCTTTAGTATTTGCAATATCGGATTAATCTGACACAACCGGGTATTCATCATGTTTTTCCGTTATACAGTTTGAACGGGCGGTATGGTTTGCCGCTTAAGGAGTAAAAATCAAACTTGGTGAAAAATTCGACCCAGATGAGACGAATGGGCTGCAGGATGTGGCCCACGGTGAGCAAAACCAGCAGGATCGCGTGGACCAGGATCCCAAGCGCGACGCCGATCAGCATACCCGCCACCGCCTCGACGATCCCGCCTTTGTGAAGCAGCGCAAACCCTATGTCGGTGGCCAGATTGGCCAAAATAGCCGAAGCGAGCCCAACCGCGTAGATCCGGATATAGCTGAGTATATGGCCCCCTTGAGTCGGAAGTTCCGCGATCATGAGAGGCATTTTTGCACGGACCATTCCCAACACAAAAAGCGAGAAAGCCGCTGACATCATGATAACGAGCCATAGGGGGTAATTGTGGGTCATGAAGGCGTAAGCGAACAGGACCAGGCCCGCGACGCCGCCGAAGTAGCCGATCCCCTCCCAGAAATGCCGGCGTTCGCCATTCCTGCAGCTCGTGCGCGCTTTGACGACAAACCCGTGCAGCACCTGCACGACCCCGAACCCTATGGACACCAGAATCAACATGGTCGCTGTAGCGTCGGTTTCGGTCCGGGGAATCAGGATGGGGATCAAGCCCGGATAACTGGCGGTGCCGAAGATGCCCAGGCGCCGCAGCAGGTCGCCAAAGAACTCTCCGTACACGAACCCCCACAACATGGTCCAGATGAGTATGGGCGTCATAACGCGCAGCAACTGCGCCACCCCCTCAGGCGCCAGACGTATTTTGAAAAAATCTATCGTGAGCGGTTGTTTGCGCCTTACAAAAGTGTGCAGATACCAAGCCAGAGCGGCAAACACCAGGCCGTAGCCCATGTCCCCGATAACCATTCCGACCCACAGCGGAAAAAGGGCGGCCGTGATGCAGGTGGGGTCCCAGCCATCGTAGCGCGGGGTATTTAAAAAAGAGATCAAAACCTCGAAGGGCTTGGCCCAGGAAGGATTTTCCAGCATGACCGGAACCCGCTCCGGTTCATGATCTTCATCGGCGGGTTCGAAAGTGTAACGTATCTGTTCGTCCAACCGCTCCAGGAAGTCCACAACGCGGGATTTTCGGTTGAGCGGCGCCCAGCCGCACAGCGCGAAGCCGTAACGACCGGATCCCATCTTCTTGAAAGTGCGGAGGCGGTTGGTCTCATCGGCGGCTCGGAACCAGAGGCTCTTCAGCGACCGGCCGGCCTCCTGCCGCAATCGGTCAATCTCTTTTTCGACCGCGGCCAGCTCTTCCGGAGCATGCTGCGACCTTTCCGTCAGCCGCGCGGCCGTGCTTTTCAAATCCATCGGCCCATGTTCCAGCATGTGCGGAAGTTCATGCAAACCCTTGCGGGCAAGAATGCCCCGGGCCGTCTCGGCGTCCCGATTCAGGCCGATAATCACCGCAACCGTCAAGTTGCCCAGCGCTCCCCTGGTCAGAAGATAACGGTCATCCAGCGTTGAACTGAGTTCCTGTTCCGAGGCCGTCAGCTCTTCGGGCCTCTCGACCAGAAAACAGATGACCGAAAGTCTGGAACTGCAGTCCAACCCGTCTACGGCTTCCGCCAGATACTCCAGGATCTCCTTGTAGAGGTTTATCAATTGGAGTTCGTCTTTTAGACTTTCGCGCTTTTCTACCAGGGCCGCAGCCCGCTGCTCATACGCGGCGGCTGTGGCGGAAGCCTCCGCCAGGTTGCCCTGGAAAGGATCTACGGGCGCATCGATTTCCAACCCCAGAAGGTGGGATGCGTGGTCAACGGAGATCGCCATCCCTTCCCAGCCCTTGAGCAGAGCTTCTTCTTCGGGTCCAAGCTGATAGGCCTGCATCTGGTCCGGGGGCAGCTCGTCAATCTGTACCACCCCGGCCTGCTGCAAATTCTCTAAAACCGTTGGGGCCAGTCTTTTGGGACCCACAATGCAAAGCTTTTCCATGCGGGCGATCACGGCACGACCTTTGATATGATAAATTCTATGACACGCTCCAGGTTAGGCAGCCCCCGGGAATTCAACTGAGTTTTTTCTGCCGCCGCTCTCTTGCGCGCTTCCTCGGTCAGTCTGTCGGATTCCTCGGCGATACGCTTCCTGGCCTCCTCTTCGATCCGGCGAATCTCGGCCTCGGCCTCGGCCAAAAGACGCTTGCTCTCCGCTTGGGCGGTTTCGATCTTCAGTTCGGCAGACCGGCGGGCTTCGGCCACTTTTTCAGCCAGTTCGCGATCGAGCTCGGCTATTTGTTTAATTAATTCGATTCCGTGCATCTATCATTAACCCCTCGCCTCTTCTCCAGCTTTGAGGCTACGAGATGATTCCCGGGATGGGCCACCGGTCAACCGCCCATCTGGAAGTTGATGACGCTTTTCTTTCCTTCTCCGGTCGCGAGAAGGAAGAAGGCTACCCGGCCCGCATGTCCCGCAATCACGACGCTTCCTTACCGCAGCGCGAGCTGAACCTATCCTGGACGCTTTCGCGATCCCGGCCGGGTGACAAAAAAAATTTGTTTGAATTGATAGGAAACTGCGTTTTGACGACCATTGTGTACCAGTTATGATCGAATGGGTCAAGTGCATTTTTGCGCAATGTTCGACAAAAAAGGACGGGAACCGTCGCGACGCTTGTGCGGCGGCCGCTGCGTGGGCCGGATGGAGACAAATTGTCTTCCGAAAAATAGTAGTGACGGACACCTCCAATCGCGGCCTGGAATCTTGTCGGGAGCCGATCAATCGACGATCCGAAGAGGAAATCGGCTGCGGGGCGCCGTTTTCGGGTGAAGCGACGTTGCGCTTGTTCTGATATAGTTCCGGAAATCAAATAGTTAGAATCGCAATCAGGCAGCCATAAATCTAAGAAAAGAACATATTTCGGCGCTGTGACCCATACAAGCGGGATGCGGCTTCTATACAAACCCGCCTTCTGGGGGAGACGGGCTTGCAGGGTTCTGGGCCGGGCGTGATCGTCGCAACATCACACGGGTTGCGCTTCAAAATCCATTTCCATAAAGAGCGTTTCACCCATCGGCGTGATTTTGCAGTTTGGATATCGCTTCCGGAAAATGTGGAGCATCGACAGGTTCTCTCTCAATACGTAAGCCGAAAAGCCTTTGTAACCGTTTTCCCTGGCGATCTTTTCAAGGATATCGACCATGCGGGAGCCTATGCCCCGCCCCTGGAAATCGTCGCCCACCATAAAGGCGACCTCCGCGCGGTCTTCCCCGGCCTGGGCGTATGATGCGATAGCCATGATTTCCTGGTGCCCCCTTGCGGACGTGAGGCCTATAATGGACATGTTCCTGCGGTAATCCACACTGGCCCACTGCTGCTGCATGGCTTTGTGCGAAAAAAGTTTCTTGTGGTAAAAAAACCGGTGATATATCGATTGGGCCTGGAGCGAGTAAAAGAAATTGCGGAATGCAAACTCGTCCGAAGCGAGCAGCGGGCGAACCTCGATCGTTCTGCCGTCCTTGATCTGAAAGGAAGTCTTGTAATCCTCGAGGAAAATCAGGTCTTCCTGGTGGGGAGAGATCTGGTCCGAAAATATGTAATGATGTTTTTTGGCTACCTCTATCAGTTCCTCGCGAAACTTCGGGTGAGCGATCTGGGCCAGTTCCATGACCCGCTGATAGATGCTTTTTCCCCTTAGTTCCGCAATGCCGTATTCCGTGACGACGAAGTTGACGTCACCCCGGGTTGTGGCCACACCGGCCCCTTCACTGAGGTGGGAAACGATGCGCGAGGCTTGGCCGTGCAAAGCGGTCGAGGGCAGGGCTATGATGGAAAAGCCGCCCCTGGACATGGAGCTGCCTCGAATGAAGTCAACCTGGTCGCCAATGCCGCTGTAAAAAAGATAGCCGACCGAATCCGAACACACCTGCCCGGTGAGATCGACTTCCAATGCCGAACTGATGGAAATCAGGTTGTCGTTTTTGGCAACAACACCCGGATCGTTTACGAAATCGGAACTGGCGAAATAGAACATGGGATTGTTGTCGAGGTAGTCGTAGAGCTCGGGCGACCCCATGCAAAGGGCTGCAACCGCTCTTCCGGGCAGCAGGGATTTCTTGCTGTTGGTTATGACCTTTTTTTGAAAAAGAGGTAAAAACGCATCGGTGATCACCTGTGTATGAATGCCCAGGTCGTTTTTGTCCTCCAGGTACTGTAAAAGAGCGTAGGGCAGGCGCCCGTAGCCGATCTGGAGCGTGGCGCCGTCACTTACCAGTTGCGAAACGTAATGACCGATTCGCTGGGTCGTCTCCTCGTGTGCTCCGAGCGGCAGGTATTCTCCAAGCGGCTCTTCATGCAGGACCAGGTAATCGATATTGTCGACGTGAACGAAGCTGTCTCCGAGCGTCCTTGGCATGCGCGGATTGACCTGCGCGATGACCAGCGCGGAGTTCTGCATGCCGGCGCGGGTGATGTCAACGGAAATGCCCAGGCTGCAGTAGCCGTACCTGTCGGGTGGACTTACCTGAATGAGCGCTGCGTCCAGCCCGATCAGCTTGCTGGAAAAAAGCTCGGGAATTTGCGAAAGGTAGGCCGGAACGTAGTCTATGTTTCCTTTGAAAACCGCCTTTCGCATCGCCTGGCTGATGAAAAAAAGCTTGAGTGAAAAACGGTTGAGGAAGGACTCATCGTCGACGTATTCGGAAAGCGCGCCCGAAAGCATCTGGTAGACCAGGATATCCTGGAGGTTTGTATCCTTTACCATGGCTTCGATCAGGTGCCGGGGCTCCCCGCAACCCGTGCCGATAAAAACCCGGCTCCCCTTCTTTATGGCGGAGACGGCCTGCTCGGAACTGACAATCTTGTCTGCGCAATGTTGGTTAAGCCAATCAACATAGTCCATTTTTCGAAAGTCCCTTCAGGCGGAGCTGACATCGCGCAGCAGAGCGCCCTCTTGATCTCTCGAAGGCGTCCCGTCACTACGCGATCAAAAAAACTAATTCGCAGTATAGCAACGATTCATCATTGTGCAACAGCTCTTCATACCCTCGAAGGCCTGTCAAAACCCGACAATTCGCCCGCTAAAAGTGCGGACATTTTATTTGCTCCCTGCACAGAAAAGGCCGCAGTACTTGTTTAATGGCGCCGGCAATGATAAATTGTATCGCGCCCTAGCCACGCGTGATCGCGTGGTTATTACTTTTGAAATCGACGACATCGATGGAAGAGTGCCCTGGAATGCCTGCCCGCTATTATCCGCTCCTCCTGTCCCTGGAAGGAACTACCTGCCTTGTCGTGGGCGGGGGGGCCGTGGGTGAGCGCAAAGTCGGGAGCCTCCTCAAATATGGCGCCGCAATTCGGCTGGTGGCCCGTGAGTTGTCCGCCGGGCTGGAGCAAAAGAGGGCCGAAAAGCTCATCGACTGGGTCGCCACACGATACCAGAGGTCACATCTCGAGGGGATAGGCCTCGCATTTGCTGCCACCGACGACCTGGAGCTTAACCGGACCATTGCCGCAGATGCGCGCGAGCTTGGCGTCTGGTGCAACATGGCTACTGAGCCCGAACTGGGATCATTTATCGTTCCCTCGGTTTTCGAACGGGGAACGCTTAACATCGCCATTTCAACCTCGGGACGCAGCCCGGCGGCTGCAAAGCTGCTCAGGCAAAAGCTCGAACGGGAAATCGGTCCCCAATGGGACTTTTTCGTCCGGCTGCTCGGGGAATTGCGGGAAACATTCAAGTCCAGGGGAGTAGTTGAAAAATCGGGCAGGGAAATATTGAGCAGGCTGGCGCGGCTGCCCATACCCCAATGGATCGAGGAGGGCCGGGCAGGCGAGGCTCTTGAGAAAACGGTCGAAAGCTGTCGCCCGGCTATGACCGCCGACGAAACAAGAGCTGTCTGGGAAAATCTATGGAATCTCTTTTCCTTGTAATTGCAACGCTTTGCTATCTCAGCGGGACCGTGGGATACCTGATTTATCTCTTAAAAGACCGCGAAGTGTTGCCCCGTATAGCATGGACCATATTGCTGGTCGGAGTGCTTTTTCACGGCACGGCGCTGGCGATGCGAGGAATCGGGACGGGACATTTCCCGGTCACATCGATGCGGGAGGCGATCTCGCTTTTCGCATGGATTTTCGTCGTTACCTATCTTATCATCCAGATAAAACTCCAGCTTCGAATCCTGGGTTCGTTCGTATCCCCGCTTGCCGTAATTTTCATGATTTCATCCAGGCTCCTGCCGACTCAAGGAATACTCAAAAGCGGCTCTTTCAGGAGCGGCTGGCTGATCGCGCACGTGACAAGTATTTTCCTGGCCAATGCGCTGTTTGCGGTGCTCTTCAGCCTGGGTGTAATGTATCTGCTCCAGGAAAGACGCATCAAGAAAAAGAATTTCGGGTTGCTCTACGAGCGGCTGCCCTCACTCGAACGGATAGACTCCATAGCCCATGTGTGTCTCATGTCGGGGTTCCCGCTCATGACCGCAGGCCTTATAACCGGCTTCGTTTATGCCTCCATGGTCTGGAGTTCGCCATGGAACTGGGACCCCATGGAAGTGCTGTCCCTGGTCACATGGATGATCTATGCCGTCCTTGTCCATGAGCGGCTGGCTGTGGGGTGGCGGGGCCGCAGGGCCGCCTGGCTTGCGATTGTCGGTTTTTCGGCAACTGTCCTTACCTTTGTTCTGGCTAGCCTTCTGCTCGCCGGCCACCATTCGATCATTTCCGGTAACCTTTACGGGTAGGAATGCATGTCTCACATCATCCTCTTAGGCATGAATCACAAAACGGCGCCCGTGGAAATTCGGGAGCAGCTTGCCGTGGCGTGCCGCAAAGAGGTGAATCCGCTGCATATGCTCCCGCACCTCGATCACGTGGATGAGTTGGTTTTTCTGTCTACCTGCAACAGGGTGGAATTTTTGTTTACCTGTGGCGCCCTTGCCGAAGGGATCGGCGAGGTAAAGGCGTTGCTCAGGACCCATGTAGGCTTGCCGACCTCCGTCCCCCTCGATTCATACCTCTACGTCCACAAGGACTTGGAGGCTGTAAAACACCTGTTCATGGTTGCATCCAGCCTGGACTCGATGGTTGTCGGGGAACCGCAGATACTCGGCCAGTTAAAGGACGCATATCGCTTGGCCGTCGAGTACCGGACGGTTAAGACGGTGCTAAACCGGCTCGTGCATAAATCATTTTCGGTGGCCAAACGCGTGCGTACCGAGACCTGCATAGGCTCCTGCGCGGTGTCGGTCAGCTATGCGGCTGTCGAGCTTGCCCGCAAGATTTTCGGCCACATCCAGGACAAGAAGGTGCTCCTCATCGGTGCGGGAGAGATGGCCGAGCTTGCCGCCGAGCACTTCCTCAGGCAGGGGGTGCGAAGCATGATGGTGGCCAACCGGACCCTCGAAAGGGCGGTCGAACTGGCTGCCAGGTTCAAAGCCGAAACGGTCCCCTTCGACCTCCTGCTCGAAGAACTGAAGGCAACCGACATCGTGGTGTCTTCTACGGGCGCCAGGGAGCCGATTATCTCCTACCGGGACGTGAGGTCGAGAATGCGCGAGCGGCGCAACAAGCCTCTTTTTTTCATCGACATCGCCGTCCCCAGAGACATCGACCCGAAGGTCAACGAAATTGACAATGTTTATGTCTATGACATAGACGACCTGCAGGGAGTTATCGAATTCAACAAGGAAGAACGTTTAAGCGAGGCGCGCGCAGCCGAACACATCATCAACGAGGAAACCATCAAATTCAGAAACTGGATGGAAAGCCTCAACGTGGTGCCCACCATAATATCGGTGCGCGAAAAGGCCGAGAGAATAAGGCAAAATGAACTCAGGAAAACATTTTCCCAACTCCCCGATTTAACCGATAAGGAAAAGGAAGCGATTGAAATCCTCACCTCTTCGATTATCAAGAAAATGCTGCACGACCCCATAATGTTTTTGAAAAAAAAGGCGCAAAGAGACACCCGGGCAGTTTACATGGATTTCACCCTGCAGCTTTTCAATCTGATCGAGGCAATGGATGAGGTGGATGCGGCACAGGCTGAGAACGAAAAAACCGAAGATGCAACTTTTCTTAAAGCAGCCAAAAAATGAGGTAATATGGCAGATATCCTTGAATTCGGAAAGAAAGTGGAAAACGTGAAGTCGGAGCGCGATAACGCTGTGCGCCAACTCAAGATCGAAGCATTGCGAAAGATATTCCAGTGCACCAGATGCATGGTCAAGTGCTCTAAGTGCGGCGCCCAAATAGAATCTCAGGAATATGCCCGTTTTGCCGCTCCATACAGCCTGTGCAAATCCTGTCTGCAGGAATACGAAGAATATCGCGCCAGGGTCGATGGAGACCGCAGCCAATCGGAATGCTACTGGCGTAATGCGGCGTGGATGAAGGTATGGGAAACCTGGCTCCAGCACCAAAAATCACTCGACCAGTACAGGCAGTCGAAGGAATTCCTTCAACTCATGGACGAAGTCGAACAAATGCTCAAGAAATAACGCCCTAGAATGGAATATCATCATCCGGGGCGCCCGTGTTGGCGGGCAACTCTTCCATCGCTGACCGCCCGCCGGCCCCCGAATTTCTCATCTGGCTCTGCCCGCCCGCGGCGCCAGGCCCCTGCGCCTGCCCTTCCGCGCTTCCCAGCAGTTGCATCTCCCTCGCTATAATTTCGGTGGTATAACGCTTCTGACCTTGGGCATCTTCCCACTGGTTGGTCCGAAGACTGCCCTCCACATAGACCAGCCGGCCCTTTGACAGATAATTGCCACAAAATTCCGCGGTCTTGCCGAAGGTAACGATACGATGCCACTCCGTTCGCTCTTCCCGGTTGCCTTCTCCTCCCCCGGCCACATAATCATTTGTGGCGAGGCTGAATTTGGCAACCGCAACTCCATTGGCGCTGTACCGAATGTCAGGATCCCCGCCCAACCTTCCCACCAGAATAACCTTGTTAACCGTCCCTCTAGACATTTTTAGACTCCCCTCCAAGCTCGCAGCCGCCCTTAAACCCAGCCCAATAAGCCGGTAAATCGGCTAAATCCAGATCCCCTTATACCATTAATCAAAGAGTATGAAAACCTTACAGGTTTTTTCTTCAACCTGATCCCGCGGGGGTGCGACGGATCGCCCGCTGACACAGCTCTTTGGTTGCGGTTATGCTGATCCATGGTTCTTCGCAGATGAACGTCACCGCCCGACCTTCTTCCTTGCGGTTTCTTCGTGCTCTTCGCGACCTTCGTGATGTCATCACAAGCTTTGAGGGTAAGATTATTTTCCACCACGAAAAGGAGGAAGGACCACGAAGGCAAAAAGTGTGGATCGAGAATCAAACGATAGCATCGGATGCCTTTCCCTCTCGCTTCTCCGCCTTCCAATTGACTACAGTCGGAAAAGAGTTTAGACTGAATTTTTAAAAATAATCTGAAAAGTTTATCCCGGTTTTTGTCTAAACCCGCCTTCGATGTGGAGAGAAATGAGATTTTTGCGATCCGTCTTTTTTTATATCGTTTTATTTCTATCCACCATGATTCTGGGATCTTCCGCAGTCATAGGCTCTTTGGCGAGCCGGGCGTGGCCGAATTGGATGGCCAGAATCTGGGGCAACGTAAATCTTTGGGCCGCCGGAGTGAAGGTAAGTCTTGCGGGTGTGGAGAACATGAACAGCGGCCCTTACATATTGGTGAGCAATCACCAGGGGTGGTTCGATATTTTTGCCGCCCTCGGCAAGCTGCCCATAAGATTTAGCTGGCTCGCAAAAGAGGAGCTTTTTAAAATTCCTGTCCTCGGCCATGCCATGTCCAGGGCAGGCTATATTTCGATCGACCGCAGGGACCGCAGGAAGGCAATTGCCAGCATGAACAGGGTCGCAGAAATTGTGCGGCAGGGGACCTCGGTATTCGTTTTCCCCGAGGGCACAAGGAGTGCCGACGGGGTTATAAAGGATTTCAAAAAAGGCGTGTTTATTTTGGCCGTAAAATCCGGACAGCCCATTATTCCCATTAGTATCAGCGGCTCTTATCGCATCCTTCCCAAAAAAAGCTGGATGATCCATCCGGGCCAAATCAGGTTTTCGATTGGCACTCCTGTCTACAGCTCGGGGGCCGATGCCCAAAGCCGCGACTCCCTGATGGAAACGGTCCGTGAAGCGATCCGGGCCAATTTGACTTCCGAAGAAGCCGGTGACGACCGCAAGGCCGGCCTGCAAACCCCTGGCGCCCTTTCTCAAAACGGGGGTAGCATCTGACGCGATGCCTGAAAAAACTGCCTGCTCGACTTTAAAGGTCATTCCCCTCGGCGGACTTGGCGAAATCGGCCTCAATATGATGGTCTTCGAATATGAGGATTCTATCGTAATTGTCGATTCCGGCTTGATGTTTCCCGAAGAAGAAATGCTTGGTATCGACATAGTTATTCCCGATTTCAGCTATCTTCTGGGGAGAAAAGAAAAGGTGGCCGCCCTGGTTGTTACCCACGGCCATGAAGACCATATAGGCGCCATCCCCTTCCTTGTCCGCGAGTTCCCCCTCCCCATATATGGGACGGCCCTCACCCTGGCCCTGATCAGGGAAAAACTCCGGGAGCATAATTTGCTCGACCGTGTCGAGCTTATCCAGATCGTGCCTCGCCAGGTCGTCGAGATCGGACCGTTCAGCTTCGAATTCATCAGGGTCTGCCACAGCATCCCCGACGGCGTGGGACTGGCGATCCGCACCCCTGTAGGCGTTATCATCCATTCGGGCGACTTCAAGATTGACAACACCCCCGTAGATGACAAAAGACTGGATATCGCCAGGCTTGGCTCTTACGGTGAAGAAGGCGTTCTGGCCCTTTTTTCCGACTCGACCAATGTAGAGCGACCAGGATACACGGTTTCCGAAAAGGAAGTCGGCGTCACGCTGCGCAATGTGCTCCAGGAAAAGCAGGGTCGGGTCATAGTGGCTGTATTCGCGAGCAATCTTCACCGGATCCAGCAGCTTATCCATATTGCCCGCGAGTTCGACCGCAAGGTGCTGCTAAGCGGCAAATCGATGGTGACAAACGTTCGGATCGCCCGCGAACTGGGCTGTCTCGACTTTACCAAAGAAGATGAGATAGCGATCCAGGACCTCCAAAACTTGCCCGACTCCCGGGTGCTCATGCTCACTACCGGGACCCAGGGCGAGCCGATGAGCGCCCTTAGCCGGATGGCCTTCAACGATCACAAAAAGCTCAAGGTCAGGGAGGGCGACACCATAATTTTGTCCTCCAGGTTCATTCCCGGAAACGAGCGCACCATTCAAAACATCATGAACCACCTGTGCAGAAACGGCGCTGAGGTCATTCACGAACAGGTAAAGGACATCCATGTCTCGGGCCACGCCTGCCAGGAAGAGCTCAAGATAATGATCAATGTGGTCCAGCCGCGCTTCTTCATCCCCATTCACGGCGAATACCGCCATCTTGTCAAACACAGACAACTGGCGCTGTCTCTCGGAATATCCCCCGCCAACTGCCTGTTGATTGAAAACGGCGGCGTACTTTGCTTCAGCCCCGACAGTGTCTGCACCAAGGAAAAAATTGAGACGGGCAGGGTCTTTGTGGACGGAAAAGGCGTCGGGGACGTTGGCGGCCTGGTCCTCCGGGACCGCAGACATTTATCCGAAGACGGACTTGTAATCGCTTCGCTGGTGGTGAACAAGGAGACCCACGAAATTTTGAGCGGCCCGGACATACTCAGCAGGGGATTCATTCATGAAGAAGCAAAACCCGAAATCCTCTACGAGGGCAAATGCATAATACTCGAAAACATTGACAGGCAACTGGAGGAAGCCCACGAGTTGGACTGCGCGCTTCTCCAGGAGCAAATCCGGCGCGACCTCAAGCGCTTCTTCATTCGAACGCTGGACAGGAGGCCTGTTATTTATCCGATAGTGGTGGAAATTTAAGCGGCGGGCAGTCCCGCGTTTCGCGGGACGGGTTGCCTGTTGTGCGACAGCGTCTGAAATGCGCGTGATTCATATGAGAGTTCCAATGGGCGGGCGCCATGAGTGAAAAGAAACACGAAATATGGGCTTTGATCGTTTTGACGGTCTCGCTTCTGGTTCTGCTCAGCGTTTTGTCTTACAGCTCCCAAGACCCTACCTTTTTTCATTCCTGCAAACATTTTACCGCAAACCTGGTGGGCCGCTTCGGCGCCAATATCGCCTGGCCGCTGATCGCCGTGTTCGGGCTCGGGGCCTACGGGTTGGCAATCGCAGGCTTATGGACAAGCTGGCGCCTTTTCACCGCCCCTTCCCTGG
This sequence comes from Deltaproteobacteria bacterium, assembly GCA_021793275.1. GTDB lineage: Bacteria > Desulfobacterota > Syntrophobacteria > Syntrophobacterales > Syntrophobacteraceae > SbD1. The sequence continues at coordinate 43,983 of JAJYTC010000004.1, read as the reverse complement.
CAGGGTTGTGGCTTCGCCTCTCGGGAATCGCCCTGCTTATCCTGAGCATAATGACACTGGGCGGTTTGCACTGGCCCTGGATCACACTCTTTGGCCAAAGGTTCCAAACCGGCGGACTGATCGGAAGGGTGGCTGCCGGCTTTCTGGTGGCGCGGCTTTCGGGTGTGGGTTCAAATATCCTGCTTATAGGGTCGCTTCTTATCGCTCTTCTGCTTTCAACTCCTCTCACGATCAAGGCCGTGATCAGGCGGGTTTCAACATTGGCCGCCGCCGCCTACGCCTGGCTGGCGGCTGAGGTAAAGTGGGAAGAGGAGGGCGAACAGCCTGCGCTCGAACCGAGCGGCGCCGCCCCTAAACGCGTAAGAAAGAAAGAGCCTGTATCTTCTCCCCCCGTCCAGGCGGAGACGCTTCCGAAAAAGCAGGCCCGCAAGGGACCTGTTTTGCCGGCCACCCTCGAAGTCGCGCCCGGGCAGTATGTGATTCCCGAACTCGCCCTTCTCGACGTCTATGAGACGGAAACGGTCAAACCCGACTGGAAAAAGCTCGAACAAAACGGTGCGATTCTGGAGGAAAAGCTGGCCGATTTCGGCGTTCAGGGCAAGGTGGTGGGCATCAATCCCGGGCCGGTCATAACGATGTATGAATATGCCCCTGCGCCCGGCATAAAGATCAGCCGGATCGTCAATCTGGCTGATGATCTTTCGATGGCCCTGAAGGCGATCAGCATACGGGTGGTCGCCCCTATTCCGGGCAAAGCGGCGGTGGGAATCGAAATACCCAATCTTAAAAGAGAGTTGGTCTCTCTTAGGGCGGTGCTGGAAACCGAGATATTCACGCTTTCCGCCGCCCCGCTCTCGATCGCCCTTGGCAAAGACATAACTGGCCAGCCGGTTGTGACAAATCTTGCCAGAATGCCTCACCTGCTCATTGCCGGGGCAACGGGGACCGGAAAAAGCGTCTGCATCAATACCCTTTTGAGCAGCCTGCTTTTCAAAAACACTCCCGAAGAACTGCGCCTGCTTCTGATCGATCCCAAAAGAATCGAACTGAGCAGCTTCGAAGGAATACCGCATCTGATACACCCGGTGGTGACGGACGCCAAGATGGCCACAAGGGCGCTCAAATGGGCCGTCGAGGAAATGGAGCTTCGCTACAAGCTTCTGGCCGACAAAAACGTTCGAAACATCGAAACCTACAACCGGGTGCTCGCTCGGGAAAAACCTCAAGAGGACGCAAAATCGGACAATGATCCGGAAGCTCTCTCCGATACGGCTCTCCACCACTGCAAACTGCCTTACGTGGTAATAATAATCGACGAGCTGGCCGACCTGATGATGGTTGCCTCGCGCGATGTTGAAGAATCCATTACGCGCCTTGCACAGATGGCGCGTGCGGCGGGCATACATCTCGTCCTCGCCACGCAGAGGCCCTCGGTGGACGTTTTGACGGGAATAATCAAGGCCAACATTCCCACCCGCATTTCATTCCAGGTCTCATCGAAAATCGATTCGAGGACCATCCTGGACGGCTCGGGGGCCGAGACCCTGCTCGGGTCCGGAGATATGCTGTTCCTTCCGCCGGGCACGGCTAAGCTGCAGCGTATTCACGGGGCCTTCGTTTCCGACGCTGAAATAGAGAGGCTTACCGAACACTGGAGAGCGCAGAAGCTTCTTGAAGACCCGCTAATGGGCAGGGTGGACCTGCGCGAGGAAGGCGGCGCTTCGGAGATTGCCGAAGAAGAGCTGGACGAAAAATATGATGAAGCCGTCCAGATGGTTTTAGAAACCAGGCAGGCTTCGATATCCATGCTGCAAAGAAGACTGCGGGTGGGTTACAATCGCGCCGCGCGAATGATAGAGGTGATGGAGCAGCAGGGGATAGTCTCCCCTTCTGACGGGATAAAGCCGAGGGAGGTGCTCGGCAGAAGGTTGTCTTGAAATGGGACGGATCGGGACTTTGATACAAGGAATTCTAAGGTGAATAATACGAATCGCGCTGCTTTTGGAAAAAACTTCTTACGGCTTTCATCGGCATGCCTCGTTGCCGCGCTTGTGCTTTTGTGTTCAGCCGGTCCGGCCCCCGCCGCGGGTCCGACCCTGTCGATCGGGGAAATACTTTCCAAAACCGAAGCCAATTATCGGAACATCCATGCCTTCACGGCCATTTTCAGCCAGAAAACCGTCTCTGCTGCCGCAACGAACCTCGGGGCACAAAAGGCCGGAGGCAAGCTCTATTACGCCAAGCCGCGGCAGATGCGCTGGCAGTATGACAAACCCCAAAAACAAATCTTCGTTGCCAACAACAAGTTTGCCTGGCTCTCTTCGAGCAATGAAAAACAGATCAACCTGTTCGAGGCGCAGAAGCTCTTCGCCTCGCCTTTGGCCAGCACCTTCTTTGACGGAGCGCTGAGGCTGAGGGACCATTTTCACGTTACTCTCGACCCGGTGCTCTCAACCCCGCAGACGGCTGTTTTGCAGCTAACGCCCCTGCACCAGGACCCGAACATCAAGCTCGCCTATCTGTGGATAGATCTGCGAACCTATCTGATTTCCCGTGTGGAAACACAGGACCTTCTGGGCAATACAAACGAGATCACGATCACTTCCTTCACGCCTCGCACGGGCCTGGACCCGGCGCTTTTCCGCCTGCAGGTCCCCCCCGGCGCGAAGGTCCTGGACGCAAACGGACGCATCCTCACCAACGCCGGGATCGAGCAGCTCCAATCCGAAATTTCTTCGGGAAAATAATTCGCGTAGAAACTGCCGGATTGGCAAGATGTCGCATGCAAAATGATTCACAAGGCGGCCGTCAGCTCCTCATGCCCCCCTCGGCCCACCCCGAAACCACGAAAGGCAACGAAGGACCGGGGTGGTCCGGGCACCGGGTGTCCGGGGCGCGAAGCGCCAAGAGGCCTGGGTGGGAAGTTTGCAAAAAAATTCCTCATGTTACCTCGGCCCACCCTGACACCACGAAAAGTTCCACCCCTTCGTGCCTTCACGTGGGAAAACTCTTCGTAACAGTGAGCGCTTGAATGCGACTTCCTATAACCGGGCCGGCGGGGACAAATTCCCCCCGCCTTCAGGCTGAACGGTTCTTCTTCCCCCCCGCTTTTTTAAAAAGCAGCGCCACGGGGATGCTTGCGAGGGCAAGGTAAGCAAACATCCTGCAGCTGTCGAGAAAGGCACACACGGCGCTCTGGGACAGCAGTGTGTCGTAAATGGCCAGGTATGCTTTCGCTTGCGCCCCGGCGGAATTTCCCGCAGTTCGAAACAATGCCGCCAGCCTGTTGAATGTCTCCTGGAATGTGACCGTATACGGCGTCAGATGAGAGACCATCATTGCCTGGTGTAACTGCGAGTATCGGGACTGGAGAGTGGTGACCATTGCGATGCCGATGCTTCCCCCCATGCCTCGCATCAGATTATACAGGCCGGTAGCGGTGCCCATCATTTCATTGGTCAGCGTAGACACCGCGATGGTGGTCAAAGCAACGAAAACCATCCCGATCGCAAATCCCATGAGCATGTTGGGCCAGACGACGCTAAAAATGGAAATTTGGAGATCGATTTCGCTCAGAATAAAGAGGGCAACGGCAAGAAGGATAAGGCCGAGGACAATCACAATGCGGCTGTCCATTCTCTTGAGGTACCTGCCCGCCAGGGTCACCGACACAAGGGCGCCTATTCCGCGGGGGGTAATCGCCAGACCTGTATTAAGGGCGGTGTAGCCCATGAGGTTTTCGAGAAAAAGAGGCAGCATCACCAGCGTTCCGTACAGGATGAACCCGTAAACGGTGGCCAGAACAAAGCCGACCGCAAAGTTCCGGTCCGCCAGAACGCGCAGCTCTACTATCGGATCTCTGCAGCTCAACTCCCGGATTACGAAACTCACCAGACAGACCGCGGAAGTGATCGCCCCCAGGCAAATCCAGTCCGAGGAAAACCAATCGGCCCTCTCTCCCCTGTCCAGCACCACCTGCAGCGCAGCGAGGCTTACAGCCATCAGGGCAAAGCCGATGTAGTCGACCGATTTCGGCGCCATGCCGCGGATATAGGGAGGGTCTTCGATGAAAAGCCTCGTCATCTCAATGGCCAGAAGACAGATCGGCAGGTTGATGTAGAAAACCCAGCGCCAGGAGTAGCTGTCGGTAATCCAGCCGCCCAATGTGGGACCGACAACCGGGGCCACGATGACGCCGAAGGCATAGACCGCCATCGCCTCGGGCCTCTTTTCCGGGGGAAAACTCTCCAGCAGAACGGCCTGCGAAACCGGAAGCAGCGCGCCTCCGCTCGCGCCCTGGAATATACGGGCGATTATGAGCATGGGCAGGCTGACGGCGGCCCCGCTTACAAAGGATGCGCCGGTGAAAATGACCATGCTGACAACGAGGAAGCGCTTGCGGCCCAGGACCTGCGAAATCCAGCCCGAAATGGGCAGTATGATGGCGTTGGCCACCAGATAGCTGGTCAGGACCCACGTGGCTTCATCGAGGCTCGATGACAGGCTGCCGGCAATATAGGGAAGCGCGACATTGGCGACCGAGGTATCCAGGGCGACCATGAAGGTCGGCAAAATCATGGTGACCGCAATCAGCCACGGATTGACTGCCGGGCGCCAGGTAAGAGCATCGGTATTGCTCATGACAACAAATCCCCGGGCGAAGTCAAACGCATGCGCTCAGGCGGCTCGTTTCCTGATCAGGTAGATGCCGTCGCGGATGGTAAGGAACAGCTTTTCAGCCCGGCGGTCCCCGTTCACCATGTCATTGAAATCGGCAACCGCGCGGCTGTCATCATCTCCCGCATGGAAAATCCTCCCGTACCACAGGACATTGTCCGCAAGCATCAGGCCGCCGGTTCGAAGGATCCGCATCGATTCCCTGTAATATGCCGCATATTCGATCTTGTCGGCATCCATAAAAACGAGGTCCGTTTCAGCATCCGGAAGCGACTGGAGAATTTCCATCGCCTCGCCCCTGCGAAGGGTTATTTTGCCGCCGGCAGGGCTCCGGTCGAAAAAACCCTGTGCGATTTTCGCAAAATGGGGGTCGCGCTCGATCGTCAGTATTTGCCCGTCGTCGCTCAAAGCTTCCGCCATTGCAAGGGCCGAGTAGCCGGTGAAGGTGCCGATATCCACGATCCGACGGGCGCCGCACAGTTGGACAATCAAGTGCAGAAAACGGCCTTCGACGCGCCCGGTGAGCATACTGGGATATGGCGTCGCCGTAAGGGAGAAACGCTCTATTTCCTCGAGCAGAGAAGGCATGGGCGAGGTATGGTCTCTCGCGTATTCTTCCGCCTCCCTGGCGACAACGTCCATAAAGCAATATATACCCTTCGAGTTCTGCGCTTGTTTTTCCGAATCTTTAGGCTCGCTGTTCATAGCTCCCTCCTTGTCTTCGACTCTACAACGTTTCTAATCAATTTTTAAGCATTTTCGGAATGTACTTTTTTGGCTGCGGCTTCGCCGGGCCATGGTAATATCAAGCCAATCTTCTTTTGGAGGCAGTGGCAATGCAGCCGGTAGTTGCGATAACGATGGGAGACCCGTGCGGGATCGGGCCGGAAGTAATCGTCAAGGCTTTCGATTCGCCGGGGTTTGCAAACGGATCTCTTCCTCTGGTAATCGGAGACAGGCTGCCGATAGAGCGCGCGATAAAGCTTCTCGGCTCGCCGGCAAAGGTGATGGTGATTTGTGAGCCGGCCAAAACCCTGCGTTCTTCTCTCGAAGAGGTTGCTTCGGCAGGCAAGGGAGCGATCCCGCTCTGGAGTGGTCCGCCTGCGCGCGGCGGAAGTCCCCCGGCGCCGCTTACCCCCGCCGACATCGAATTCGCCAACCCGAGCCCGGCGGCATGCGAGGCGGTAGTCGCATGGATTAAAGAGGCCGCCTCGCTTGCCTGCGGCGGATTCATCGACGCCGTATGCACCTGTCCGATTAATAAAGAAAGGCTTCACGGGCAGGGTTTTGCCTTTCCGGGACATACCGAATTCTTCCAGGAACTGACGGGATCGAAAAGCGTGGTGATGATGCTCGCCGGACCGGTGCTCAGGGTGGCGCTCGCAACGATTCACGTTGCTTTGGCCGAAGTCCCGGGCCTGATCACAAAAGAGCTTCTAAGAGAAGTCATCGGCGTTACCGCCGAGTCGATGCGCCGGGACTTCGCCGTGAAATCGCCCCGTGTTGCCGTCTGTGGCCTTAATCCCCACTGCGGCGAAGCTGGAAAATTCGGAAAAGAGGAAATCGAAACGATAAGGCCGGTTATCGGGGAATTCGAAGCCGACCGCTTGCTGAGCGCAGATTTCCGCATAAGCGGGCCGTGGCCCGCGGATACCGTCTTCAATCGCGCCATGTCGGGGGAGTTTGACGCCGTTGTGGCTTTGTACCACGACCAGGGGCTCATTCCGGTCAAGCTCGCTCATTTCAACGAAGCTGTCAACGTGAGCCTCGGGCTTCAGATCGTCCGCACTTCGGTCGACCATGGGACAGCATACGATATTGCGGGCAAAGGATTGGCAGACCCCGGCAGCCTTATCGCAGCCGTGAAGCTCGCGGCCTCCATCGCCGTCAACAGGTCTTGAATGAATCGAAATGAATCGTTATGATTCAAATTGATTTCGAACCTGTCGGTGAAAGGAAATTTTTCAGTGACCACGAAAGTGCTTACTGCACATGTGCCTTTGTCATTAGTCGAAAAAGTCGACCAATTGGCCGCCCGCCTGGAGCGCTCGCGCGGATGGATCATTAAACAGGCCTTGTCCGCCTGGGTGGAGCAGGAAGAAGAACGCCGTCGGCTGACTTTGGAAGCATTAGCCGATGTCGATGCCGGGCGTGTTATCGACCATCAGGCCGTGCAGGCATGGGCGGATAGCCTTGTCACCGATGACCCGCTGCCTGTGCCCCGCTGATGGAAGTGAAATGGACAACTAAAGCCCTTTCCGATCTGGCGCGACTTTACGACTTCCTGGCGCCGGTCGATAAACGCGCCGCAGCTCGTACGGTCCAATCGCTGGCGGCAGTCCCGGCCCGTCTCCTCGATTTTCCGCGTATCGGCGAAAAACTTGAAGAATTCGAACCGCGCGAAGTCCGCCGCATCCTTGTGGGTCATTATGAGATGCGCTACGAGATCCGGGAACCTGCCGTTTATATTCTGCGCGTCTGGCATACACGGGAGGGCCGATAACTGAAGGTCCATGCGGCATAGGGAAAAGTTGACCGAAAGGTCCCGAATGTATTACTTTTAGCATATGGAATGCCAGATGGAGGTGGGGGCCTGTGACGACGCAACCTGTAAAAATCACAAAAAAAGGGCAAGTTACCATTCCCAGGGAAATCCGCGACAAACTCAATGCAACCGTCGTTTATTTTGAGGTAGTCGAGGGTGATATAATGCTGAGGGCCGTAAAAGACGCCGGTGGGGTTCTTAGTAAATACGCCGCCAACGCGGGACCGGGTGTTACCATGAAGCGGATGAAAGACAGGGCATGGGAAGAAGCGGTCTATGAAAAAGCCGGCAAGGAGCCTGCCTGATACGAATGTACTCATCCGATATCTCACGAGAGATAACGAACCCTTATATGTAAGGGCCAAGGAATTTTTCGACACGGTCAAGGAGGGTGCCACACAGGCCGTTATCCTCGAAAGCGTTATCGCCGAATGTATCTACGTTCTTACTAAAATATATAAGGTGCCCGGCAAAGAGGCGGCTGACAGCCTGATCGCGCTGCTCCGCTATAAAGGGATTGAAAATCCCGACGGGGAAAACTTATCTGCGCCCTGACTCTCTTTTCGGAGCGCAACATCGACATTGTTGATTGCATATTGTGAGTGAAAGCCTCGGAGCCCGGGGCATCTCTTTTCACTTTCGACGAGGAACTCAATAGAATGGCTCGAACAAACCAATAGCCGAGCCTGGGCGTCTAGCCCCGTTTCTTCGTCATTCCAAACGGATAACCCATTTCCACCGAGGCGGCTTTTCTATGGCCGAAAAATCCATCTATATTCGCGGAGCGAGGCAGAATAACCTCAAGAATATCGACCTGCAGGTCCCTCGAAACAGCTTCGTCGTCATCACCGGGGTAAGCGGATCGGGCAAATCTTCGCTCGCCTTCGACACTCTTTTCGCAGAAGGTCAGAGGCGCTACCTCGAGGCCCTTTCCACCTACGCGCGCCAGACTGCCGGAAGACTCAACGCGCCGCTTGTCGATGAAATCGACGGGCTGAGCCCTGCGATTGCGATCGAACAAAAGGGTTTGCCGCATAATCCTCGCTCCACGGTCGGCACCCTCACCGAAATAAACGATTACCTGAGGCTTCTTTTCGCAAGGCTTGGCACAATCTTTTGCCCCACTTGCGATTTGCCCGTTCGGGCATGGACGGTCCACGAAATACTGGCCGACCTTTCCGCAAGCCTTTCCGCGAAAAGCCGCATGTTGATTCTAGCGCCCCTTGGCGAGGTCCCTGAAAAGGAACTGCCCAACCTGCTTAGAAAGCTAAGGCGCGACGGCTTCGGCAGGGTCCGCGCTTACGGATCGGTCTATGAACTGGACCCGCTTCCTTCTCTTCCCCGCAGGCCTTCCCACATGCTCCAGATCGTGATCGACCGCCTCCTTTTCGACGAAGAAAAGCAAAGGCGGCTCATCGACTCGCTGGAACTCGCCCTCAAGGCTGGAAAAGGTACGGCCGCAATCGCAACCCCCGAAGGCTGGGAAAGGTCCTACTCCGAATCGGCCCGTTGCGCTTCCTGCGGATACACCGGGCCGGAACTGACGCCCGGCCTTTTCTCTTTCCAGCACCCCTCCGGCATGTGCCCTGCGTGCCGCGGGCTGGGCTATGCAGGTGATGACGGCCTCGGCCCGGACTTTTTCGCCCCCTCCGCCGCTCTTTTAAGTCAGAGCGAGGGGAACCGCCGCTCAAAATCTCCGCCCGAGGGCCTTGAAGACGAAACCGCCGAGGCGCCCCTCGCCGCCTCCGAGCTGCCGCAATGCCAGGCGTGCGGGGGGACAAGGCTAAACGATTCCGCCCGGTCGGTCCGGCTGGGCGGGCTTTCCATCGACCGCGTTTTGTCTATGACTCCGTCCGCCGCGGCCAAATGGCTCGAAGGGCTCGATTTCGACCAAGCACGGCGAGAAATTTTAAATCGCCCCAAAAAGGAAATCCTCAGCCGCCTTTACAACCTCGTCGAACTCGGGCTGCCCTACCTGACTCTCGACCGCTCCTCGAACACCCTTTCGGGCGGAGAGGCACAGCGGGTTCGCCTGGCCCACCAGGTCGGAGCAAACCTCTCAGGGGTCCTCTATGTTCTCGATGAACCGAGCGTCGGCCTGCATCCGCGCGACCACCGCAGGCTCCTCGATCTTTTGATGCGGCTCCGCGACGCCGGCAACAGCCTTGTCACGGTCGAACACGACAGGGAGACGATCCTGCGCGCCGACTATGTAATCGACATGGGACCCGGCGCCGGAACAGAGGGTGGCGAGGTGGTGTTTTCAGGGCCCCCCGAACGAATCGCCGACTGCTCCGCCTCACTCACCGGTCTCTATTTATCGGGCAAAAAGCGCATAGAAACTCCCAAACACAGGAAGAAAGCCGCAAGTTTTCTTCGGCTGACCGGCGCCTCAGGACACAATCTCAAATCGATTTCCGCCGATTTTCCTTACGGGCTCCTCACCTGTGTCACCGGAGTTTCCGGCTCCGGAAAGAGCACGCTCGTCCTCGATACGCTGTACCGCGCGCTGGCCCGGATGATATACAAGGTCGAAACGCATCCCGCCCCGTTCGCGACCCTGGAAAACGCCGAACGGCTCCAAAAGGTGATCCTGGTCGATCAATCGCCCATCGGCAGGACCCCGCGTTCGATCCCGGCAACCTATACCGGGGTTTTCGAACTGATCCGGCAACTGTTTTCACGGGCGCCCGAAGCCCGCGCCCGCGGTTACTCGCCCGCCCGCTTTTCATTCAACGCAAGAGGAGGTCGGTGCGAACACTGCCGTGGAGAGGGTCTCCAGCGCATAGAGATGTATTTTTTGCCCGATATCTACGTAACCTGCCCGGTTTGCGGGGGAACGAGGTATAACCGGGAGACCCTCGATATTACCTATAAAGGCTGCTCGATAGCTGCCGTCCTGGATATGACCGTATACGAGGCGGCGGCTTTTTTCACCAATTTCCGCGCCATTCGCTCCAAACTCGATGGATTGATCGGCGTCGGAATGGGCTACATACGGTTGGGACAGCCCGCCACGACTCTTTCGGGAGGCGAAGCGCAAAGGGTGAAGCTGGCTGCCGAGCTCAGCCGGCGAGGCCAGGGGAAAGCGCTCTACATTCTCGATGAACCCACTACCGGCCTTCATTTTGAAGATATCAGCAAACTCCTGCTCGTACTGCGAAAGCTGGTGGACCAACAGAACACGGTCATCGTGATCGAGCATCATACGGACGTGATAAAGTCGGCCGACTACGTGATAGATCTCGGGCCCGAAGGGGGCGATGGCGGCGGCCGGATAGTCGCCGCCGGGACCCCCGAGCAGGTTGCCCGCTCGAGTGTTTCTCACACGGCGCCCTATTTGAGGGAGGCCCTCGGAATCTGACCGTGAAGCTCCGGCCTTCTACTCCCCGCCGCCTCTATTGCCTGGCATTGAAATCGTAATTAGAAGAATCGTAACAAGACGGTTGAAAATGCCGTCATGATTTCGATAATGGAGATTCGGATATGGAAGGTGAACGACAGCTCAGGGAAACCCTGTATGAAATATTGGGAGAAGAAGGGTGCGGCATAGCGTGTACCGACGATGCCGACATTTTCTACGATGAGGACGGCTGGAAGCTGATGCTCTGTGGATTCATGGAGCCGTGGAAGCTCGGGGCGACGGTCGAGGAAGCCGGGGCTAGTCTCAGAAACCTGGGTTCCATGGGATTCGGCCTCGCCTGAGGCCACGACGCGAACACTCCGGGGGTCCGATAACCCGCAACGGGAGGAGGCCGGATCGGTCTTTATACCGCGCGCCGATGCGCGTTTGTGAAAATTAAACATCATACCCAAAAGAGGAGCTGACAAAATGACGACACCGCAACACTGTCCGGGATTCGAGCAATTGAAGAACCTGCAGTCCTTCTCGTGTTTTTGTCCGGAATGCGGCCAGGAAAAAGAAATTTTCTCGGATGAATTCAACAAGAAGCACATCTGCGGAAAATGCGGCAAGGAGATCGATTTTACGAAGTGCTCGCTGGAGGGCAAAGGTTCATCCGCCGGGTCCCGTTAGTTTTCACCCTTTCCGCGGACCCTCGACCCACAAAACTGAAAGGCCCCTCCGATGCGTATTCTCATCGCATCCGAGGGGCCTCGCTCGGTGGCTCCAATCTTCACCTCGTTGTTTGTGTTATCGCCCGCTCATGTCCCTGCCGATTACTCGCCGCAACGCCTCGGGCGCTCGGCGCTTTCCCCGACGAACGGACCCCCCTCTTACGGGGACCGCGCAGGAATTCTACCAGGAACATGATAATAATAGTCTAATAACTACCTGCAACAAAATCAATCCAGCCCGCTTGAAAGCAGCGGCTGATTTGTTCTGAACCAAAAAACCACAGCACTCCTTCACGTCCTTTACGTGACACCCGGAAACCACGAAAAGTTACGAAGGACCGGGGTGGCCCGGACACCCGGTGTCCGGGGCGCAAAGCGCCAAGAGGTTTCGGCTGGGACTTTCCAAAGCACCGTAGGTTGGGCTAAGCACGGCGCAGCCCAACAAGAACTTTTCAATGAGAGAATCAGAGTCCGCACGGATGATCTGATTCAATTCTGTTCCCGCCGGAATCCTCAACCCCTCAAAACAACGCATTCGTAAATTCCTCGGCGTCGAAGGATCGCAGGTCGTCTATGCTTTCTCCGATCCCGATATAACGGACCGGTACCTGGAGTTCGTCGCAGATGGCCGCCACAATGCCGCCCTTGGCCGTACCGTCGAGCTTGGTAAGAATGAGCCCCGTAAGACCTATGCCCTCCTTGAAAAGCTTCGCCTGCGAAAGGGCGTTCTGGCCCGTGGAGGCATCCAAAACCAGAAAAACCTCGTGCGGCGCGCCCGGCATTTTTTTGTCGACAACCCGGTGGATCTTCTTTAATTCCTCCATGAGATTGACTTTGGTGTGCATGCGGCCTGCGGTGTCCATCAGTACGACGTCGATATCGCGCGAAACCGCTGCATCCAGCGCGTCGAAAGCAACCGCGGAAGGATCCGACCCGCTCTTCTGCTTCACCACCGGAACGCCGATACGCTCACCCCATATGGACAGCTGCTCGACCGCGGCGGCCCGGAATGTGTCGCAGGCCACCATCATCGGTTTAAGCCCCTGCCGTTTCAACTGGCTGGCCAGTTTCCCGGTCGTCGTCGTCTTTCCCGTGCCGTTTACTCCAACGATCAGGACGACCAGCGGCTTGTGCGCGCGGTAGTCGAGCGCGGGGGCTTCGATGGTAAGAGCCGACCTGATTTCCGATCGTATCTGTTCGCGGAGCCTTGCGGGATCGCTCAACTCTTTTCTCTTAACCTTGTCGGCCACCTTGCTGAGAAGCATGCCGGTGGTTTTTACGCCCAAATCGGAAGTAATCAGGATTTCTTCCAGTTCATCGAGCAGGTCGTCGTCTATGACCTTCCTGCCCAGAACCAGCCGGTCTATGCGGTTGGCGAATCTTTCGCGCGTTCCTTTGAGGCGGCTGCGAAGGCGCTTGAAAAATCCCTTTCGTGGGATCCCTTCTTCCAGGACTTCCTCTTCTTCCTCCTCCCCGGTCTCATCGTCGGGCGGTTCTTCTTCCTCCAGCCCGACATCATCGAGGCTTCCTCTGTCTTCGGGGGCTGACATTTCAAGTTCAGCTTCAGTTTCCGGCTCCGGCTCAGGCTCAGGCTCTGGCGCCGGTTCCGGTGCGGCTTCGAGTCCAATCTCTTCGATCGGCTGCGCCGGCGCCTCGGTCGAAGTCTCCTGCTCCAGGGACTCTTCCGCTCCGCCCGGAACGCTCTCTACTTCTACTGCCCCTTTTCCTTTTTTCCGCTTGAACCATCTGATCATATTTTTTCTTCTCCTCCGAAGATCCCATTCGGTCTAAATTATAGTATGTAGAAATGATAAAGCCCGTATCAATAGCAGAACCGGTCGAACCGGTCAAAACAACTGGATTTTGGAGGGCGCCGGATGGATAGTCAAGAGATGAATTTGCGTCTCGAAATAGTAAAGGTCTGCCGAAAGCTGGAAAGCGGGGGGCTGATCGCGGCAAGCGACGGCAATGTAAGTTGCAGGATGGGACCGGACTGCATTCTGATAACTCCCGGCGGTGTTTCAAAGGGAGACATTGCGGCCGAAGAGCTTGCGAAAACCGATATGGAAGGGGCGCTTCTGGAAGGTCCTCTAAAGCCTTCCAGTGAAATACGAATGCACCTGCTGGTCTATCGCATGAGGCCGGACGTTTCGGCGATTGTTCATGCTCATCCGCCTATGGCAACTGCATTCACGATCGCCGGGTTCCCGCTGAACTCGAAAGTTCTGCCCGAGGTATGGCTTATGCTCGGAAAAGTTCCTCTTGCGCCGTATGCGACCCCGGCAAGCGAGGAAGTCGCCCGGTCCATCGAACCCCATGTCGCGGCCAGCCGGGCGATACTCTTGAAAAGGCACGGGGCGGTAACTTTCGGCCGGGACCTGGCGGAGGCCTGCATGCGCATGGAAAAGCTGGAACACTGCGCAAAGATTCTTTTCTATGCCTCGATACTGGAAGACCGGAAAGCCCCTTCGGCCATGACGGGGGAGGAAATCGCAAAGCTCGAGGCCAAGGCCGGCTTTCCCCCCAGTGCTTAGTGAGCGTTTTTGGCGCCAGGGGCGCCGGCTCCCGTCGCATCGAAGCCGTATCATAACATGGTGCATTCAAAACGGGCTGAGCGTGGGCTCAGCCCATCAGCAGTTTTTCAACGCGGCTAGTCTTCCGCCATCTCGGGTTTCCAGCATTGCCACACCATGCCTACCAAATCCGGACCGGGTTTGAGGGTAGGCTTCCCGGGCTTCCAGCCCGAAGGAGTGGCCTCCTGGGTTTCCCGGACATGCTGGAAGGCTTTGATCTGCCGGATGAGTTCGCCCACGTGTCGCCCAACCGGCGGCGTCAGGATCTCCATCGCCTGGATGACTCCATCCGGGTCGATCAGGAAACGGCCGCGAAAATCGACGCCCGAAGCCTCGTCGTAGACCCCGTAAACCTTGCCGATAGCTCCGCCGGCATCGGAGAGCATGGGGTAGGGCACGCCTCCGGGCGTCATTTTAGAAAGTTCCTCGCTCTGCCAGATCTTGTGGGAGAAGCGGCTGTCGGTGCTTACCGATAGGACCTCGACACCGCTCTTTTGAAGCTCGGGGTATTTAACGGCAACTGCCGTCAATTCTGTGGGTCAGACAAAGGTGAAGTCCCCGGGATAGAAACACAGGACCACCCACTTGCCCCTGTAGTCCGAGAGCCTGATGTTTTTGAAGCCGCCATCCATAAAAGCCGATGCCTCGAAATCCGGCGCCGGCCGCCCCACCCGCGCGCTTATGGCGGGTGTTGCCGGGACGGCGCCGCCACCGGATTCCTCCCGAGAGCCTGTAATAGGGCCTTTTGCCGGTTCCACACAACCACTGCCTGCTTGTTCGCTCATGCTCGTTATCCTCCTTAGCGAGGGTGTGAAAAACAAAAGGAACCCAACCGTGCTGAAGCGACCTAATCAAAGTCGATGATCATGTCCGCTTCGTTGCCGCAGACCTTGCAGGTCCTGGTTTCTTTCTTTTTCTTTTCGACCTCGCCCGATGGTCCCTGCACTTCGATCCACTGGCAGGATACGGTCATCTCAGCTTCATTGCCGCACTTTTCACACATGCAAACTTCAACCTTGTCGGCCATAACGTTCCCTTTCGTACCTCTTGTCGAGAATTTCAGAAATGCGCCCCGACTCGGGGGCAGTGGCCCTTTATGGAAACCACCCGAATATCCCCGGCGCTCTTTGTTTTCGGTCGGCATCTTGACTACGGGGGCCGCTGAGGTGTAATGAGAAATCCCGGTTCCCACTGTTCCCGGGCACATTTTCAACTCGGCCCCTGGTATCGTGCCAGGGCTCCGCAGGGACAATCGTGGAGACCTATTATTATTCTATAATCGGTAGTTATGGGAATTGACCGTGTCAAGGTGAAAAAATAAACGGAAAATCGTCATCCTGTAGTAGAATCAAAAATTTATTGTCTTAAAATAGTGACCGGATCTTGAATTTATCGCTGTGCCGCGTGCGCAAAACAAGGGAAAATGGGAGGCCACATGCTTTTTTGCTTCAGCTCGGGAGAAGTGTTTCAAGCAGCCATTGAAATCGAGAAAAATGGATTGAACTTTTACACCAGGGCGCGCCAGGCCGTAAGTGATCCGGAAATCGTCGAACTGTTCACTTCGCTGGCAAGGGATGAGGTCGAACATAAAAAGCGCTTCGAGGCCATTTTGTCGGAAATGCCCGAAGAACTCAAACGTCCCACGGTAAGCGATCCCGACCAGGAAATCGACCTCTACATCCGCTCTCTGGCCGATCAGCATGTCTTCGGCTCTAAAGAAAAACAGGCCGGCCTACCGGCAAATCTCGTAACTGTCGAAGACGCCCTGAAGCTCGCCCTCCAGTTCGAAAAGGACTCCGTGATCTTTTATCTCGGTCTGCAGGAGGCCACTTGCGAGGGCAGGGCGAGGGACCTCGTCGCTCTGCTTGTTAAAGAGGAACTGCAGCACGTCCGAAGGTTGTCGCTCCAGATGAAGAAATGTTCGGCAGATCAAAAGGCATGCCGTCTGCATTGGCCTGAAGCTTGATTCCAAAAAACAGCGACCCTCGGACGAACAGGGTCCTGTGCGACAGGTAGGGCTCGCAGTCTTTTGCAGGTCATTGCTGAAAGCGGGCCCATGAAAACCTCTTATGTCCGAATTCAGGCTGCCGGGTGTATCTTGACTTCCTGTTCCAATTTCCCGGCCAGACGGTCTGACTGAACCTCGAGGTCATAATGGCTCTGAAGGTTCATCCAGAACTCCGGCTCGATTCCAATTAATCCTGTCCAAAATCCTTCAATCCGTCGCCCCCGGCGACAAAGCGAAGAACTTGGACAGGATTTGCCCGATTAACAGGATTTTTAGTTCCTCAGATGAACAGGGTCATGTTGGATTTTTCCGCAGCGCCGAGGAAGGTGGCGACCCCGCCCACCTCGACGCCGTCTATCATCTCTTCTTTACAGATCCCCATGACGTCCATGGACATCGAACAGGCCAGGAATCGCACCCCGGCATCCTTTGCTGCGGCGATCAGGTCGGGGAGGAGCTTTACATTTTTCTTCCTCATTACTTGCTTCATCATCGTGGTGCCCATCCCCATCATGTGGAGCTTGGAGAGCTTGAGTTTTTCCGAGCCTTTGGGCATCATAAATCCGAACATCCTGGACAGCAGGTCCTTTCCTTTTCGAGTCGCCTGCTTTCGCAAAATGTTCAACCCCCAGAAGGCAAAAAAGATGGTGACCGGACTGTCCATTGCCGCGGCGCCGTTGGCGATGACGAGCGCGGCAAGCGCTTTGTCCAGATCGTCGGAAAAAAGTAGAATTGTCTTGCCGTCAAATGGCGCAGCCGGCTCGCGCGCAGCGTTTTCCATCATATCCATGCTTGTAGCGTCCCTTTACTAGTAAACCAAAGTGGAGTTGGCCGAGAGAATGTGCTGGTTCAAATTGGCCGCCATCGTCGGACTCGCGCCTTCAATGAGATCGCTTTCAGCGATCTTACGCTGCCGTATTCAGGGAATACAGACAAGAAGCTGCCCGCCCTCGTTTAGGAATGTGTCGACCAGGCCTTTTAGCGGCGGTAGCCCCGCGGCATTGACATGATCCAGGTAGCCCTTTTGCGCCAGGTAGACGCCCGAACCCTGGAGCGTCACGACGGTTTCCACGTCCATCGTTTGCGCAGCCGTGGCAAGCATGAAGGGAAAGGTGGCCCTGTCGGGGTCCTCTCCACCATGGGTTACAATGTAGACGATCTTTTCCTTTTCAGGCATAGTGCTCTCCTCCGTGTTTTACAATCAGCCGTTTTAAAGCTTCTTGCACAACATTTTTGTTTAAAACAATGGAACCAGCCGCTCAAAACCGGGCGCTCAAAACTCAAGATTCGCCTGGCGCCTCACGCCCGGCCTCCTCGGCCTTTCCACCCGCTGCGAGCCTGTATCTGAAATAACTTGCCGCAGCGTCTCCTTCCACGACTTGCCCGTATTTTTTGAGTGTAGCCACCGTCCACATGACGGAAGCCGAAGGTATCCCTGTGGCAGCGGAAAGCTCGGGGACCGTTTTGTCTCCCCCGAGAAGCTCGGCCTTTATCGAATCGGTGATTCTTTTCTGTTCCTTCATCCTGGTCGTAGCCCGCTCGATCGCTTCTTTTCTCAGCTCGCGAAGCTTTTTGATCGCTTCCTTCCTCGCCTTTTTCTCATCCTGCTGTTGCATGCGGCCGCTCCTCTTCAAACAAATCGTCGGAAACGATGGCGTCGAGCATCGCTTCGTACTGGTTAAGCGTCCAGCCTTTGACGTTTATTGCCCCTTCGGGGCAAACCGCCGCGCAGGCGCCGCACCCGATGCAGAAGGCCGCATTGACCTGCGCCCTGAGGGCCTTTTCACCCCCATCGAGGGTTTCGACCAGCTCCAAAGCGCCTTCTTTAAGGCATGCTTGCACACATGCGCCGGTCCCCCTGCATTTATCCCCATCGACCTCGGCTACGAACGGGTCGAGTTCGACATAGCCGCGGGAAAGGACGGCCGACGCCTTGACGGCGGCGGCCGAAGCCGCCGCGCACGCTTCCCCCGTGTCCATCGGCGCCTGACAGGTCCCGGCCAGAAGAATGCCGGCAACGGAAAGCTCGACTGGCCTCAGCTTCGGGTGAACTTCCTGCAGGAACCTGTCGGCCCCGACAGGCAGCTTCATCATAGCGACCATATCGGAAACATCGTTTGGCTCCATGCCCGCCGAAAGCACCACCAGGTCCACCGGCGCCAGGATCTCCTCGCCGAAGGTCAATTTATCCTTCACCCGCGCATACAGCGCATAGCCGTCATTATCCTCGCTTTTCCCGACCACCGGAGGCTCTTCCGGGTCGAAGCGCAAAAACATCACACTCGCGCGGGCCGCCTCCGCGTAAAGCTCCTCCTGGCCGCGTCCGTAAGTCCTGATGTCGCGGTAGAATTCGAACACGTTCGTTCGGGGCCAGGTCTTGCGAATGGTGGTCGCCGTCTGGAGGGTCGCCGTGCAGCAGGTCCTCGAACAATACTCGTTCAGCCGGCCGTTTTCGTCCTCTTCGTGTATCCCGGGGATCATCCGGCTGCCGACGCAGTGGATCATCGCCACGCTCTTTATTTGCCTGCCGCCTATCTCCAGGGTGTCACCGCCTCGCCCCGCCAGGGCGAGCATCTTTATGAATTCGGGAAGCGTTACCACCCCTTCGAATTCCTTGTAGCCGTACTCGCCGCGCCTTGGCTCATAAGGTTTGAAACCCGTCGCAAGAAGAATTATCCCGGTATCGATCGAAAATTCTTCCGGTATCTCCAAAACCTCGCCCGCATATACTCCCGCAAAGGGAACGAACTCGCCGCGGGCCGGAGCCGGCTTGTCCTTCTTCCCGCTTTCATTCCACTCCCCGCTGCCGCCGGGAGCCTCTCTTCCGATCCCGATCCTGAAATTTCCAATATACCCCTGATATGTGCGGATTCGGGCGCATGTATGAACGGTGATGGACTTATGGTTAAGGACCCGCCCGGCAAGCTCCGAGATAACCTGCGCTGCGCTTTCCCCCGACGGGGCCAGCCGGTCCAGTTGGGCCGCGCGCCCGCCAAGAAAAGGCGAGGTTTCGATGATCGCTACCTCGACCCCGCGCTTTGCCAGGTCTATTGCCGCCTTGAGCCCTGCGATGCCTCCGCCGACGACCGTTGCGTGTCTTAGCGCCTCCAGCCGAATGGGGGTCAGGGGTTCCAGCCGTTCGGCCTTGGCGGCTGCCGCGGCGATAAGGCGGATGGCCTTTTCCGTTGCGGCCGCGCCGTGATGGACCCAGCTCACCTGTTCGCGGATATTGGCATGTTCGTAGATATAGGGGTTTCCCCCGGCCCGGGAAATCGCGTTTCGAAAAGTCGCCTCGTGAAGATTGGGGGCGCAGGACGCCACCACGACACGGTCTGCGGCCCCGCTCCTTATGTCTTTCATTATGAGTTCCTGTCCGGGATCGGAGCACATGAACACGTTGTTTTGTACCGACGTCACGCCGGGAATCTTCTCGATCCTCCGGCACACCTCCCCAACGTCGACGTGGTCTGAAATGTTTCCACCGCAGTGGCACACATAGAC
The DNA here is from genome assembly GCA_021793275.1 of Deltaproteobacteria bacterium. Classification (GTDB taxonomy): domain Bacteria; phylum Desulfobacterota; class Syntrophobacteria; order Syntrophobacterales; family Syntrophobacteraceae; genus SbD1. The sequence continues at coordinate 24,602 of JAJYTC010000004.1, read as the reverse complement.
GCCGACTTTGCGCCTGCCGGCTGCGCCTTCTTTTCCGTATTCGTTCTCACCAGCCATGATCATTCCCTGAGGTAGTTTGAAGCTTCCATCGCAGCCGCCCCGGCCTCGGCAATCGTATCCACGATGTCTTTGGGCCCGCAGGCCGTGCCGGCGACGAAAACGCCCTCGACTTCCGTAACGGCCGGAGCGGTCCTCGGCCGGGGTACGGCGATGAAGCCGTCGGGGCCTGTCGGCGCGGCGGCCCGCTCCCCGGGCGCCCGGCCTGGAACCAGACCAAGAGAGAGCACCACCAGGTCGTGTTCGGCCGTGACAATGCGGCCGCCATCCTCCTGGGCTTCGTAGCGCAAAACCACGCCCCCTCCCTCCCCCGATCCGACGATCACCGGTTTTGCCTTGACGAACTGGATCCCCATTGCGGCGGCGTTCTGGTAGAACTGCTCGTAGCCCTTGCCGAACGCGCGTATGTCAATGTAATAGATCGTGATGTCGGCAAGAGGAAGGCTTCCCGAAAGCAGCATCGCCTGCTTGATTGCGTACATGCAGCAAACCCGGGAACAGTAGGGGATGCCTGTCGTCTGGTCCCGCGATCCCGCGCACTGGATGTAGGCGACCGAGTCGGGCAGCTTGCCGTCCGATGGCCGAAGCACCCGGTTGTAAGGTCCGTGGGGTGCGAGCAGCCTCTCCATCTGCAGCGCCGTGATCACGTTCGGGATCTTTCCCGCGCCATAGAGGGGCTTATTCTCGACGGGAGTCACGTCAAAACCCGTTGCTATCACCGCCGTTTTGGATTCTATCGTGAAATCTTGCGGCGCCTGCAGATAGTCCACCGCCCCCGTCGGGCAAACCTTTTCGCATTTCCCGCAGAGCATGCAGTTTTGCGTATCGATCAGCGCAATCTGGGGAATCGCGTTGGAAAAGGGAATGTAGACCGCTTTTCGCGCTGCAAAGTCTCCCTGTTCTGGGTCCGAGACATACACGGGGCACGCATACTCGCATTGCCTGCAGCCTATGCATTTGTCCGCGTCGACATACCTCGGTTTTTGCCGGATCTGCGCCCTGAGCCCCCTGCCGTTCCTGCTAAGGGAAACGAGATCGCAGTAGGTGAAAAGGGTTATATTATTATGATGGGCGGCAGCGGCCATCTTGGGCGTTGTGATGCAGCTTGCGCAGTCAAGAGTCGGGAAGACCTTGGAGAGCCGAATCATCTTGCCGCCTATGGAAGCATCCTTTTCCACGACCGCTACGCTGAAATTCAGCTCGGCGAGGTTCAGCGCGGCCTCGAGGCCCGCAATGCCCCCGCCGAGAACGAGCGCATCGAATTTTTTGACGCCGGATTCCATCTCTCAGCCTCCCGAAGCCATGACACCGTTTTGTCCGGGAATGCCCGCCCGAGCCCGTTCGGCTCCCGGAGGCCCGAGCTTCGTGATGATCTCGTTCATCTGCTGGACCTCCTTTAAAAAAGAGCGTGTGCAGACCGTGCAGATCGACGTCAGCCGCAGCCTTTGGGTATCGAGTCCACGTTGCTTCATCATGGCGAAAACGCGGTCCATTCTCTTTGCAAGCGCTTCATAGGCCCCGTGATAGGGACATTCCACGCCGCACGACATGATGATTACGCCCCATATGCCCTTCTCGAAGCACTCCAGATAGAACCGCTCGGGGAAAAGGACCGGCGCTCTCACCCTGAGGATATAGGTGTTGGCCGGATAGCTCGAATGCGCCTGCCCCACCGCATTTGCCCCCGGGTAAGCGCAACTCTCGGTCGCCAGAATGAGGATTTTCCCGGTTTTATTCACTTTTTTCTCACGATGAAGAGTTTGTCATAGCCGTCCATGCTGACAAAGCCCAGGAATTCGTGCCCGACTTTGGCCGCCCAGATCGGAAGATCGTTTCTTGTGCCGGTGTCATTGGATAGGACTTCCAGCACTTGTCCGACCTTGACCTTGCCGATGCCCTTCTTCGCTTCAAGAAGCGGCCCCGGGCATGCGCTGCCCCTTGCGTCAACCGAACTCGCGGGACTGATTGAATTAAGATCGATGTTCGACATCTTTTTCTCCTTTGGTTGAATTGAGACCGAGCATTTTCGGACAAGCAGATGGAAACGGTCGCCGCGCTTTTCACTTTCCAGAAGAACTTCTCCCGAACGGTCGAGTATGGTCAGCAGGTCCTTGGTCGCCTCCGGGTCCCTTATGCAAATCTCGAGTGTGCCGCCCTGCTGCATCGAAGCCAGGGTCGCCTTGCACAAAATCAGGCCGTAGGGATGGAACACGCCGCAAAGATCGAGCGTCTTATCCGGTTTCATCGAATCCTGCGCTCTGCCCGGTAAAGTTTACAGCCGCTGGTCCTTAGAGCAACATCGATGCCAATGAGGCCGCAATGGTGTAAATGCCGGGATTACGCCTACTTAGTCCAGGAACAAAACATTTGTCTTGCTTCCTTTGGGTTGCTGAGCTATTTAAATGTTTAAATAGCGTTTAAACATGGAGCCGCCCGCTTATGTACGAACAGGAGATCAACCGGTTTCTAAAAGAGATCATCAACACGATGAACGATGCGATCACCATTATCTCGCCCGACGGGGCCATTCTCATGGTCAATCGCGCCATGGAGGAGATCACCGGCTACTCCCGGGACGAACTCATCGGAAGCCCCTGTTCGATCTTCCACTGCGACGCGTGCGAAAAGGCCAGGGCGGATGCGGGCGGGCGCTGGTGCCAGCTCTTTAATCTCGGCCATGCCCACAAAAAACCCTGTTCGATCCTGCGAAAGAGCGGCTTCTATGCCCCCGTGCTAAAAAACGCCTCTCTTCTAAAGGATATGGACGGTAATGTTGTGGCCGCGGTCGAAACGTTTACCGACATTACCGGCATCAGGGAGCGAGACGAAAAGATCTGGCAGCTCTCGAGGCTTCTGGACGGCAGGTCAACCTTTCATGGGCTTATCGGCCAATCTGCGGGAATGCAAAGGGTTTTCGAAATAATCGCAAAGGCCGCCCAGAGCGAGGCGCCCGTCATCATTTTCGGCGAAACCGGTACGGGAAAAGAACTCGTTGCCCGCGCCATCCACGATCTCGGAAGCCGGCGAAACGGTCCCTATATTCAACTGAACTGCGCGGCCCTGAACGAATCCCTTCTCGAAAGCGAACTGTTCGGCCACGTCAAGGGGGCTTTTACCGGGGCCCACACGCACCGGAAAGGACGCTTCGAGGCCGCCCACGGCGGGGACATTTTCCTCGATGAGATCGGCGATATTCCTCTTTCCATGCAGGTAAAGCTTCTGAGGGTCCTCGAGACCAAGCAGTTCGAGCGCGTGGGGGACCTTCGGCCCATAAATACCGACGTGCGCATCATAACCGCTACCAACAGGGATCTCGATCGATTGGCCGCCGAGGGTAAATTCAGGCAGGATTTGTTCTTTCGCATCAATATCATTCCAATCCATTTGCCGCCGCTAAGGGAGCGGTTGGAAGACATCCCTCTTCTCGTCGAGCATTTTATCCGGTTGCTGCGCGAGGGCGGCGGCAGGCAGGTCTCGGGCCCTGACGCCCGTACGATGGACCTTTTCATGAATTATCACTGGCCCGGAAATGTAAGGGAGCTAAGGGGCGCCCTCGAGTACGCCTTTGTCCTTGCCGAAAAAGGGGCTATATCTCCCGAACACCTGCCGGTTCGTATAAAAAATTCCATTCGAAGCCGCGAAAGTGCCTTTCAGGATACGACGGCGCCCCTTTCCAATGAGAAGGCCGCCCTCATCGACGCCCTCGTCAAATGCGGCGGCAATCAGACCCGGGCCGCGCGGATTCTTGGCGTGAACCGCGTTACCGTCTGGCATCGCATGAAAAAGCACGGAATCGACGCCCGGGACCTCCCGGCCTTGAGGGATCAGGGGATTGGGCCCGGCAGGGTGGGGTGATCCAAAGCAAACCCCGACATCGGGGGCGGACGCAAGGAGATCGAAATAGCCGGTCCACCTCTCATGCTGGTTTTCCGGCATGCTCTGGCAAAAGTCCCGCCTGTAGTCTAAGCCTCTGTGAATTGTCCTGTGTCACTTGCCGAAGGAGTCGCAGCCTCCCTGTCGCCGATACTCAAGGCCTTGAAGGTAAAACCTGCCGCGGTTCCGCCTGCAAGCTCCGCAACCAGGTAGATCCAGATATTGGAAAATGGTGAGAGACCCATCGTGGTGATCCCGAGGGCAACCGCCGGATTAAACGCTCCTCCGGAGATATCTCCAACCGCAAAAGCACCGACCATGACGGTGAGCCCGATTGCAAACCCGTAGAACGAGTTGCCCGCCGTTCCTTTTGAAGTGGCTGTATTGAGCACCACGTAAACAAGAGCAAAGGTGAACAGGAATTCAGCCAGCAGTGCCGGGCCGACAGCCGGAGCAAGGGGCTTTATGGCAACGCCCTGTCTGAGATACTTTACCGCCAGAGCAGCAAGGATTCCTCCTATGACCTGAGAAACCCAGTAGGGTATGACGTCTTTGGTTTCGCAGCGGCCGCGAATCCACACCCCCAGGGTTACCGCCGGGTTATAGTGGCCTCCGGAGATGTGCCCGCCTGCACAGATCATGACGGCCAGTACGGTGCCGATAGCCAGAGGCGCAATCACGCCGGGCCCCCCTCCAATTACCGTACAGCCGACGGTTAAAACGAGGAAAAAAGTGCCGATCAGTTCTGTGAGGTACTTTTCCATTTTAAAAGCTCCTTGTTTTTGGGTCCAAATGCAACGCGGATCAAAAGAAAGGAAGAAACATCCAGGGGGTGCGGAGCCGCGCATGGAAACGCATAGATCTTCCCAAAGATAGGTGAGGAAGTTTTCGAGTCAACCGCAAAGGGTCAATGTCGTTTGCCGGTTGCAGGGGGGGCGGATGTGCAAATCCCGGGACCGGGAAATATCCGGGCCGCCGGATTTTCGGTTCCATCCCAATGCTATCTGTTTTTCCGATCATACGGTTCGGAAGGAATCGTTTGCTACGATTAAAGGCGCGTGTTAATCATAAGCCACGATTGATGGTGCACAATTTTCAACCGCTGACTCTTCAAACTCACTTACCGAAAGGAAAATGTCATGAAAAGAGCGATTGTTGCCCTGGTAACGGTCCTGGTGCTGGTTGGTTTTGTCGGGCTGAGCGACTCAATGGCTGCAACCCCCAAAGGTCCCTATGCGTGTGTCTCGATGCCTGCCAATGTTGAATATATCAACGTGCACAGTGTCCAATGTCCGGTGGGCGCCAATCATAGGCAGGCGCCAAAGGTGATGGGAAGCATCGGTTTTTAGGATCGAACATGGAGGACTGGGACCGCGCAGGTGTGGCGGAGCGTTTGCCTCTTATCGGCGTACGGGACCCAGTCCTTCATTTTCATGGGTGTGACCGTGCCTGAATAAACTGAAATGGCCGCTTAAATGAAGTTGGCTGATACCCCCTTGATGAGAGGAACAATCTGATGGCCGGCAACATTATAGAAGTCACAGACAGCAATTTCGAACAAGAGGTGCTTCAGTCCCATTTGCCCGTTCTGGTAGATTTCTGTGCTCCCTGGTGCGGTCCCTGCCGTGCCATCGCCCCTGCTGTCGAGGAACTTTCCGACGATTACGAGTATAAGCTCAAGGTGGCCAGGTGCAACCTTGAGGATAATCCCGGGGTGCATGGAAAGTATGGAATTCGCGGCATCCCCACTCTGCTTATTTTCAAAGCCGGGAATGTGGGCGGGCAAATTATAGGGGCCGTACCTAAATCTGTCATTGCAGAGGCAATCGAGAAGGTTATGGATGAGGCGCCCGCCTTTTCTCCGGTAACGATTCCCTGACCCGTCTACTTGTAAACTTTTCCTTCTATAGCCATAGATAGACGGCCGCTCTTCTACGCTTGAGCCGCCAAGACCTTCTTTGCTCGACCCGGGAAAGCGAAAGTCCCCTCGATGAAGATATCTTTGAATGGGGCGCCGGGTTAGGCTTCCGGGTGCACAGAGTCTTCCTTCGCTCAAATGGTTTTCATCTTTTAGTCGCTTCCCTCCTATGGTTGATTATTTTCCGATTCGATTGTATGATCAAGCCATAATCTTAATCGTCGCAATCGATTATTTTCGAACAATATGATCTGAATTTTAGATAAGAGGAGACCGGTGATGGAGATCCAGCAACTCAGATCGTTTCGGGCCGTGGCAAGCCTGTTGAGCTTCAATAAGGCGGCAGACAGGCTCCATTATGCCCAGTCCAGCATCTCTGCCCAAATCCGTTCGCTGGAAGAAGAACTCGATGTTCAGCTTTTTGATCGTTTGGGCAAGCGCATCCAGTTGACCGAATCGGGCATGTTGCTGCTCGAGTATGCAAACAAGATATTGGATATGGTTGACGAGAGTAAGTCGTTGATCAGAACCAAAGAGCCGGTGGGCTCTCTTACGATCAGGATCCCCGAAACGCTCGGGGTCCATCGCCTGCCGCCGGTGCTCAAGGCCTTTCACGCAAAATTTCCAAAGGTCCAGCTCAACCTCATCTCCTGTACCCTTGAGGGGCTCAACAAGGACCTGCATAAAGGTGTCACGGACTTGGCCTTTTTGCTTGCCGAATCTATGAGCTCTTCCGACCTTGAAATGGAAACCGTGGGGTTTGAATCGTTGGTGCTCGTCGCAAACCCCGAACATCCCCTGAGCGCCAAACGCACTGTACATACCCGCGACCTTTCCGGAGCAACGATCCTCCTCTCCAGGTTGAGTTGCGGTTACAAAAGTATTTTCGAGCAGATGCTAAAAGACGAGGAGGTCTATGACTACGTTAAGTTCGAGTGCAGCAGCGTCGAGGTAATAAAGAGCAATGTCATGAACGGCCTGGGGATATCGATCCTTCCCGAGGTTGCGGTTGCCGAAGAAGTCGGGAGTAAAAGACTGGTCATCCTTCCCTGGTCGGAGGGCGGAATCGATGTGGCGATATTGATGATATGGTTGCGAGACAGATGGATGTCGCCAACATTGCAGGCGTTCATGGAGGTCGCCAGAGCTCTGCTGAAACGGTGAGTGGCCTAATTTTTGTTTCTCTGAGTTCCGCCCGCCCCATAGTCGGCACATACCCGAAGCGCCGCAGTTTTGCCTTCCCCCTGCAGCTATCTGAAATTCCGATCATATAATTCAAAAACAATCGTTTGATGCGATTTCTACTCTGTGTTAATCGTATGCCACGATTTAGGCCTGCGGCTTGCCCCTGTTGGAATGCCGGCCGATCTCATTTTTCTCGGGTTGTTTTTATTTTCCGCTCACTGGAGGATCGCATGGATATCCTGGAAATGTACCCGGAGGACCTTGAAGAGTATTTCTGTCGAAAAAACGCAACCGACTACCTCCTCGTTGATGTAAGAGAGCCTGAGGAGTATGAGGCCGAACATATCCCCGGGGCAAAACTTTTGCCTTTATCCGAACTGGAGGCCCGCCTGGGCGAACTCCCTGAGGACCGGGAACTGATTTTTTACTGCAAAAGCGGATGGCGCTCAAAGCTCGGTGCCATGCTTGCCGGACAGAGCGGTTTTGTGAACACATCCATCTACAACCTGATCGGGGGGATTTCAGCCTGGGAAGGCGAAACCGTTACGCTCTCCCCACCTCATGGCCGCGAAATGCCTGAGCCGTCGGATTTTGGTCTCCAACCTTCTGCCGTCTAGCTTCCAGCCGAAAACCCCGGTCTCAGGGAAGGGTGGGGACAGCCTCGAACTTATGGTTTCGAGGCCGAAAACGTCTCTCTAAACGCAGACAGTCCTTGCATTTTGGGGATTTTCACTGGACATTGGGCTGCAACTGTGGTCAGGCTCAATGATGTTAACCTAAACTCATGAGGATGGAGCTTGGCGCCAACGGTGCCGCCGTCCCGGTCGCGGAGAGCGTCGTGCGCGGCACAGCCGCCGGGCGATTCAGAACCCGTGGAGGGCAGTGAGTGGCGCCCCGCGCTTTTGCCCTTCGCCTTTTCAGTGGCACGCCCTGGAGGGCCTGGTCGAGTGAAACTAAAGGGGAACGGTTTCTTTTTCGAAAGTTTTTTCGGACGAATCCTCAGTCCTTTCGAGCGATTCCTGAAACGAACCACGGCCGGAGGGCTCATTTTGATCCTCGCCGTTGTCGCTTCGCTCTTCCTTGCCAATTACGGGCCGCTGCAACATATTGCCGCCGTTTGGGAAAAGCCGCTCAGGGTGGGAGTCGGAAATTTCAATCTCGAAATGACCCTCCACAACTGGATAAACGATGGGCTGATGACATTGTTTTTCCTGTTGGTCGGCCTGGAACTCAAGCGCGAGTTGCTGGTAGGAGAGTTATCGTCCTTCAAGGACGCGGCCCTGCCCATAATTGCCGCTCTCGGGGGAATGATTGTCCCGGCGGCAATTTATCTGATAATCAACCCCCACGGACCGGCGGCGCGGGGTTGGGGGGTGCCGATCGCCACGGACATCGCGTTTGCCGTTGGAATTTTGGTGCTGCTCGACCGGCGGGTCCCTCCGAGCCTGATCGTTTTTCTCACCGCTCTCGCCATTGCTGATGACCTCGGGGCGGTGGCAGTCATAGCGTTTTTCTACACCGGTCAATTACAGACGTTAGCCTTGCTCGCCGCCGCCATGCTGCTCGCGGTTCTTTTTGTCATAAATCGGGGAGGAATCCGCAACCCTCTTCCTTACGCGGTAATCGGAGTCTTTCTTTGGTTTTCGATGCTCAAATCCGGTATTCATCCGACGGTGGCAGGCATATTGCTGGCCTGGGCCATTCCGGCAAAATCCGCGTTCACCCCCCCCGATTTTGCTGCAAGGATCGAACAGCTTCAGGACGAACTCTATGAAGAATCCTTCGATCCCTATGCCTGCGATCATGCACTCGGTTGCCCCGCGATGGCCTCCGTTGCGGAGAACCTGGAGAAGGCCGCAAGGGCGGTCCAGTCACCCTTGCAGCACATGGAGCATGCCATTGGCCCCTGGGTCACCTTCCTCATACTGCCCCTTTTCGCCTTAAGCAACATGGGGGTGGATTTCTCAAAGCTGAGTCTCCATGCAGCATTGGGTAATATAGCGCTTGGAGTGTTCCTGGGTCTCGTTTTCGGAAAATTTACCGGGATCTTCCTGTTCAGTTGGCTTGCCGTCAAATTAAGAATAGCCAAGCTTCCAAGTAAGGTGAGCTGGAGACAGATGCTCGGTATTGGCTGGCTCGGAGGAATCGGATTAACGATGTCGCTTTTTATAAGCAATCTGGCTTTTGAAGGGCCGGTCCATCTCGAAGAGGCCAAAACAGGCATTCTTGCCGCCTCGATCGTTGCCGCTCCAATCGGCCTGGCCTGGCTCTGTTTCCTGGGCAAAACCGATTGACCTGCCGCAGCTTCTCTCTCTATCTGCTGCCCTCAGCCTGCCTCAATGCAAATCCGGTTTTTAGATTTCGATGGAAAGTATGCGGTAGGAACGGTCCCCCGAGGGAGTGTAAACCAGTATCTCCTCGCCCTCGCCATGTCCCATCAGGCCCCTGCCGACCGGAGAATCCACCGACAGCCTGCCGTCGGATACGTCGGATTCCCACGGCCCCACCATCTGGAACCGCTTGACGTCGCCGGAGTGAAGATTCTTAACGGTTATTACGGTCCCGAAGCCTACCTGTTTGAAAAAAAACTTTCTCCCGACAAATATCTCGCAGGCCGCCAGCTTTTCTTCCAGATCGTTTATCTTTTTCTGAATGGCCGCGTGGCGTTCGCGGGCCAGAAGGTATTGTTGGTTTTCAATCTTTACGCCGTAACCCCTGGCTTCGCGCAACTCGTCGAGCACCTCGGGCCGCACGACCCTTCTCAGGTGGGAAAGCTCTCTGAGCAGCATTCGATGACCGTTTCGCGTAATGGGGACCTTGGGCTTCATTGCAACTCACGAAAAAAAATTATCCGGAATTTCTCCTCTTTCCATTCTGGCGCGTAAAACCGACAGGGCGATGACCGTTTTGCCGTCGCGAATCCTGCCCGACATAATCATATCATGGACCTCCGAAAGTCTTATAATTTCCGTTTCGGATATCTCGTCGTTGTCCTCCCGGTCGGAAGCGGCCTCCAGACCCGAAGCGACAAAAATTCTAATGACCTCGTCAGCATACCCTATGGCGGGATAATAGCTGAAAATTTCGACCAGCCGCCTTGCCCTTTGCCCCGTTTCTTCCATAAGCTCCCGGCCGGCGCATGTCTCGGGCACTTCTCCCGGGTCCACCTTGCCCGCCGGTATTTCCAGGGTCTCACAGCCGATCGCATAGCGCCATTGACGAACCATGATGATATGATCCCTGTCCGGAAACGCCAGGATGGCGGCGGCCTCCGGATGCTCTATCTTTATTCGCTCCGTTAGCCTGCCGCTCCTTAGCCTCACTGCATTCAGGCTCGCGCTGAAATGTCTTGCCTTTAAAATGCCAAGAGTCCTGATCGTCTCTTCCATTAGAATTTAAGTCCTCGTTTTCATTGTTGCGAGAGCTTGCTCCACAGGGCATCGACCTGATCCAGGGTGCTTTCAAGCTCTGCGCTGTTTTCAATTATGTAATCGGAGCGATCCCTTTTGAAATCGATCGGAAGCTGTATCGACAGCGTCAGCTCAGCCTCGGACAAAGACAGCCCGTCCCTGCGCATGAGCCGCTCAAGCTGGACTTCACGGTTACAGTAGGCCAGAATGATGATATCGTACCTGCCCTCGAGTCCGCCCTCGAAGAGCAGCGGAATATCGAACACTATAACCGCCCCCGAACTCTGCCCTTTGAGCCTTTTCCACTCCTCCCGCATCGCAGTGGCTATGTATGGATGGAGAATAGCGTTGACCCCGGCGCGCAGGGCGGGCTCCCTTACGATTCGCCGGCGCAGTTCCGCTCTTTTCAGCGTGCCGTCCGGGTTGAAATACCGCCCTCCGATCAGTTCCCGCAAAGACTCATAAGATGCTGTGCCGGGTTCTGCCGCCCGGCGGGCATATTCGTCCGCATCCAGAATGATTGCGCCCAGTTCCCTCAACCTGTTCGCCACCGTGGTCTTCCCGGTCGCGATGCCGCCCGTGAGCGCGATTCTCTTATCTGCCATTTTCAGAGCTTGCCGGTTCAAAAATCAGAGTCGCCCAACGGCCTGCAGAATGTATACCAGTAAGGCTTCTCTATAAGCTCACGCTTTACCCGGTCTTCCGAATGGGACGCCTCGGCCCATGGGGTGGCCGCCACGGCCCCTATGGCGCCCACGGCCATCGCCGCGAGTCCCAGCGGCCTCAGAATAAGCGCGTCCAAAAGGATGAAGTCTCCCGGCGGGGTGGCGGAAAATCGTCCCGACATCTTGCTGGGATCCGGCGGCAGGTTCTGTTGAGCAAAGGCCGGTACGACCACGGCTATCGCAAGAAATATGGCGGCCAATAAAATTATGGTTCTCCTCATGCCGGTCTCCTTTTGAGCGGAATTGCCATAGGCTCTGTTTCGCATCTCCATGCCTGCTAAGTTGGGCGCCGATGCGCGTGCAGCGTTATCGATCCGAAAATCGAAGCACGTTTCGTGCCACTTAACCGGTCAAGGCGCGATGCTTCACCCATGATGAAACCGGAAAAACGGGCGGTAACTTTCATATTACGACCGGATAAGTCGGAAAGCAAGCACCGCCGGGCCTGCACCTTGCTCCGCTCACCCCCCCCCGCCCCCGAGGCCGATCCGGCTTCTTAAAAGGCAAAAGGCAAAACCGGCTGGGAACTAATTGGGTTTAGTGAACATGAAAAACCTTACCAGTTGGGGGTCCGGCGGGTTTTGCCACGAAAACGGACGCATTTCCAGATCGTAGTCCCGAAAAATGGGGTCAAAATAAGCCTTGGCAAGAGAGCTTCTCTCACTTCTGCTCACCGACCGATCGATCCAGTCCGCTACCGCTGCCCCGATTGCCCGCGGTTGCACCAAAGGGAAAATTTCAGGCCAGGAATCAAGCGCGAGAGGCTTCGGACTCCATTTACCGTAAACCAGCAGGTTGGCCGCAGCGGTCATGACGAGCATCCCGAGCGTTAGCTCTTCGGCCTGCGTCTGCCGGTAGGTCGCAAACTCCCGGCCGGCTTCGTTCATCTTTGCGCTTAGCGGCGCGTACAGCTCGCCCGCCTCGATGATAATGTCAACGAAATGACTGGCCCTGGCAAGGTCCGAAGGGGTCCTGAAAAAATCATACGAAGATGCGCCCCCTCCCTGTCCGCTCCTTAAGATTTTCGGGGTAGCGGCCAAAAGCTCCTCGGCCGCATCGAACCACTCGCCGTCGAGGATCTTTATACCCCCTGGACAATGTTTCAGCCAGCCGCTTTGAACCGTTGCCCTGAGCCGTCCTCTGAGCCTGGCGACCTCGGCCTGGGCAAGCCTGAAAAGATGCTCCAGGAAGTTGCTGCGGACAATTTGTGCAGCCTTTTCGACACTTGACCCGCAACGCAGTTCCAGTCCCAGATTGATGTAGGCGAGCGTCTTTTCCACCGCCCGCCGAAGCGCTTGTGAATCATCCGGGAAAATCTGATCGGCAATGATCACTTTGTTTGCCAGGGCTGCTGTCTCGGCCTGGAGGGTCTCCATCAGGTCCGGGTCCTCTATCCTGCCGACTGTCTTTGCGAACAGGTCCTGCTCAGGCAAAAGAGCAAGAGCGAATGAAGGGGCCGAGCGCTCGGCGTCGGCTTGCCCGAACACAGCCTTTTCTGCGAATTCCTCCGGGCCGATCGTCTTGTAGATTTCCAGCGCGTCGTAAAAATCGGGAATGCCGTGGTCCTCCAGCCTGCCTTGATGGAAACCAAATGCGCTTTCCTCCACCTCCGGGCTCGACGTGTAAAGAACGCTGTTCATAAGTTCTTTGAAAAAACCGTAGTTCGTTTCAAAGATAACTGTGAGTAGTTCTGTGATCAGGTGGTCGAACTGCGGATATCTCGATTCCCAGAAGTAATGGTTGTCCAGCGTTCTTGGCGGCAGGCTCTCAACCGCTTCAACCAGGTCGATGTCCTCGGGCGCCGTATCGAGCGATATCCATTGCTTAAATAGAGACACCAGCAGCTCGAAGTCGGCGTTGGAAAGCCATTCGAGCAGAGCCGTGCCGCCCGCTCTCGATAGCCGCTCGATCCAGGCAAGGGCCTTCGCGGGTTCCAGGGTGTCCCTGCGCCACCATTCGATATCGAAAAGATGATTTACCTGCTCGAGGCTGGCCAGGGCAAGAAGCGGCACAGAATCGTCGGGGCCGATTTCCTGGATCGTGTGGAAAAAATCGTTTGCATCCAGGGCTGCCGTCACCGATTGCGCGTCGGGCCTCTCTAAAATCAGCTCCAGGCGCCGCTTGGCCGGAAGGCCCATCAGTTCCCGCGCAAGTCCTGCGGGTCCTGTTTTCCTTAGTCGTCTTTCATCGAGTTTAACTACGTCTGCGGGCATTAGCCACTCCTTGCGATTCGTTAAGGTACATATACCCAATTTTGTAGTCTAAACTCATGTGCGCGGGGCGGCAAGGGCAGGGTTGCTTTTCACCGTTTCGATTCCCTCACGTGACACCCTCAAACAATGAAAAGTTACGAAGGACCGGGGTGGCCCGGACACTCGGTGTCCGGGGCGCGAAGCGCCAAGAGACCTCGGTGGGAACCCTTCAGAGCAGCTCCTCGCAGTCTTCAACCCATCATGGCGTGTTTCGCGACCCATTGGGGAATCGCCCGCAGGTTGTAATAGAAGTCCATGGTGTGGAAGCAGGTTGAAGAGCAATAAGGGATGCACTGCTTTTTAATCGCCTTGAGCGCCTCTTTATCAAAATGCGGCTCCCCGATGCGTCCCCAGTCATGATCGTAGTCGATCAGGTCGAAGCAGGGCGACAGGGAGCCGTCCGGTCTGATTAACGCGCCGTTGTGACCGGCGCGGCAGTTCCAGGGGTGGATAGTTCCCCGCATTCGGTCCTTCATGGTCTGCAGGTGTTCGATGGAATTGACCATGCACCATCCCTCGCGCTGTTTTTCTATGATCCAGTCCAGGAGCATGTCCACCTCGTCGTACTGCTCGGGTAAAATTGACAGGTCGTTTTCACGGTGTTTATAATGATTGATGTCGGCCATCTGCTGCGGGGCTTCGTTGAGGTGGTAATCGGTGCCGATGCCGTTCTGGCGGGCGATCTCCGTTAGGAGCCTGACGTCTTTGAGGTTGGTCCGGCAAATATTTATGTTGAAAAAAATGATGAAGTCGTGCTTTTTTTGTTGCCTGACCAGATAGCGGAACTGGGGTTCGATGGGCAGCAGGGCTTTGGGTAGACCCTTGCGGGGTGTGATGCAGTCTACAGCCAGATTGATCGCCGCCAGGCCGGCCCGGCCCGCTTCGTCTATGAACTCCCGGTCCATGAGGTAGCCGTTTGTTGGCAGGTAGACGAAGAAGTCGTTGCGGCTGCCGTAGCCAATGAGTTCCAGGATGAAATCCTTGCGGACCAAAGGTTCGCCGCCCATGATGGCAAGGACCCTGCAGCCGGTGGCCTTGAGCCAGTCCATGGAAGAACGGGCCGTTTCCAGGGTCATTCCCGGCCGGTCGTTGTCGTACTGAAAACAGTAGTGGCAGTCTATATTGCATTGCCAATCGGTGTAAAGGTAGCAGAGCAGAGGTCGGAATTGCTCGCCGTGAAACCGCGAGGCGAGATACGGGATAACCCAGCGCCTGAAACCCCGTAAACCGTTACGCCCCTTGTAATGCAGTTTTTCAAACATCTCCACCCATCCTTTTTCCGCTTCCCATGCACAGGTGCTGCTTTACCGCGAGCGGTCATTAAAGCTTTATTATGTATGGAATGTAATAAGGGACAATAGGGTAGGCAGAGTATTTGTCGAAATAAATTATGTATTTCCCGATGCCTTGACGGGGATCGATCCGGGGAACGTTGCGTTCCGGGTCCGGAGGCTTATTATGTAGCGTTTCGGGAACAGGAATCGTTTTCAAAAGAGGCTCTGCACCTGATGATGACAGTACAAAAAAGGAATCTTTTAGTGAAGTTGGCTATTTTGCCCATTGTTTTCGGCTTTCTTCTTTTTTCGCTTTTCATTTTTCCGTGCTGCGCCTCCGAGACCGGAACAAACCTTCTGCATCCGGTGGCGGGGCTGCGGCCTGCCTATTCGGATTACGCGGCATTTATCGCCGGCATCCCGACTCCTCCGACCACACTTGGCGAATACCAAAGCAGGCCGGCCTGGACGCGATTCGCCTGCTCCCTGGACCGGACCTGGCAGAAATACGTCAGCAAGCAATTGACGCCCATGAGAAGGTGGGCCTCAAGCCGGCTTGCCGCTCCGATATCCTCCCGGTTGACTGTTTTCTATCCGTTCAGCGGACCCGATTTTATCAACGCCTATACGCTCTTCCCGCGCGCCCGCGCTTATATCCTCATTGCCCTGCAACCCGTTGGCTGCATCCCCCGTTTCCGCGCTATGAACCGTGACGAGTTCGATTCCTTTTTTGCGGATCTACGCCAATCCCTTCACGACCTTTTGAGCGTCGGCTATTTCACCAGCGCACGCATGCGCTCGACCCTGGAGGGCGAAAAAGTAAAAGGGGTTCTTCCCGTGCTGATGTTCTCTTTGGGCAGGGAAAATGCGCGAGTCCTCGATGTCGAGCGATGGTTCATGGAGCCCGATGGAACCATTGTCAAAGCCCCGCCCTTTTACAGGGGCAAACCGGCGCCTGCCGGCGCCATCCCGGGCGTTCGCATTGTGTTCCAAAGCGAGCGTTCTTATGGCCGGCCCCAGACCCTCTACTATTTCAGGTTGAACCTCCACGATTCCACATTCCGCCGGAACAGCCATTTCATCGCATTCCTGAAAAGTTTCGGCCCGCTGATCACCTTTATGAAATCGGACTCTTACGTTATGTTCGACCCGCATACCTCGCTCGCAAGACAGTTCGTTCTCGATCAAAGCCGCTATGTTCTGCAGGACGATTCGGGAATTCCGTTCAAGTATTTCGCCCCTTCGCTCTGGAACTTGCGGCTCTATGGGGCCTACAAAAAACCGATCAGGGCGAATACGGCCAACCTGTTGCTGGCGATCAAAAAATAACGGTTTCTCACTACCTGGTGGAGGACTTTCGGAAGGGGAAAGGTCCGGAGGGAACCGGCGCCGGTTGTGGAAAACATGCCCGATCCCGATTATACTGGGCGCAACGTAAACAGGGTAGGATCACCCCCCCGAAATGGCGGAGCACATGCGCATTCTTGTCGTAGAAGATAATAAAATGACATCGAGCTATATCCAAAAAGGGCTGGCTGAGAAAGGCTTCATCGTTGATATTGCCGAGGATGGGGAGGATGGTCTCCATTTAGCGATGAGCGAACCATACGACCTGATTATCCTCGATGTGATGTTGCCGCAAAAAAGCGGCTGGTCGATCATTAAAGATTTCCGCAAACAAAACAACGAGACCCCCGTCATGTTCCTCACGGCGCGGGATGCGGTTCCGGATCGGATCAAAGGCCTTGACCTGGGCGCCGATGATTACCTGGTCAAGCCTTTTGCCTTTTCCGAATTGCTGGCCCGTATCCGCACGCTCATACGGCGTGCCCCCGTCAGGCACTCGGATGTTTATCGCGTAGCAGATTTGGAGCTTGACATTACCCGGCATAAAGCGACAAGAAGCGGGAAATCTCTCGACTTGACCGCAAAGGAGTTTCTCCTTTTGGAACTGCTCGTTCGACGGAAGGGGGAAGTGCTCTCGAAAAATTTTATCATGGGACAGGTCTGGGGCATATTGTTTGACAGCGATTCAAATCCGGTCGAAGTGGCAATCAGGCGGTTGCGCAAGAAGGTCGATGAGCCCTTCGCGGTGAGTCTGATTCATACGGTGCGCGGGGTGGGTTATGTCCTCGAACAAAGGTGATGCCCCGCCCAAAGGAGCCACTATAACATTTGACTCCTGGTCGCTTGTAGGCAGACTGACTCTTCTCGTAACCTTATCTTTCATCTCTATTCTTTGTGTCGCCACTCTCTATTTGTATATATCGATGCGCAAGAACATAGCACATGAAGACAATGTCTTTCTGACTAACGAAATAGCCCATCTGCGAACGACCATAGCTGCAAATTCCAATAACCTGAAGTCACTGGTGGAGGAAGTGACCGAAGAGGTGCAATGGGAGGCCTCAACACAAAAATCCGTCATGTACTTCGCCAGAGTTCTCGATAACCACGGGAAAATATTAGTCGAGACAGAGCGTATGAAACATATTCTTCCTCCCAAGATCTTCCCTCCACCACTCAATGGTCGGCGGAAATCAGGAGAAGGGACCCAATGGGAATCCGATCGGGGTAAGACCTTTCTACTGGAATCGGCATGGTCGCGGAAAGGCGCAGGTAACAGGTATCTGATCCAGGTGGCTATGGATATCTCCCATGAACAAACAATCCTGCTCGGTTACCGCAGAAGAATGGCGATTGTGCTTATTATCGGGGTGATATTCTCGATTGGCTTCTGTGACTACGTCGTCCGTAGAGGCACGCAACCCCTAAACGATATAATCCACACAGTTCGAAGAATCTCCGCCGAGCAGTTAAACGATAGGATCGGACAAACGCCATGGCCTAAGGAATTGGCCACTTTGGCACTCGCCTTCGATGACATGCTCGACCGACTCGAGGAATCATTCAGCAGACTTTCCCGCTTTTCAGCCGATATTGCCCACGAGTTGCGAACGCCTGTAAATGGCCTCATGGGTGCGGCGGAAGTCATTCTCTCTAAAGAAAGGACTCCTGAAGAATATCGACATGTGATTGAATCCAGCCTGGAGGAATACGCGAGGCTGGCCCGGATGATCGAGAGCCTTCTCTTTCTGGCGCGAGCGGAAAACAGGGAAATACAGATCGAGCGCTCCTCCGTGGGGGTTTACAAAGAGATGGAAAACATTCGGGAATTGTATGATGCGGTTGCTGAAGAATCCGGAGTCGAGGTCATTTGCCGCGGAGATACGGTGGTTCATGCCGAACCCGTTCTTTTACAGAGGGCAATCGCCAATCTTCTCGCCAATGCCCTTCAGCACACTCCACGAGGCGGACGTGTCATCCTTGCGGCGGAAAATCTACCGGATGGATCCGCGAACATAAGTGTCAGTGATACGGGCTCTGGAATCCCGGTCGAGCATCAGCCGAGAATCTTCGACCGCTTTTACCGGGTGGATCCCGCTCGTTCCATGAAAGCGAGCGGCGCCGGGCTGGGGCTTGCAATCGTAAGATCCATAATGGATTTGCATGGCGGCACAGCGACCATACGCAGTGAAGTGAACAAAGGAACGACTGTTACACTCAATTTTCCATCCACTAAATAGAATCATTCCTTAAACACGCTTACGAGTCGGAGAAAAAATAACCCTCGTCAGCTTTCTGTCAGGTTCATTGTGCTAATTTCTTTTCCGGGTCGCTGCCGTGAGCGGCCATGCAGATTGTGAAAAAAGACCAAGACCAGTTGGGGCCATAACAGGAGCTTTTAACGGGGGGTAAAATGAAAAAGGTATTTGTGCTGATTTTTTTCTTGTCAGCGGTCTTCATGTTTCCGACTGTTTCCATGGCAGGCGTTGCGGTCCCTGTCGAATGTTACTGGGCAGGTCCGGGTTACGGACCCTACAGCTATTATCCGCCTCCTCCGGCATACGGCTACTATGGCGAGCCCGCGCCGGTCAGGGTGTATCCCTACTATGGTGAAGACGATGACGACGGCTACTACCGCCCCTATTATCGGGATCATGACTGCCGCCATGACTGGCGTCATCATGATGATTGGGACGATGGAGATTGAAAAGCCGGCCCGGCGCAATCAGGTTTCTCCTGAAGGGCTGCAGTGTGGTATTAGAGGACCATGGCTTTTTCATTCCCATTGGTAAAGGGAGGGGCTTTGCATATCGTATGCGAGCGTCCCTTCGGGCGGGGCGATGAGAGTTAAAACAGCATTTATCATGGCCTCCATTCTCGTAACACTTGGAGGCTGCGCCACGTTTCATCCGCAACCCCTTTCACCGGGGAAAACCGTTGAGGAGTTCAACGACCGCTCGCTGGAAAATCCGGGTTTGCGCGCGTTTTTGGAAGCCAATCACGTCGTTGCGCCAATGCCCGGACAAGCCTGGACTCTGAAACAACTGACCCTTGCCGCGTTTTATTATCAACCAGCTTTGGCCGAGGCGCGCGCCCGATTGCTGGCGGCCAGGGCCGCTCGAATTACCGCGGGTGAACGCCCGAACCCGTCCATATCCGTGACTCCGGGATACGATGCCCAGATTCCCGACAATCCCACGCCGTGGTTGGTGCCGCTCAGCATCGACTGGCCGATCGAGACCGCCGGCAAGCGCGGCTATCGCCTTGCGAATACGTTCCATTTGGCGCAGGCCGCGCGCTGGAATCTGGTCGGTACTGTCTGGCAAGTGCGCAGCGCAGTGCGCGCCGCGTTATTGGATCTCTACGCGGCGCGACAAACAGAATCGTTGCTGGCGCGCCAGGAAACGGCCCAATGCAACGTATTACGGATGCTCGAAGGCCAGGTGGCTGTCGGCAGCGTCTCCAGCTACGAAGTCACCCAGGCCCGCATCGCCCTTGATACCACCAGCCTTGCCAGGCAGGCCGCCGCCGCTCGGTACCGTCAGGCGCGCGTTGCCCTGGCGAAGGCGCTGGGCGTTCCGATACGTGCGCTAAAAGCCGTGAGGTTCTCCTTCGCCCCATTGAAAACCTTTCCCCGACGGTTAACCAGGCCGGAGGTCCGGCGGTGGGCACTGCTCAATCGCGCCGACGTTCGCAGCGCCCTGGCTGATTATGCCGCCAGCCAGTCCGAGCTCCAGCTCCAGATCGCCAACCAGTATCCCGATATCCATCTCGGACCGGGTTACGCCTATAACGCCGGCAGTGCCGGCGATAACGAATGGGACCTTGGCTTGACCCTGACATTGCCTGTTCTGAACCAGAATCAGGGCCCGATCGCTCAAGCGAAGGCGAACCGCAAGTTGGCCGCCGCGCGTTTTCTCGCCGTGCAAACTGCAGCCATCAGCCGGATTGACAGCGCGTTGGCCGGCTACCAAGCGGCCTTGCGAGAGGTCGCCACTGCCGACGGGTTGCTCAAAAGTTTGCGCCGTAGATTGGTCTCGGTACGCGCGCAGGTTCAGGCTGGAGAGCTGCAGCCGTTGGCTTTGGCCAACGCGCAAGTGGCCTTTAACGCCGGAGTGCAAAACCGGCTAAACGTTTTGATCGAGGCGCAACGGGCGCTCGGCCGCTTGGAAGACGCGGTGCAAAGCCCGCTCACTCTTTCGGCCTCGGGGCTTAATGCGGCCGAAACAGCACCTGTTGCAAATGAAGATGTGAAACAATGAAATCAAAACGAATCGCAATTGGCCTTATCGTCTTTCTATGTGCCGGATTGGGCCTTTATTGGCTGTTAAAAGTCCACCGCATCGCTCGTGTATCGCGAAAGGAAGCGGTAAGCGCGCCCACACTTGTGAGCGTCCAAATCGGCACGATCCGGCGCATGACGCTGCACCGCTACGTGACCGGCTTCGGCACGGTCGGCCCGGCCCCCGCCACGGCTGTTCGACCCGCCGCCGATGCCCCGCTGGCCTCGCCCACCACCGGGGTCGTGTACCGGGTTAATGTCGCCGAAGGCCAGAGCGTGCGCAAGGGCGGGGTGCTCATGACCCTCAATTCCGGTTCGGTGACCGCCGCTTATGCCGAACAGGAAGTCGCACGGCAGAAACAATTGTACGCCCAACACAACACCTCGTTGAAAAATTTGCAAAACGCCGAGAACCAACTGGCCCTGCTGCGCATCACCACACCGTTGTCGGGAACGGTCGTAAGCCTCAACGTCAAGCCCGGCGCGGCGGTGGGCGTCAACACGGTGGTGGCCGAAGTGATGGATTTGAAGCGCCTGGTGGTTAAAACCGCCGTGCCCGAATGGGAAGCAAATGAATTAAAACCAGGTGAGCCGGTGCAGGTGCTGACGCAGCCGCCGGTGGATGCGAAGCTTTCCTTCGTCAGCCCGACGGTGAACACGAGCAACGGGACGGTGACGGCGTGGGCGCCCTTGCCGGCTGACAGCGGCTTGCTTCCAGGCCGGTATGTTCCGCTTCGAATCGTCACGGCTACTCACGTGAACTGCCTCGCCGTGCCGCAAGCAAGCGTGGTGACTCGCCAGGACGGAAAGAGCTTCATCTGGCTGGTCCACGACACAGAGGCCACGCGAGTGCCGGTGCAGATAGGATTCCGTGAAAGCAGCTGGGTAGAGGTCGAGCATAAGGGACTCAAAG
Source organism: Deltaproteobacteria bacterium (assembly GCA_021793275.1). Classification (GTDB taxonomy): domain Bacteria; phylum Desulfobacterota; class Syntrophobacteria; order Syntrophobacterales; family Syntrophobacteraceae; genus SbD1. The sequence goes on along the minus strand of JAJYTC010000004.1, from coordinate 3,366 downwards.
CCGGTGAGACTGTGGTGACCGTCGGCGCCTACGGGTTACCGAAGAAAACGCAAATCCAGGTGACGAATCGATGAGCTCGACCACCCCCTCACGCGTTGGCCGGTTCGCCACCCGGCACGCGTTGTCCATCACGTTCATCGCGGTTGTGCTCTGTCTGGCCGGAATTTTTTGCGCGCTGCACACGCCTTCGGCGGTATTCCCTGAGACGCCTTTCCCGCGCATAGTCGTCATGGTAAGTAACGGCATTATGCAGGCCAACGAAATGATGGCCACCATCACGCGCCCCATCGAAGAGTCGATGAAGAGCATTCCCGGCGTTAAGTCGGTGATTTCCTCCACATCGCGCGGCTCGGCTATCATCAACGTGATTTTCACCTGGGGCACGAACATGAAACAGGCGGAGGTCTATGTGATGGGGCGGCTGTCGGAAATCCGCAGCGACCTGCCGCCCACCGCAAAGACCGACGTGTCGCGGGTGGCCTTCACCCTCAGCTACCCGATCATCGGCATCAGCCTCACCAGTTCCACACGCAGCCAGATGGATTTGTGGGACACCGCCGTTTATAAAATCAAACCGCTGTTTCTTCAAATCCCCGGCGTCGCCAGGGTGGAAATCCTCGGCGGCCGCGTGCCCGAATATCATGTCATGGTGGACCCGCTGAAATTGCAGGCAGCCGGACTGGCCATGTCAGACGTGAGTAACGCGCTCACCAGAAGCAACCTGATCGCCGCCGCTGGCATGATTACCGAAAATTATCACCTGTACTTGACCACCGTCGACGGTCGGATACTCTCGCCGGCCGACATAGGCAACGTGGTTATAAGGGTTCACAGCGGACATCCTGTTCTCATAAAAGACGTGGCGCGCGTGGTTCGCGGGCCCAAGCCGGCTTATACGAGCATCACCGCGCAGGGGCGTCAGGCCGTATTGTTCAACATCGAAAGCCAGCCGGGTTCCAGCCTTCTCCAAATTGCCGGGATGTTGAAACAGGATCTTAAAAAACTGCATAAAGAACTGCCCCCGGACATGCACCTGGGCTTTTTTTACGACCAGTCCCAATTTGTGCGCGAATCGGTTGGCAGCGTGCGGGACGCTATTCTTTTCGGTCTAGCCCTTTCAGTGTTCATTCTTTATCTGTTCCTCAAAAACTGGGGCAGCGTCCTTACCGCCGTCGTCACTATTCCGGTCCTGGTGCTGATCACCTTCGTCGTGATGCGCCTGGCGAACATGAGTTTCAACATGATGACGCTAGGCGGCCTGGCGGCGTCAATCGGGCTGATTATTGACGACGCCATCGTCGTCGTCGAAGCCATGTGCCATCGGCTCGCGGCCGGCGGGTCGCGCCTTGCCTGCATTCATGAGGCCATGGGCGAAATTCTGGCCGCTCTGGTAAGCTCGACTCTTACTCCGGTGGTGGTCTTCCTGCCCTTGGCCTATCTGGGCGGAATGGCGGGCGTGTTTTTCCGCGCGTTGGGGCTTACAATGGTGGTGGCGCTGCTGGTATCCCTTCTTTTGGCGGTCACGCTGACCCCCTCGCTGGCCGCATGGTTCATCCGCGGCCGTTCCGGGCCTGATGAAGCCGGCTTTTTGCTCAAGCGCGTCCTCCGGGCTTATGAATACGCGGTTCGCCGGGCGCTGCAGAATTCCTGGCTGACCATGCTGGTATGCGTCTTGATACTCGTTGCCGGCGTGTTCATGTATCGGCAACTGCACACGGAATTTCTGCCGCATTTTGACGAAGGCGGATTTGTAATGGATCTTACGGCGCGGCCGGGCACGAGCCTCGCCGAGACCTCGCGCGTCCTGGATGAAGCCGAAAAATACATCCGCGCCAACCCGAACGTAGAGGGCTATTCCCGCCGGTTGGGCACACAGTTGGGGCCGTTCATCACCGAGCCTTACGTCGGCGATTATCTGATCAAACTCAAGGCCAATCGCAAACAGACGACCGAGCAGGTGCTCGATGCAATGCGCCGTAAATTCAACCGGCGTTTCCCGATGATCCGCTGGGATTTTCACGGCTACCTGAGTGATGTGATGGGTGATTTGCAGATGGCGCCCAACCCGATTGAAATCTATTTATTCTCCCCGGATATGTCATGGCTGAAAAAGGTCGCCCCGCGCGTGACGGCCCAGATCAGGAAAATCCCCGGCATAGTGGATACCTTCGACGGTCTGACGGTTACGGGTCCTTCGATCAACTTCCGGGTGCGCCCCGCCGAGGCGAAACGCTATGGTTTGACTGTAAATGACATCGCCGATGCTGTACATACCGCGCTGCTCGGCAAGATTTCCTCCTACCTGCTCCAAGGCGACCGCACCGTGAACATCCGCGTGATGGCAACTCCCAAAAGCGTGGAAACCATCGCGGAATTGGGCAATTTGCAAATCCGCACACCCGGCGGCGCGCTGGTACGGCTCAACCAGGTCGCCGCCGTGCATGTCGAGCCCGATCAGATGGAATTGCAGCGGCAGGATTTGCGGCAGGACGACATTGTTTATGCTCGCCTTGAAGGCATCGATCTGGGGACAGCAATGCGGGAAATCAAGGCGCGACTCAGCCGGGACAAATGGCTGCCGCCGGGTTCGGTGGAATATGGCGGTCTCTATCATGAGCAGCAGAAATCTTTCCGCAATCTGCTGGTAGTGTTGCTGGCAGCCATTTTGCTCGTGTTCACCGTGCTGTTGGCCGGGTTCCGTTCCTTCTACGAACCAATCGCGATTGTTTTTGGAGCCGTGCTTGCGCTGTTCGGCACCGTGGCCGCCCTGTGGGCCACCGGCGTTTCACTCGATATTGTATCCTTTCTCGGCGCCATCATCGGCGTGGGCATCGTAGCTAAAAACGGCATTTTGGTGATGGACTATTTTCAGCAGTTGCAGGCGCAGGGAGTCGAATTGATCGAGGCGCTGGTGCAAGCCGGCCATCGCCGGTTGCGCCCGGTGCTGATGACCTCGCTTGCGGCCGCTCTGGGCATGTTGCCTCTGGCCTATGGCGTCGGAACGGGCGCCCAGATGCTAAAGCCTCTTGGCGTCGCCGTCATTGGCGCGTTGTTCTTTTCCCTGTCGCTGTCGCTCATCGTCACGCCGGTAGTCTATTATCTGCTGATTCGGATGCATCGATGGATCATTGGCGACTAGTTAGCTTTCATCCGGAAACACGACTCGCGAGGGCGGCGGGCACGATGGCACATGTGTCCACCCAAAGCCAGGCGCGGGTCCAGGTAGGGTGGGCACAGCCTTATCCTTACAATTACCCACACATGCCCCCATTGTCATGGGCCATGTTTGAGGTGTGGGAGCAGGAAAACGTACATTGCGACGGCGGGTTCGAGTTGCTGTATGCCCCGCCAAAGAACTGTAGTGCC
>JAJYTC010000125.1 GCA_021793275.1 Deltaproteobacteria bacterium | reverse complement strand
AGTCCTACAGGCCCGATATGAGTGACGCGGCTTCAATCGATTTTTTGAAATCGAAAAATTTCCCTGTGGAATCGGCTGCCATCCGGGCATAAGAGAAAATTCCCGGTCGAATAGGAAGATCAATTCAAGTTCAAGGAGAAAAATTAAATGTCAGCACCCAAACAGGTTGCAACTGGTGACAGGGCTATACTTCCCGAGGGGGCGAAGACCATCCCGATATTTGTGATGGGCAAGCGCTATGAAGTGCCGGAAACGCTTACCATAATGAAGGCAATGGAGTATGCGGGCTTCAAGTTCCTGAGGGGTGCGGGCTGCCGGGGCGGCATTTGTGGAGCTTGCCCGACGGTCTACCGCAAGGAAGGCGATTATAAACTCTATTTCGGCCTGGCCTGCCAGACGGTTGTAGAACCCAACATGTACCTGGCGCAGATCCCGTTTTATCCCGCAAACCGGGCGGTATACGACATAGAGAAAATCGAGCCGCTCGCAGATGCGGTCCATGCCCTCTATCCGGAGCTTTTCCGCTGCGTGGCCTGTAACAACTGCACCAAGGCGTGCCCGATGAAAGTCGAAGTGCTCGACTACATCTCAGCAATAAAACAGGGAGATCTTGCCAGGGCCGCCAGGCTCTCCTTCGACTGCATCCAGTGTGGACTGTGCGCCAGCCGGTGCATGGGCGAACTGCCTCAATATCATATAGCTCAGTTGGTGCGCCGCCTCTACGGAAAATACATTCAGCCGCGGGCCGAACATTTACAAAAGCGCGTGACGGAAATCGAGTCCGGGAAATACGATGCCATGCTGACCGAACTGCAGAAGATGGGCCATTCGGAACTCGAAAAACTCTACAAGGAACGGGAGCGCGAACCCGATATGGTGCCGCTCGGGACATGGATGCCCAAGGATGTCAGTCGCCTGTAGGCCCAGCTTCTCGCCACTCTCTTCACCTATTGCAAAAAGGCAAGTTTCCAGGAGAAACCGATGAGTTATACACCTCAAATGAAGGAACTGATCAAGAAGGTTGAAGCAACAAGGCCCGAACGCCTGGCCAAGGCGAGACGCGGAGAGAATTTCCCTGCACTGAGCCTTGAGGAGCGCGCGGTGGTCCTCGGCAAATTCCATCCCGACTACCAGCAGGAAGGCCGAATAGCCCTCAGGGTCGGACCGGACAAAGGCCTTGTCGTGCCCGAGGAAGTCGCGAGGGTGATGGAATCCCGTTCGATGCTCCGTTCTGAAAAGGTCGATCTTTCCAGCCCCGATTACGATACCGACATCCTTATCCTCGGGGCCGGCGGAGGCGGCACTTCGGCCGCTTTAATGGCTACGGACGCAGGACTTGAAGTCATCATGGCAACCAAGCTCCGCCACGGCGACGCCAATACGATGATGGCCGAGGGCGGGATCCAGGCTGCTACCCAGGAATGCGACTCTCCCTTTTATCACTACCTCGATACGATCGGCGGCGGCCACTTCACCAACCAGCCCGACCTTGTGGCAGCCATGGCTCATGACGCCCCTCTTTCAATCGCATGGCTCGAGTCCCTCGGAATGATTTTCAACAAGCTGCCCGACGGCCGCTTGAATTGCCAGCATTTCGGAGGCTCATGCCGCAAGCGCATGCAGTCCTCGGGCGATATGACCGGCGCCGAAATCATGCGCGTCTTAAGAGATGAGGCCCGCAACCGCAGGGACCGGATCTCCGTCCTGGAATTTACCCCCGCCGTGGAAATCATCCTCGATGAGACCGGAAAATGCGCGGGCGCCGTCCTCTACAACATGGAGACCAGGGAATTCTTCATAGCGCGCGCCAAGGCGGTAATCATCGCAACCGGCGGAAACGGGCGGTTGCATATCAAGGGCTTTGCAACCACCAACCACTACGGGGCAACGATGGACGGCGTCGTTATGGCCTACCGGACCGGCGTCGGAACCACCTGCCTTCCCTCGACGCAGTATCATCCCACCGGAGTTGCCTACCCGGAACAAAACGTGGGCCTGCTGATCACCGAAAAAGTGCGCGGCCTCGGCGCTCACGTGCTCAATGTCGACGGCGAGCAGTTCTGTTTTCCCCTCGAGCCCCGCGATGTGGAATCGGCCGAACTCATAAAGGAAGCCATAGAAAAGAACAAAGCCGTCGTAACTCCGACCGGACGCTACGGCCTGTGGCTCGATTCCCCGATGATCGACCTGCTGCACGGCGAAGGGACTGTGCGCAAGGAACTGCCTGCAAAATTCATCCAGTTCGAACGGCACGGCATAGACATCAGCAAGGAGCCGATGCTCGTCTATCCCACGCTGCATTACCAAAATGGAGGCATAGCAATAAATGCCGATTGTGAAACGGTTATTGCGGGACTTTTTTGCGCAGGCGAGTGCACCGGAGGACTGCACGGTGAAAATCGCCTCATGGGCAACAGCCTCCAGGATGTCATCACTTTCGGCAGAAGGGCGGGCGTTAGCGCCGCCAAATATGTCAACGGCGGCATCGAGTTGGGTAAACTCACTTTGGAGCATGTGGCCAGGTTTGAAAAAGAACTTGTCGAGGCTGGCGTCGCCGACTCCATAGTCGCGCCGATCCTTCTGCCGGATTATTCCACTGACGAGGTGAGCGCGCGGCGTCTTGCCGAAGCCAGGCAGGAGAGCGAATAAAAGATCGGTTCACCCCCTCTGAATCCTCGATTTCGTCCGGGACGACCTCAAGCTTTCCATAAGTATCAACAGGGCCGTCCCGGATGCTTTCAAAGAGTCCCCGGAAATGCTATCGGGCCTTCGCAAAAATAAATAGTGTCCATAAAGATTGAGGATAAATTGGTTTGGAGCAGTTTTTTCTCATGGCGGACTGAAAAAAATCCGATTTTCCATTTGATGCCGGAGGACGGGGGCGTTGATCGGCAGGGCGGCTGCCCTGGGGCCCCTCGGCCGTAACCGTGTCAAAGCTCGGAGGTCCTTTGTAATATGAACGGTTTCAAGGAATTTGAAGAAGACAGCCCGTTTCTTTCGATGAGGGAATACGCAAGGGTGACCGGATATCTGACGGTCAATATTCGCGCCGTCCCTCAAGAGGAGAGGCAGCAACTGCGTTCGCGAATAGTGGTCGAATCCGCTCTTGCGGAGCATCCGGAGATGCCGGAGATCGAGGACCAGGCTCTTTCGGACTGCCTGAAAATATTGAACTCCAAGCTCGATTCGATCATCAAAATGCTTGCATTCGACTCCAAAAGCAAAGAGATGGATTTGCTGAAAGTCAACATCAGCGGTGGAGGACTGAGAGTTCTTTCGACCGCGAGTTATGTGCGGGACGATTTTGTCGAAATAAAGCTGATGCTGCCGACCGCAGTTTCGATGATCTTCTATATCTATGGAAAAGTGGTCAGTTGCGAACCCGTCGGCGAAAGCAGTGAACTTTGCGTTGAATTCACCGACATCGACGATGACATTCGCGAACAGATCGAAAAGTATGTTTTCCACAAGCAACGCGAGATACTGCGAAAGAAAAGGAGCCATACGGACTAATGTTCGTAGTCGTTGGAATTGCAGTAGTTGTGGGTGCAGTTCTTGGCGGGTATCTGATGGAGCATGGCAACGTCAGCCTTCTCATTCAGCCTTCGGAGATTCTTATCATTTTCGGAGCCGCCCTGGGCGGCTTTGTCATCGCATCGCCCCTGAAAGTGATAAAAGCCGTTCAGGCAGGTTTGCTGCGAATGTTCAAAAGCAGGGTTTTTTCCAGAAAAGACTACCTGGACGCTCTAGTGCTGTTGAGCGATGTATTCTACAAAATCAGAAAAGAAGGGCTGGTTTCAATCGAAAGCGATCTGGACGAGCCGGAAAAAAGCCCGATCTTTAAAAGTCACCAGTCGTTTATAAAAAACCATCACGCTCTGGCTTTTCTTACCGACACGCTGCGCACTCTTACCATAACGGATATAGAAGCCCATGAAATGGGCGACCTTCTCGACTATGAAATCGATGCGCACTACGAGGAAGCCATGATCCCGGCGAAAAGCATTGCGAACGTAGCCGACTCGCTGCCGGGGCTGGGTATCGTGGCTGCCGTTCTGGGCGTTGTGCTGACTATGAAACAGATCAACTCTCCTCCCGTCGTGCTCGGTCACGATATCGGCGCGGCGTTGGTGGGCACTTTTACCGGCGTGCTGATGTGCTATGGTTTTGTGGGCCCGGTAGCCAAAAATCTCGAAAATATAGCAAACGAGGACAAGGAATTTCTAACGGTCATCAAAGCGGCGCTTCTGGCGTTTATGAATACCCCTTCCCCACAGGTGGCGATCGAGTTTGCGAGAAGGGTTGTGCCCGGGGAACTCAGACCCTCATTTTTGGAACTGGAGAATTTGGTGAAAAAGGCCAGGGCGAAATGACATGGGCGAATCCAAATCAAAAAAAATCATCATAAAAAGAATAAAAAAACATCACGCGGAAGGCCACAGTGGAAGTTGGAAAGTGGCATATGCCGACTTTGTAACGGCCATGATGGCCTTCTTTCTGCTGATGTGGCTCATTAATATGACTTCCCAGCAGAAACGGGCCGTTCTGGCATACTATTTCCGGAATTTCAGCCTGTTTACCAAGGGTGGCGTATCATTCATGTACAAGGGAGGGAACAGGCCGGTCGGCCAAAATTACGGCGACCAGAGTGTACTGAACTCGGGCCGATACGATGGCGGCCTCACCAACAACGACCTGGCCAAGCAACTGATGACCGGCATTTCCCAGAGCGGACCCGCGGCGGGGGCGGAGAAGCATGTTTATATAGAAGTAACGTCCCGGGGTGTAAGAATCCAGATAGTTGACACCAAGAAGCACCCGATCTTTCAATCGGCAAGCGCTGAGGTCACGGAGCTGGGCAAGCAAATCATTCGTTCGGTTGTGAGCGTTATCAAGAATTTTCCAAATAAAATTGCGGTGGAAGGGTATACGGATTCAGCGCCTCCGGGGGCAGGCCAGATGTCTAACTGGGAACTCTCAGTGGCCAGGGCCCTGTCGGCCAAGCGGGTAATTGAACAAGACGGCATTAATCCGGTGAGGATTTGCAGGGTCGTTGGTTACTCAGACCGAAAGCCGATATTTCCAAGAGGTGACCCTCGAAATCGGCGAATCAGCATACTCTTTTGCGCACGCAAAAAACAAAAACCGCCCGACAATCTTCAATGGCTTCTAAAACCGGCGGGGTAATGACAAGTCGAATCGAGTCTTGATACCGTGCCCACCGGGCACTCCTGGTTCATCGCGCTATTTCATAGAACAACGCGGCTGCCGATCGGATTCCGCGGTGAAAGTCATCGAGGCAGAACCGTTCGTTTGGAGAATGGACTCCGTCATCGGGGCTTCCCCAGCCAAGGAGCAGGATATTTTCCTGGTCGAGGTGTTTTCTGAACAGGTTGACGACCGGAATCGACCCGCCTTCCCTTTTGAATCGGGGCTTTTTGCCGAACCCGGACTCTATCGCTCTTTCGGCAGCCAGCATTCTGGAGGTGTTTCGGTTGATCAGCACAGGGTCGGCGTGATGGATGCCTTTAAATTCAACGCTTACGCCCGCGGGGCACAGATCCTTAACGAACCGCATGAACAGCTGGTCGATTCTTTCGGGAACCTGGTTTGGAACCAGACGCATGCTCACTTTCGCCCCTGCTCTAGCCGGAATTATCGTTTTTGCACCTTCCCCGGAGAAGCCGCCCCACAGTCCGTTGATATCCAACGTCGGCCGGGCGGTGCTACGTTCCGTCACCGAATAGCCCGGCTCACCCGTTAGTTCCGAAACGCCCAGATAATTCATAAGGGCATCGATATCCGCGGGAGTAGAGACCATTTCCTTCCTCTCCCAGTCTTCGAGACCGAGGACGTCATCATAAAAGCCGGGGATGGCCACAGTTCCGTCCGGGTTCTTGAGCTTCTGCAGCATGTCCACCAGCACCTGGGCGGGATTGTGAATTATGCCGCCGAATACACCGGAATGAACATCGAAACGCGGTCCCCTGATATCGATCTGCAGATAGCTGAGGCCCCGAAGGCCGTAGGTTATTGCCGGGCTTCCGGGGGCAATTTGTGAACCGTCCGAGATTGTCACGGCATCCGCACGCAGTTCGTCGCGATGGTCCACCAGGAATTTTTCCAGATTCGGGCTTCCAATCTCCTCCTCACCTTCGGCCAGCACAATCAGGTTGATCGGAAGCTTTCCCTCGGCGCCAAGCACGGCTTCGACCGCTTTTATATATGTGAGGAACTGACCTTTATCGTCGCTCGCTCCTCTGGCGTATATAAAGCCATCCCTGATGTCGGGCGAAAAAGGGGGAGTATGCCATTCATCCAGGGGCTCCGGCGGCTGGACGTCATAGTGACCGTAGATAAGTAAAACCGGCGCTCCGGATACTTCAGGAGAGCGTGCCAGAACTATCGGATGGCGCTCGGTAGGGTAGATCCTCCCCTTGAATCCGCACCTCTCCAGTTGATCGAACACCCATCGGGCGGCGCTCAGAACATCGTCGGAGTGTTCGCTTAGAGTGCTGACGCTGGGAATTGCGAGAAACTGGACCAGTTCACGAGTGAAGTCCTCGATATGGTCGCTGATAAATGAAGAGATCCGATCGGGCAGCATAGCCGTTCTCCTTTGAATTCTACAGGCCGCCTAAAATTCAGAAGCGCAGGCGCATTACCTTGAAAGTTGTGATACAATGTAACGTCGTAACCACAATAGTACAGGAGAATTAATCCCGCCAGATGGAAAAAAGGGTAAAAATCTTATCGGGAATCGAGGAGGTTGCACCGGAGCAATGGAATGCCCTCGCTGTTGATTCATCGCCGATGCTCGAGTTCGAGTACCTGCATGCGCTCGAAAAATCAGGCTCGGTCTCGACCGACAGCGGATACAGCCCGGCCCACCTGACCCTTTATGACGATACGGGAATTGTGGCAATTGCCCCCCTGTATCAACGGGAACGCGCCTGGGTGGAATTCGGCGACGGCGGTTTGATCGAATTCTTATCCGAACTGACAGGGTTACCAGTCGGTTCGGGCCTGGTGGGAAGCATACCCTATACGCCGGTCCCGGGCTATGATTTCCTCGTTGCCTCCGGCCTGGACGGCCCCGCGATTTTCGCCGGTATGCTCGAAAAGATAGATGAAATTGCAATGGAGCGCGGTTTGTCCACGAGCCGATTTTACTTCGTCGCTCCAGAGTCTCCTCTTAACCGCGTCCTGGCGGAACACGGATACCTGAGGTTAAGCAGCCCTCACCTGCTGTGGTTTAACCGGGGGTACAACAGTTTCGACGAGTTCCTGCTCTCCTTCAAATCGGGCCGCAGGACCAAGATAAAACGTGAGTGGCGCTCCATTCGCGACTCGGGCATCGAGATAAGCATGGTTGAGGGAACCAGCGCGCCTCCATCATTCTACCATGACCTGTATCTGCTCTACAGGCGCACGTGGACCAAACATATGGGGCGCGGAATAAGGCCTTTTCTCAACGAATCCTTTTTCAGCCTGCTCGGGGATAACTTCGCGCAAAGGTGCGCCTTCTCGGTATCTCAACTGTCGGGAGAGCGGATTGGCATGGCGCTTTTCTACAACAAGGCCGAAAGACTTTACGGCAGGTATTGGGGGAGCTTCCGGGAAGTGCCTTTTCTGCACTTTGCCACATGTTATTATTATCCCATATCCTTTGCCATCGAAAACGGCATAGGGATGGTCGACCCCGGTTTCGGGGGCGAGCACAAAACCCTGCGGGGTTTCGAGGAGTCTTACGCGTACCATTACCTGAAATTCTACGATGAGAACCAGCGTCGTATAGCGTATGCCGTGTTGGACCGGATGCGCGGTCGAGAGCCTTCGAAGTAGTCTCCATAAGCGACAATATGGAAGGGGCGCCGGCGTTTTCCCAAAAGGAAGGGCCGGAATTTTAACTGCAACAGCGGGGGAGATATGAAATCGGGAAAACGAATTATCATTATCGGCGGCGTTGCGGGCGGAGCTTCATGCGCGACAAGGGCAAGAAGGCTTTCCGAAGAGGCTGAAATCCTCCTTATCGAAAAAGGTCCTTACGTTTCATTTGCCAATTGCGGTCTTCCCTATTACGTGGGCAATGTAATAAAGCGAGAAGACGCACTCCTTGTGGCAACTCCCGCTTTATTCAAAAAGCGCTTCAACATCGACGTCCGACTCAAGTCCGAAGTTATATCGATTGACAGGGAGAACAGTGAAGTTGAAATCGTCGAAGCCGAGACCCAAAGGAGATATCGCGAAAAATACGACGCTCTTGTCCTCTCGCCGGGCGCCTCGCCGATAAAGCCGCCGGTTGCTGGCGTGGACCTGCCCGGCATCTTCACTGTCAGAAATATTCCGGACACCAGGCAAGTCAAGGGCTGGTTGGAAAAATTGAACGCCGGGCGGGCGATGGTGGTCGGCGGGGGATTTATAGGCTTGGAGATGACGGAAAACCTGGCGGGGCTGGGAATTGAAGTCAGTATTGCAGAAATGCAGCAGCAGGTCATGCCCCTGATGGATGCCGAGATGATCAGCCCGGTTCATGACGAGCTGAGGCGGCACAACGTTTCCCTTCATCTCGGAGATGCCGTTTCGGGTTTCGATCGGCTGCCCGACGGCTCGATCTCGATCCAGATGAGATCGGGCGCGAAACGGACGGCCGACCTGGTCATTCTCGCCGTCGGCGTGCGGCCCGAGACAAAACTTGCCAGAGAATCCGGGCTGGATATCGGAGAGTTTGGCGGTATCAGGGTAAACGACCGGATGATGACAAGCGATCCCAAGATTTGGGCGGTGGGGGATGCGGTTGAAGTGCAGGATTTTGTCACCGGCAAGTGGTCCCTTATGCCGCTTGCCGGTCCGGCAAATCGCCAGGGGCGCATTGCGGCCGATGTGATCCTTGGCAGAGACAGAACATTCAGGGGAGGACAGGGGACGATGGTGTGCGGCGTGTTCGACCTGAGAATCGCTTCCACCGGGCCGAGCGAAAAAGCACTCAAGAGGGCAGGGCTATGGGAAAATTGTGACAAAATCTATCTGCACCCCTCAAATCATGCGACTTATTACCCCGGGGCAAAGCCCATGAGTCTCAAGCTCATTTTTTCGAAGAGCGACGGACGCATCATGGGCGCGCAGGCCGTAGGCCACGATGGTGTCGAGAAGCGAATCGACGTTATATCCATGGCGATCCAGAAAAACGCTACCGTCTTCGATCTCGAAGAAGCCGAATTGAGCTACGCTCCCCAGTTCGGTTCGGCCAGAGACGCGGTCAACATGGCGGGAATGATCGCGGCAAACGTACTGCGTGGTGACGTGCGTGTTGCTCAATGGGAAGAACTCGAAAATTCGGAGGCTTTCATCCTGGACGTGCGCAACCCTTCCGAATTCCAAAAGGGACACGTCGAAAACGCCGTAAACGTTCCATTAAACGACCTGCGATCGAGGATGGAGGAGTTGCCCGAAGACCGCGAAATTTGGACTTATTGCCTGGTCGGGCAGAGGTCCTACTATGCCTCAAGGGTCCTGTCCCAGAATCGGTATGACGTTAAGAACCTGAGCGGAGGCTACAAGACGCACCTGCTCTGGAACGGGGGAAACGGCTCGGAAGAATCGAAAAAGGCCGAGCAGAAGTGAAAAAACAGGCGGACTGTGTAGCGTGTAATTAAAAAGGGCAGATGGAAAATTCCACCTGCCCTGATTTACGCCTGTTCAGGACCCCATCCCCGCACAGGCTGCGCTACGGAAGCGTACGAGAGATCGAGATCCGGCCTCAGCTGCTCTGAATGCTTAAAATTTTTCCTCAGGCTTCTCTTACGAGCCTGAAGCCGATAAGATCACTTTTTGAGTTCGGCGGCCAATGGAAGCGGGCGGCCGACCTGCAGTTTTTGGCGCTTCCAAACCAGGAGCCCCCGCGGACGACTTTCGAAGCCCCCGATGCAGGTCCGCAAGGGTCTGCGGCTGGATCGGAGTGGTAGTCGCCGTACCAGTCCTGACACCATTCACCGATATTGCCGTGCATGTCAAACAGGCCCCAACCGTTCGGATTTTTCCGCCCGCCCGGCCGTATCTTTCTGCCGGAATTGCCGCAGTACCAGCCCATCTCCCGGAGAACCGGGTCGGGGCCGCAGTAAATCTCCGAAATATCTCCGTTTGCAAAAGCGGCGCTGCTTCCGGCGCGGCAGGCGAATTCCCACTCGGCTTCGGTCGGGAGCCGATATTTACCTTCAGTTATCGAGTTCAGTCTTCTGATGAATTCCCGGCATTGGTTCCAGGACACCGACTCGACAGGTAAATCGTCTCGGTCTTCCTGGAAAGAATCCGGATTTACCCCCATAACGGCTTTCCACAGCCCCTGGCTCACCGGCGTGTTCTGAATGAAGAACGGTTTCGTAATAGTCACTTCGTGAATCGTTTCATCGTTTTCCCGGCCGACTTCACAGTCGGGGCTTCCCATAAGAAAAGTCCCCGGAGCGACCAAAACAAAAGAATCCGCAAAAGATTGGAAAATATCCGTTTCACCCATGGCCCGGGTGGAGAGGGGAAAAGCTTTGGAAGCCGAAGGCTCGATTGCTTCGGGTTCGGCGGCCGCAGCCTCTTCCGCCGGGCAGGAGAGAACGCAAGTATCAGGCGCCTGGACCAGTTCTTGAGCAGGAAGGCTTGCGTTTTTGATTAGAGAATCGGGAAGAGAAAATGAGGAGTCTTGGGGATCGGCCTCATCTTTTAGAGGAAGGGCGGGTGGCTTCGGGCGGGCATATAATTCATCCTGCTCGATCCTGGAGTAAATGGAGTCCTGTTTTCTTCTCTTCATTTCGGTATCCTTAGAAGATTCCACCGCAGAGGACGCTGAGGAAAAAGCTCGACTAATAGGATCAGTATAAATATGGTCCTATCTCAGCGTTGTCTGCGGTGAATCGATTTTTCAGTTCTTCTTCGGGATCTTCAGGAGCTGATCGATAAGGATCAGATTTTTGTCATGGATCTGCGGATTAGCAGCGAGGATCCATTCAAGGCCGTAGACCGGGTTTTGGGGAAACCATCTTTCGGCGAGCCCGCTCAACGTATCTCCCTTCTTTACCGTTAGGACCGTAAAATCGGAACGTAATGAGTCCGGTCTTTGAGCCTTGAGCGCGCCTTTGGTCGGGCACGAGGGACGGGCGTATTTTGGGAAAACGGCCACCTTTCGAAAAGGTTTGGCAGTTTGGGGCTTGGTGCCGAAGAACCGGTCTTCCCTGATCGTTTGTCTGCATACCGGAGGCCCGGCGCCGTTTTGTCGACCGGGAGGAGAAATTGCATTGCCTGCTCCGGCGCTCTTTTCGATAGCGTTTAGAGGCGGTGCATTTGCTGGAGCGGCTGCTGGGACAGCGTCGGCCGAAACTTTGGCCTTAAAAGCGGGAATTCGGGACATCCGGCGAGAGTCGCCGCTTTCCTGCCCTGCAACGGTACCGTGAATCGATGCTTTGAGATGGCGGCCGAAATAGCGGCCGTAGCCGAAAAAAAACACCGCGATTAGCAAAACCCCTGCTGCGGCAAAAGCCGGCCAAAGCTTCCTGGAATGCGAAAGCAGGCCCGAAGGATGCGCTCCTGCCGACATGGCGGAATCGCTTTCCAGAGCGGCCCGAGCTTTTTTGAGGATCTTCCTGGTTACTTTTTCACTTTTATGAGTCATGCAGATGAGAAGGGCGGTATCACACAGCCTGTTTATGCTTCGTGGGACCCCGGCTGTCAGCTCATAGATGAGCTTTCCGCAGCCCGGTTCGAAACAGGCATAGAAACTCGATCCGGCTATCTTCAGTCTGTGGTTGATGTAGCTGATCGTCTCGGCCGGATTCATGGGACATAGGATACGGTTTATGTTTATTCTTTGCCGCAGTTGGCGGAGCTCCGGTTTTCGAAGCTTTGTGGCCAGTTCGTTCTGGCCGATCAGGACTATCTGGAGAAGCTTTTTTTTGCTGAGTTCGATATTTGAGAGGAGGCGAATATTTTCGAGGCTCGCAACAGGAAGGAGATGGGCTTCGTCTATGATCAGCACCACCTGTTTGCCTTCGGCGCTCGCCCTTGCAAGCTGCGCTTTCACCTCGTCGGATAATTCGAGGAGGTCTTTATCTTTCGCGCCAATGCCGAGATCTCGTGCAATGTAGCGAAGTATCTCGACGTATTCGACATCGGGATAGGGAACCAGGATCGGCAGGACGGTAGCCGGGAGCTTACCCAGGAAATGATGGACGATCATCGTCTTGCCCGTTCCGACGTCGCCGCACACCAACGCAAAGCTCTTCTTTGCCCTGGCGAAATAGAGCAGCGCCGCGATTACCTCCTCATGGCATTCGCTCATGAAGAGGAACCGTTGGTCGAGCGTGCTTTCGAAGGGAGAGCAGGAGAATGTGAAATAGTTGTTATACATTCATAAACCTCCTAAAAAGCTCAAGGCGTTTACCGATAAAAAGGAGGGGAACGCAGGCAAACCGTAAAATGCAGTTTATCAATTATTCTTAGAAATTCGCCTCGCAACTTGCCGCAGTTTCAAATCCGTTCTTCCTACAAGCCGCCTCTCGTGCAGCTTCGTCCAGATCGCGGACAATCATCTCACTAACAAGCTCGTCAAAGCTTACCTCGGGCCGCCAGCCAAGCCTCTCTCTGGCTTTGCCCGGGTCTCCCAAAAGGGTCTCGACTTCGGTAGGACGGAAGTATCGAGGGTCGACGAACACGACAGGTTTCCCAACCTGCATGCTGCCAGCCGTGTCATGAGCCATGTGCGGCTGGAGAAGCTCCGAATCACATGAGCGCGTTACGATGCCGGTCTCTGTGATTCCCTCGCCGCGCCACCCAAGCTCAAGTCCGGCCTTGCGGAAAGCGCGCTCGCAAAACTCTCGGACCGAGTGCTGTTCACCTGTAGCGATCACGAAGTCGTCAGGCTGGTCCTGCTGGAGAATGAGCCACTGGGCCCTCACATAATCCCTGGCATGCCCCCAGTCCCTCAAGGCTGAAAGATTCCCCAGGTGAAGGCTCGATTCCAGCCCCATGGCGATCCTTGCAGCCGCACGGGTTATTTTCCTCGTGACGAACGTTTCGCCGCGCATAGGCGATTCATGGTTAAAAAGAATGCCGTTACAGGCGAAAAGATTATAGGCCTCCCGGTAATTGACCGTAATCCAATATCCATAGAGCTTGGCCACAGCATATGGAGACCTGGGATAAAAGGGCGTAGTCTCCCTCTGCGGGATCTCCCGCACCATGCCGTAGAGCTCAGATGTTGACGCCTGGTAAAAGCGCGTTTTTCTCTCCAGGCCCAAAATGCGAATGGCCTCCAGGAGCCTCAGAGTCCCAAGGCCGTCGGCATTGGCGGTATATTCGGGAGATTCAAAAGAGACCTTTACGTGGCTCTGCGCTGCCAGATTATAAATCTCGTCGGGCTGCACCTCCTGGATAATCCTGACAAGATTGGTCGGGTCGGTAAGGTCGCCATAGTGAAGGGTGAACCGGCGATTTTCCACGTGCGGGTCTTCGTAGAGGTGATCGATCCTATAGGTATTAAAGAGTGAGGCCCTTCTCTTTATGCCATGGACCGAATATCCTTTTTTGATCAAAAACTCGGCCAAGTAGGCGCCGTCCTGGCCGGTTATGCCTGTAATAAGTGCAGCCTTCAAATCAAGCCTCCAGACTATGCAATCTTAGGAATTGAGGTATGAGCACTCTTCAGTGCTGAAACCCATTCAAGGTCCCGCCAACCCTGCCGGTGCACTCCTTCGAACTATGATTGATGTAGTCTTTGTATGCCAATCGGATTCCCTCTTTCAGGCCCACTCTGGGTCGCCAACCGAAGTTGGTTAATATGCTGATGTCGAGCAGCTTTCGCGGCGTGCCGTCCGGCTTCGACGTATCCCATTGCACTTGGCCTTCGAAACCGATGATGCCACGAACGATATCGGCCAAGTCACGGAGGGTCGAGTCTTTGCCCG
>JAJYTC010000124.1 GCA_021793275.1 Deltaproteobacteria bacterium | reverse complement strand
AAAGCCCCGGGGGGACAACTTATTTTAACGCAAATTCCTCTCATGCCTTCAGGGGATTATTGTGGATATAGTCAAGCTTTTGCCCTACTTTCATCAAGGAAGCGCACCCTATCCCTTTTGCCTGCCTGTCGTCGAATAAACAGCGCCGCCTGTAATTGGTGTCACCCCGAGGCGGTGATCGTAAAGGAACAGATTTCACCGGATATATTGGCGCCTCGGTATCGCATCAGGCGGCCGATCGAGCAAAACGTCGGGGTTCGCACCCCCAACCTTGCTGAAGTTCGTTGGGCCGCTCCGAACAAAGATGGCCCCATTGCGTCAAGAGTGCAGATGCGCCCGCTTGTTCTTATTTAGAATTTCATCCCTGTTTACAAATCAGAGAAGATAACTACATTACAATACTGGTAATATAACGGGAGGTTACGACCATGAGAAAAGGAAAATCAGCGGCTATGATCTGCGCTCTGGCTCTTGTAGCACTGTTTCTTATCCCCTGGGTCCCGGCTCCGGCGAGGGCAGCGACTCCTTCGGCTTCACTCGAGGCGGCTCAGGCGAGAGCGGCCCAAATCAGCCGGTTTGCTCCCGCTCACGCACGTCTTGTCGACTGGGGCCATGGCGACTGGGACCGAGGCGGTTGGAGAGGCGGTTGGAACCGGGGCGGTTGGGACGATGATGATGACGGCGGTATGTTTTTTGGTTCTCCCTATTATGGCTATGCCACCCCCTACTATCCTCCATACTACTATAACTACGGGCCGTCATTTGGATTCGGGTTCAGCTTCTAGGTAACCGAGGGAGGCAGACTCTTCGGGATTGACGACATGACAACCGAACCAGAAAGGGACGAGCGCCGCGTTACGCTGTGCGCTCGTCCCTTTTTCATATCCATCTCCCATGTTCGCCGATGAGCTGCAGAGAATATAGAAAGTTCCAGGAGCGAAGCGCAACCCATAGATGGTTTTTCGAACCGTCCCGGGTTTTTTCCGAAAACTTGTAACAGCGCAAAAAAGATCATATAGTGAGTACGGTGCAAGGAGACAGGGTCTCAACGGAAAATCCCATCCAGACCGCCCGGGTTGCCGATGCCGCGTGGAGAATCATGGCATTTCTCAAAAAATAGGGGGTGCGCAATCGCTTATTGCTCGAATCTGCCCGAAGTTGTCGTTGCAATACAAACCCTGTCCATAGCGACGCAAAGATGCAAGAAAAGAGACGATTTTATTTGGTAACCGGAAAGATCTCCGGTGAGTGCCAGGAGATCTATGGAGGAGGAGCGAGGCGATGAGCGATAAAAAATTCGAGATGATGTTCTGGGAAGGTTATCCGCCGAGCCGTGGCGGGTATCCCGGATTCAACCCCAGAACGGAAAAGGCCCGGGGAATGATCATCGAGCGCGATGTCGGCGTCTCGATGTCGGACGGCATAAAGATATACGTCGACATCTTCCGTCCCGAGAAGGAAGGGAAATACCCCGTTCTTATTTCCTGGGGCCCTTACGGCAAAAAGACCAGGTCTCCCATTTACCCGCTGATCGCTGACGTGAGGCACGACATCTCCGGGTATACGAATTTTGAAGCGGCCGATCCCGTTTATTGGTGTTCGCAGGGCTACATCATCATCAATCCCGATCCCCGCGGCTCCTGGAATTCCGAGGGGGACCTGACGTTTTTCAGCGATCAGGAAGCCAGGGACTGCGCCGATCTGATCGAGTGGGCCGGTACCCGGACCTGGAGTAACGGCAAAGTCGGCCTGTACGGGGTCTCTTACCTCGCCTGGAGCCAGTGGCGGGTTGCGGCGCTCAATCCGCCCCACCTGGCGGCAATCAACCCCTGGGAGGGGGTGAGCGATTTTTACCGGGAGCTATGCTTCCATGGAGGCATCCCGGAGACGACGTTTTTACCCCGCCTGAGGGGTTTGTGGTCCCACACCACCACTCGTGTAGAGGATTTTGTAGGAATGGCCCTCAGGCATCCGTTGTTCGATGAGTACTGGGCCGGCAAAAACGCCGACCTGTCGAAGATCACGGTACCGGCGTTTGTCGTTGCGAGCTGGTCGGACCACGGTCTGCATACGCGCGGCACTCTCGAAGGTTTCAAACAGATCGCTTCCAAGGACAAGTGGCTGATGGTCCACGGAAGAAAGAAGTGGAGTACCTTTCATGAACAGGAGAACCTGGAGAAGCAGCGACAGTTTTTCGACAGGTTCCTGAAAGGTATCGATAGTGAAATAAAGAACTGGCCGAGGGTGATGGTCGAGATCAGAAGGCGATACGGTGTAGGAAGTTTCAGGAACGAAAACGAGTGGCCGCTTTCCCGTACCCAATACATGAAACTCTTTTTGAACGGGGCTGAGGGCAGCATGAGCGACTCTGCGCCCGGTAAGGAAGCACAAGTCCGCTATAACGTCAGTGATACCTATGACGGTAAAGTAGAGAATGGTCGTTTCGAGTTCACATACGACAAGAGGACCGAACTGACGGGGTATATGAAGCTCAAGCTTTGGGTGGAAGCAGCCGGCAGCGAGGACATGGACCTGTTCGTGGGAATACGGAAAATCGATTCTTCCGGTAAAACCGTTCCCTTCGCGTTCTGCTGGGTCCATGACGACGGTCCGGTTGCTCTGGGGTGGCTGCGAGTTTCCCATCGCGAACTGGATGAGATGAAGTCAACACCTTACCAGCCTTTCCACAAGCACGAAAAAGAGATGAAGCTCAAACCCGGCGAAATAGTTCCCGTGGAAATCGAAATATGGCCGTCGAGCACTCTTTTCGAGCGGGGTGAGAAGCTCCAGGTGATCGTGCAGGGCAGCGATTTCAATATGTATCCCGGACAAGGGGCGACGTATGGACATATGGCGTCGGTAAACCGAGGGGCGCACATAATCCATACAGGGGGCGCCTACGATTCTCACCTTCTTGTGCCGTTGATTCCCCCTGCTTGAACCCGTATCGCCCTTGGTGATCACAGTTTTGGAGGGGCGACACTTTTTTGAAGCAGGTTTCCAAAAAGTGTTGCCCCGGCTTTTCGGCCGCGCGTTTTAAGTATTGAGAAACGAAAGAGATTAATGGATAATGACCTTGCAAAAGAGTGCAACTGCGCGGTATTTCGAAAATAGGTTAAATGGGGACGAGTATGACCGAGCGTATAAAGAAGGCCAACAAGACTTATTGTGACGGACATGAGGAAGAGGGCATAGAGGTTTGCAACTGGGAAGACATGCCCGGCTGGCAGATGTATATGAAGGGGGAAATAACCGAAGCCGAACTTTCGGATATGGCCAGGAAAGAACTGGCCGAAATGGATCAGACTTTCGGCAAATACCTGCGGAAAGACGAAGAAAAGCCCCAGCGGGAGGAGTCGGGCAAAGGCCCGCTCGATGAAAGAGTGAAAACTGCCAACAGGATTTACAAGAAGGCCTGCGTGGATTCCGGCATGAGCCCTTGTTTTTTCAAGAACTTCTCGACCTGGCAACAATTCGTGCACGGCGAAATAGGCGAAGCCGAATTCTATGAAAAAGCAAGGGAAGAAATCCGCAAAATAGGCACCCAGCACAAGGGCGACCAAGGGCAATAGCGGCGTGCTTTTTATATATGGGAGCGCGTCGATTCGCTGGTGCGCTCGGCCATCAACGTGGTCAATGTAGCCCCTTCGTCCGTAGCCCTGGCAATCCGTTGGAGAAAATCCAGCTCTGATTTGAACCCGGGGCGGTAGCTTGCTCCCCCGAGGTGAATCCAATTGCCGTCCATGGCGAAAAGGACGCGGTTTGCACCGTCCAGGGGGTCCCTGACAGGCGCCTTGTTCATCGAAGCAAAACGGAAGCGGGCGCGATCGAAGTTTCTATAAAGGCAGGACCAGTTTCGCCCGCCGGTGTCGAGTCCCATCGAAAAATCATTGAGAAAGTTCAAGGGCAGGTCACGAACGACGGAGAAATCGTAAGAGCAATACCCCGCCCAAAGCGACCAACCCCACCTGCTGACATTGGGCATTCCATAGAACGGCTGATCGCCTACGATCCGGCCCATTTCGATTTTTTCCATCGGGATCAGGTCATGGTCTATATAGGTGAACATTTTAGGACGTATTTTTTTGACCACGTTGTAGAACACCCAGGTCATGGCCATGCCGTGGGAGCGGTTCGGATGTTTTGTCGGACTGGGCGGTAAACCCAGGTAGGGCGCTCCTGCATCCCGGCAGACCCGCTCGATGTCGACGCGCGCCGACTTGCTGCGTGAGTTGTCGAATACGAGAAGAGTCATATCGACTATGTGGCGCGAAGCCATTCTGAGCAGCCAGTCCAGTGCCCATGGCTGCTCATAGGCTATAACGAGTCCGATATTCTTTCCCTCAAGGCTCGCCGCGCTTTGCAGGAACTGCCTGAGCGGTCTCGGGCGCAAGGCGCGAAAAACGTGCTGGAGGCGATCGTTGCAAAACTGGATGAGGAAGTGATCGAGAGGTTTGTTTCTTAGCCACTCCTCCCGGGAAAAGTCCCTGATGCTACGCAAGAGTTCTCCTTTATGACCGATCGGGGTCAGTGCAGCATGAGTTCTTTGACTTTGAGAAGCAGTTGGTCCCTACCCTGCCTGGTCTCGGCGGAAAAGAAAATGAAATCGGAAGGCGATATACCGAGAATTCTGCCGGCAGCTTGAGCGAGCGGTTTCCATTTTGCACGGGACAGTTTATCTGCCTTGGTAAGTACGGGTATGGCGGGGATTTTTTTGTCCTCGAGCCAGTTCCAGAGGCTTACGTCGTCGGGGGTGGGCGGGTGGCGCAAATCCATTATCTGAACGATCCCGCGCAGGTTCGGGCGCGAATCGAAATAGGTCTCGACCATCGGGCCCCAGGTGGCGCGCAGGCTTTGAGACACCCTGGCATATCCGTATCCCGGAAGGTCAACGAACATGAAAGCGGAGTTTATTTTGAAAAAGTTAATGAGCTGGGTGCGGCCGGGGGTGCGGCTTGTACGGACCAGTTTCCTGCGCTGTACGAGGCAGTTTATAAGAGCGGATTTTCCTACGTTCGAACGGCCGGCGAAAGCCATCTCGGGCAAATCTTCGCGCGGATACTGTTCAGGACGCGAGGCCGAAGTGATGAATTCGGCTGAGGATATGACAAGGTCGTCCGGTTCCGAACGACCGGGATTGGCGCCAGATTCCTGGTTCATGTTTTCTTTGACCGATTCTCGATGTAATGTTGGATTCTATCGAGCCCTTCGCGGATGTTATCGAGTGAGTTGGCGTAAGTAAAGCGGACGTAGCCTTCCGCGTTCGACCCGAAGTCCACCCCGGGCGTGATGCCGACCTTCGCGTTTTCGAGAATCTCGAAGGCGAAGGAATAGGAATCGTTGGTAAAGCGGCGCGCATTGGCAAAGACGTAAAAGGCCCCCGTGGGCTCGACGGTTATTCCGAAGCCGATTTGCCTCAGGCGGGCGATCATATATTTTCTGCGCTGATTGTATGTTTCAACCATCTTCGCGATGTCTTGGGCAACGCTCGGGTCCTTGAGGGCAGTGCAGCCTGCGGCCTGTGAGACCGAATTTGCGGAGATGAAGAAATTCTGCACCATTTTCTGTATCGGACGCACCAAGTATTTGGGCACTATCATGTATCCCAGCCTCCAGCCGGTCATGGCGAAAAGCTTGGAAAAACCGTTGAAGACGATGCAGTTTTCAGTGAACTCCAGCGCCGAGTGTGCGCGCCCCTCGTAGACGAGGCCGTGATAGATTTCATCGCTTAGAATCAGCTTTCCGGTATCTGCGATTTCGGCCATCCTGTCCGCATCGAGGAGGTTTCCCGTGGGATTTGCGGGTGAATTTACAAGAATGGCTTTCGTTCGGGGCGTAATCGCGGCCTTTATGTATTCGGGACGATATTGGAAACCGTCTTCTTCGTAGACGGGAATCATCACCGGAACGGCTTCGAGGAAACGCACGAAGTTAGGATGACAGGGATAATGAGGATTGGACAGGATGACCTCATCGCCGCATTCCAAAATGGCGCCCATTGCCACCAGGAAAGCCGGGGATGTCCCCGATGTGACTATCACCCGGTCGGGATCGATGCTTCTCACCCCGTATGTGCGTTCATAATGGTCGCAGATCGCCTCTCGGAGTTCGGGAGCGCCGAGGCTGTGAGTGTAATGGGTATAGCCCCTGGCAAGAGCTTCGATCGCCGAGTTTTTAATAGACTCGGGCGTATTGAAATCAGGCTCGCCGACCTCGAGGTGAATTATGGATTCCCCCGCCCGCTCCATCTCCTGGGCGCGTTCGAGAACATCCATGGCAATGAAGGAAGTCAGCTGTTCAAGTCTTCTGCAAATCACGACGGTTTTCCGCTGCCGGCTATCACGCCGGCACTCTGAGGATCGTGGGGTATCTGTTCGTTTCCCCTGCGACCCCGGCTCATGAACGTCGAGGCACGGACAAAGGTTTCGACGGGTTTAAGGGGTTATTGATCTTTTCAAGATATCTTTGGGCTTCGTCGGCCGGATCGGTATCGGGGGCGATCCGCTCGACCTCGCTGAAAGAGCCGGCGGCGTCTTTAAGGTGACCGGCGCGATAGCTCATAATGCCCAGGCGCAGATAAGCTTCGGCCATGTTGGGCGAATCCTGCACCGCCGTTTCATAGGCATGCCTTGCTTCATCGTTATTGCCGGCCTTTTCCGAAATTCTGCCTATTCGATACCATGCCTCCGCACTTTGCGGATCGAGCTTGACAGCCTGTTTGTAATAGGACAGCGCTTTCCGGGAGTCCCCCCGCCTTTCGTAAAGCTCCCCCAGGTTAAGTGCGGCAATCTGGGGGGTCTGATAGAAGGGATCGTTCAGCGCCTTTTCGAAGGCCGCCCTGGCGAGGTCGAACTTTCCTCTTGTGGCGTACATGTAGCCAAGTGTGTTCAAGGCTTCCGGGTAGTCGGGCTTAATTTTCAGGGCTTTCTTGATGTGCTGGAGAGCCCGGGCCTCAAAGCCGCGCTGGCTGTATGCCAGCGCCAGGTCGTATTCTATTGCAGCGTCATCAGGCCGTCTATTTTCGGCTTCGCTCAGGAACTTGAGCGCAGTTGGCGTATCATGGGCCAGCAGAGCTTTTTCTCCCAGGCTCTTGAGTTGGTCCGCCGTATACCCGGTTCGCTGCGAAGTGGTGGCGCAGCCAGAAGCCAGCGTAGCCACAAGGGCCACGCACAAAAGCGAAAGCCGTCTCATTTTCAGATCACCTTGTTGAGGGTGTACTCAATGATCCCTTCGGCGCCTTTCTTTATCAAATCAGGTATGAGTTCACGCACCTGATTTTTTGATACCACGGTTTCAACCGAGAGCCAGTCGGACTGGTAGAGACCGGCGATTGTCGGAGCATTCAAGCTCGGAAGAATTTTTACGATCTCTTCGATTTTTTCCTTCGGCACATTCATCTTGAGCGCGACCAGGCCTTCGGCCCGGAGCGCGCCCTGGAGGAGCAGCGAGATGTGCTCTATCTTCTCGCGTTTCCAGGGGTCGTTCCATGCATCGATATTGGCTATAAGCTGCGTATTGGACTGCATCAATTCATCAACGATTCTGAGACCGTTTGCGCGCATGGTCGAACCGGTCTCGGTGACTTCCACGATGGCGTCGCAAAGGCCCGCGATGACTTTTGCCTCCGTTGCTCCCCAGGAGAATTCCACCTCGACCTTGACGCCTTTGGACTCAAAGTGCCTGCGGGTGAAATTGACGAGTTCGGTTGCGATCTTTTTGCCCTCAAGGTCCTCTTCACGTTGCACAGGGGAGTCCATGGGCACTGCAAGGACCCATCTCGCCGGCCTCTGGCTCACTTTCGAGTAAACCAGGTCTGCAACGACATGGATCTGGGAGTCGTTTTCCATGATCCAGTCGCGGCCGGTGAGGCCTGCGTCGAAAGTGCCGCTCTCGACGTAGCGAGACATCTCCTGGGCGCGGCAGATAGAGCAACTGATCTGCGGATCGTTGATTTCCGGGAAATAGTTTCTGTCTGAAAGCGATATTTTCCAGCCGGACTGCTGGAAAAGCCTGAGGGTGGATTCCTGAAGACTTCCCTTCGGAATGCCTAACATTAACTGTTTCACTTCTTGTAGACCTCCCGGGGATCGAAGACTCGAGTTCCCCGCACTTCGAACTGGCCGTTATTGAAAAACCGGTAAAAGCAGCTTTCAAAACCGGTATGGCAAGCCGCTCCCCCCACTTGGTCAACCTTGAGTAAAATGGTATCCGAATCGCAGTCGATCGAAATCTCCCGCACGATCTGGATATTTCCCGACTCTTCGCCCTTCAGCCAGAGCTTCTGCCTGGACCTGCTCCAATAGTGGGCTTTGCCGGTTTCTACAGTCTTATTCCAGGCGGTTTCGTTCATATATGCGAGCATGAGCACTCTCCGGGTCTCGAAGCTTTGAACGATAACCGGGATTAAACCGTTCTGTTTACTAAAATCAGGTCCCAACGTCAATGCCTCCTGAGTGAGTAGTGATGAGTGAAGCGTGAACAGTGAACGCTTTTTCTCTTCACTGATCACTCTTCACTGTTCACTGCTTTAGCTGCGAGCTGGCCGCAAGCGGCGCTTATTTCACTGCCGCGGCTTTTACGGATTATCGCAGTTAGATTCGCTTTTCGCAAGACATCCTGGAAGCCGAGGATTTTTTCTTCGGGCGGGGTCCGGTAAATAGAGCCGGGATGGGGGTTGAAAGCGATGAGATTTATCTTGGCCCGCACGCCCCCGAGGAGCCTCACGAGTTCCTTTGCCTGCGCGGGACTGTCGTTGACGCCGTGAAGCAGGATGTACTCGAAGGTAATGCGCTTTCTTGCCTGGAGCGGATATTCGCGGCACGCCCGCATAAGCTCGGCAAGCGGATAGGTCCTGTTGACCGGCATGAGTTGATCTCTTATCGCGTCATTGGGCGCATGGATGCTTATTGCAAGATTTACGGCCGTTTCCGTTCCAAGGCGCCGCATCTGGGGGACAAGTCCAACGGTTGACAGTGTGACACGGCGATGCGAAAACATGAGCCCGTTGGGGTCTGTTATGATCGTTAGCGCACGCAGGACTTCGTCATAATTTGCTAGAGGCTCCCCCATTCCCATGAATACGAGGCTGTTTATCTCTGGTCCCAACTTCGGGTCCCGAAGGGCATGGCATATCTGGTCGACTATCTCGGCCGTTTCGAGATTGCGTTTGAACCCCATGCTTCCGGTGAGGCAAAATTTACACCCCAGGGCGCACCCGGCCTGGCTGGATACACACAGGGTGCATCTTGGCGGATCGGGAATGAGAACGGATTCGATGAAATTGCCATCATGGAGGCGGAACAGGTACTTTCGGGTCCCATCGCGCGCTTCATCGACGCGGGAGAGGGCAAGGGCGTGGAGGGAAGCGTCGGACTCAAGCCGGGCGCAGAAGGAGCGGCTTAGGTCGGTGCATTGACTCCAGCTCGAGACATTTCTTGCATACAGGTGCCTGTAGAGCTGGCGGGCGCGAAAAGGCCTTTCTCCCAGGGCTGTGACCCATGCTTCGAGCTGCTCCAAAGTGAGATTTTTTATAAAAAAAGGTTTCATTTCCTGGAAAAATATTCGTCTGTAGTTCGGTCCTGGAGCAGTATTTGATTATATCCCTCCATGCCGGTCGAGTCATATAATTCGTAGCCGGCTTCCCTGCATTTCGCACATGCCTTGCGGGGTATATGCACGGCAAGAATTCTGCTTCCCCTGTCGGTTTGGGAGTCTATGGCGAGCATCCCCCCGCACTCCGGGCAAGCACGGACCGTTTCACGCTGAATTTCGATTATTCGGTCCGTATCGTAAAAGATATGGCGTTCCCGGCGGAAGAGTTTACCTTCTCTGCGGTTCTTTCGCCGCATATCCGGGCCCTGCTTCCATATTTTGAGCGATTCCTCCACCACTTCTTTGATTTGTCGCGATATCTCCGGTCCCTGCCTGAGCATGTCGGGGTCGTAGTCGGGTTCGCTGATCCGGCTGTAATCCATGCCGGCAAGCGCCAAAATGATTCCGACGTTCATGTAAGGCAGGGCGCTCTCTATGGAGTACCCGCCTTCGAGGACCGCGATGTCGGGCTTGAGGCGGCTTGTGAGTTCGGCATAGCCGTGGGCTGAAAAATGCATATCGGTTATCGGGTCGGAGTAGTGGTTGTCCTGCCCGGCGGAATTGACGATCAATTCCGGTTTGAATTCATCGAGGATAGGCAGGATTGCGTTTTCCAGCACATAGAGAAAGCCCTCTTCGGAAGTATGGGGAGGCAGGGGAAGATTGATCGTGGCTCCCGCGGCATTGGGGCCGCCGTATTCGGATGTGAATCCGGTTCCGGGATAGAGGGTGCGTCCGTCCTGGTGCACGGATATGAAGAGGGTATCGGGGTCGTGCCAGTAAATGTCCTGGGTGCCGTCGCCATGATGGCAGTCGGTATCAACTATCGCCACACGGTCAACGCCATAGGCCTGGCGCAGGTATTCGATCATTATGGCTTCGATGTTTATATTGCAGAAGCCCCGCGCCCCGTGCACCACCCGCATTGCATGATGGCCGGGCGGGCGAACGAGGGCAAACCCCCGGGAGATGTTGCGCTCCAGGACCTCCAAGGCGATTTTCTTCGCGCCCCCCGCACTTATGAGGTGAGATTCGGTAGTCACGCTCAATTCGTCGGGAACGCAGAAGTGGACGCGTCGAATGTCTTCCACCGAGGCGATAAGGGGTTTATATTCAACGATCCCTTCGATGTCGAGAAGACCTTCCTCGAAAACCTGGTCCTGGGTATAGAGCAGTCGTTCTTCACGTTCCGGATGCGTGGGCTCGATTGCCCAATCGAATGCGGGAAAAAAGACAAGGCCGATTTTTTCGCTTGATGAGAGCATCTAAACCTCAGTGATCAGTGATGAGTAATCAGTGAGCGGTTTTTCTGTTCCCTGCTCACTTTTCACTAAACCGTGTCCGGGAGAACACAGCAGTTAAACATAGATTGCGTAAAGTCCAGGTATTCGGAAATCAGGCCGGGCCTTGTCTGTACCTGCACACGGATGTTGCGCCCAACGGTGTAAAAGTCTCTTACCATATTGAACTGGTTGTCTTCGACTACTTCCAGATCGATCTCGGATTCCGAAGCCCCCGCTTTTATGCACTTTGCCCGGAGCAGTTCACAGGCAAGAGAAAGCGCGGTTTTCCTGTCGAAGTCCTTTCCGACCTCGCGGCTGAATTCCTCTTCGGGCGCCAGGGCCAAGCCCCTTTCGGTATCGGCGAAAAGCGTGACGGTGGAGGTATTTTTGGCCATGGCAGCCCCTATGGCGTTGGCCACATTCCACTGCGGCACGGCGCAGGTTGGAATTCCGGTGAGCTTTTCGATGCGGGGCGCCAAAAAGGGGGCGGGACCTCCCAGCACCACGATTTCCGAGGGCTCGACCTTATAGCCGGCCAAAAGCTCTTTTACCGTATAAACCGGCTTACGATTGATCTCTTCAATCATCTCGCGAGCGGCGCGAATAATCTTTCCGCACGATAAGTCCAGGACAAGCTGGGCGGTTTCTTCGAGCGTGGTCTCGAGTTGGTCGGCAACGGGGCGCAAACCGCGCCGAGCCGCATCGGCGTCCCCATGGAGCGCTTTACCCAGGACAAAAAGAGCATCGGTGGGGGTTGGAAACGAGCCCCCGTAAGCCATCGCAGGCCCGTGCCGATGCGGGCCGATCCGCAGATCGCCGTCGATCACCTCTACGCAACTATCGCCTCCCAGCGCAATCGATCTGGTTTTCAGCGCGCGTATGAGTGTCCTTCGCCCTGCGACCTCGCCTCCAAGCGGTTCGAGCAGCGGGGTCCGGTTGACGAATACCGCGATATCGGTCGTCGTGCCGCCTATATCCAGGACAAGCGTATCCCTTTCGTAGGAGGCAAACGGCAGAGCGCCCAGCACGCTTGCCGCAGGACCCGAAAAGATCGTCTGTTCGGGCGCATCGATCGATGCCTCGAAACTCATCGTCCCCCCGTCGGCTTTGAGGACGTATATGGGGATTTCGAACCCCTTGCTTTTTAGCGAATCCCGTACCGCTTCGAAAAACAGCTTGTGAACGGGCTGCACGGCGGCATTAAGCCATGCGGTGGCGATTCGGCGGGGGAAATTAAGGCTTGCCGAGAGGCGGTGGCCCTGGACCACAACATCGCACGAGCGGCCCAGGATGCGCGCCATCTCGAGTTCGTGCTCGGGATTTCGTATTGAGAACTTGGATATTACGGCAGCCCGGCGGATGTTTTGGGTAAGAAATATGTCTGCAATTTCTTCGATTTCCCGCTCCCGCAGAGGCTGGACCTCACGTCCGCGATGGTCGATCGAACCCGATACGCAATAATAATGGTCGCCGATATGAAAATTGGCCGGGTCTATGCCGGGCCCGGCCGATACAACGACGCCGATTTTATCCAGCTTTCCCTCGGCAATGGCATTGGTGGTAAGAGTTGTGCTGAGGACCGCCCGTCCAATCGCCTCAGGCGCCACATCCTTGGTTACCTTGTCCAGGCAGGCCAATACGCAATCGAAAAGATTGCAGTGATCGGTTGCTACTTTGACCTGGCGCAAAATGGAGCCGTTTCCGATCAGGACGGCATCCGTGTGAGTGCCGCCAACGTCCAGACCGATAATCATGTACCCCCCTTGAAAGCGATTAGGCGCGATCTTTAACCGATAGGATCATATCCCTTGATATGCGAACTGTCCAGATCACAGTTAGCTTAAGGGGCCTGTCAAAGAGGAATCGGCGCTGGTGCACGGGGGTATGCCGGCGGACCTTTCGTCGTTTGGCGGATCGCTATTTGGCAATGCCCAGGGGTTGCAGGATTTCCGATATGATACGGGCCCTCGCCCTTTCGGTCCCCAAGGCCCGAGATTCACCGTGGAGGCTCGCAAGGGCGGCGGCGTGCCGGTAGATGTTGCGACGCCCCGATTCGCGGGCCGCATCGATAAGGCCCCAGTCGCCGGTTTGCCGGAACCGTGTGAAGGCTTCCCGGATCTGCGGGAAAACCGCCCGCGAGATGGCACGCTGGAAAGCTACGTAGAACCCGAGGGAGGATTCGAGACGGTTTTGCACGATGTGGCCGAGCAGCCCTTCCGAGTGCGTATCGGCGAGAATGTCTTTGAGCACTCGGGCGAAGATTTCAACCGGCGTGTTGGCATAGACGGACACCAGTTCGCGCCAGAGGGTGCGGTCGAAGCCGTTATCCAACGCTTCCCCGATTTCATGATAGACCCAGGTTTGCAGTTCCCGCCCGGCTATGCGCTCCAGCAGGTCCCCTAGCCGCGCCGCATCGCGGCGGATCTCGTCAAGATCCGTCCCGTACCGGGCAAGACCGAAATCCAGGGCTTCCCGCGCCGAGGGGCGCCCCTCGAGAATTTGGTCCCACAGGAAAAAGAGCATGCACGATCGCCTGGCGAATATTTGCTCTGCGCGCCGCATTGCGGGGGTCATGAATATGTCGCGGGCAAGCTCCCGGTTTACCATGTCGATCTTAAGCCCGCCCTGCGATCTGGATACGTCGATTTCAGCCAGGAAGAAAGTGGGTTTCATGCCGATACCGTAGCCCGCCCCGTAGATCAGGCCAAGGGGGCGCAGGCGCTCGTTCAGTCCGGCCATGTCATAGGGATCGAAATGCTCCGAGCCAAAGCCAAGCGGCGCTATTTCTTCCTCCATGATTTGCTCCCAGTATTGCTCCCTGTCCTCCATCCAGCCCGTAAATTCGGCCGGCTCGGGCTCCCGCCAGGGGGCCATGCCTTGTTCCCATTTGTAGAGGTCCCTCATCCTCAGCAGCAGGCCGCAGAGCGAGTACACCCCGGCATGCCGGGCATCAGATATATCGCAGTTTTTTTGGACCTGGCGCTGCAGGTCGGCTATTTCCGCTTCCAATGCGAACTCCTGGCGCAGGGTTGACTACCGCTCCGCACACCCCCAGCCCATTGTGCAACCAGGATTCGGCCGGCAATCGGCGGCAGAAGGGGTGAGCGGAGCAAAACCCATCGCATCTAATCCAATTGTTCCTGACTATAGTATCATGTATTTTATGCGCCGTCGGGGTTATCTTGTTGAAAATTTCCCGGCGGTTCTGCCGCACATCGCA
>JAJYTC010000123.1 GCA_021793275.1 Deltaproteobacteria bacterium | reverse complement strand
GCGGCTCACCGTGGTCTATTACAATTACGTGCCGCCGCGGGCGGCCGAAGAGCTTTTGGAAGCCGCCGAAATAATGGGCGTGGCCGTGCGGATCGGCATAGTGTTTTCGGTCAGGTTTTACGGGTCCTATATTGAGTTCATATATACTCCGGCGGGCTTATCCGATCCGAAGGATTTCATTTCCTTTCTCGATGACCGGCGCACCAGGGCCTTCATGGAGGAGGGAAAGGAAGTTTCGGCCTATCAGAGCCGATATATCCTGGAAGTGCTGGAGGAATTCAACCGGAACCACCTGCCGGAGATAAACAAAAGATACGGGCTGAGCGTGGACATTCTCGACCGGTCGGCTTTTCTTGCCTATGTCGGTGAGGGGCAGCCCTCGATACTTCATCTGGCCAAGTTCATACATCGAAACCTGGTTCCGGCAATGCGCGGGAAGGCCGCCGATCTGAGGCGGGACTTCAGCGCGGCCTCCGGGGATGAGCGCAAAAGGATAGCCGCTCTGGTTGACGAGATGAACATCCTCGACTCGGAAGCCATCGTTGACCGCTTTCTTAGACCTGCGCAAAATCCGGCAATCCCCGACCCTCACGTGCCGCAGGAAGGCGCCGTCGTCCCGGCTCTTCTCAAACTCACTCCCCTCGAACTGGTCGACCGGCTGGGCGGTTTGGGGGCAGGCTGCAGAATAACGCTCAACCTTACCGATCTCAAAGCCGAGGATGTGCTGGAACTGCTTTACATGTGCAAGGGGGCCGTCAGCGACCTGGAGATTTTCAATCTGAAGGACTATTCAAAGGGAAAGGCCGACAATTACTCCGAAATAAACCAGCTGCAGAGGGCTATAAACGGTGAGAACACCGTAGGTTTGAAGAAGCTTATCATGGCAATGATCGGCCGGATGCAGGAGGCCGGCGGGACGGGGCCGGAAAGAATCGCCAAGTTCCATGAGATACTGCGAAACATCCCGACTTTGCAGGCATACTACAGCAAAGGACCGCTGCGTTCGACAATCGGAAGCGATTCCACGGGCTATTCCCACCGGCTTCACGGAATGGGGCTGGCGATACTGGAGACGCTTCCTGCGAGGGCGCAAAGGGAGGTCCGGCTTTCAAAGGGCCCTCAGAGGCTTATCCTTCCCGTTCGCATCGACGCTTTTTCCCGAAACACCTATATACCGGAGCGCAGGACCAACTATTGGCTTCGCCTGCTTTACTCTGTACTGAGCCGTTTTCCGGGGTTGAGTCGAATCGGGCTCAGGTGCGAAGAGGGTTGGGAAGTAGACGAACTCTCGACCCGCATCCAGGCCGGGGGCAATATTGTGACCCTCGGGGGCATAAGCGGTCGGAACGGCAACGGGATTAATATTCTTGAAACTTCCCCTGCGCCTCGAACGGAATTATCCTGGGATTACCTCAACACCACCCTCAAGGATGTAATAAAGATTACGGCAGGTTTCATCCCGGCGTTTCTGGATTTTTACCTGACCAAGAACTGGTGGGTGCTTGCATGGTTCGGCGCCCCGATCTGGTTCGCAATCACCGGGCTAAGGAACATCATCCAGTCGGCATTTGGCGCAGGCCGCCTGCGGCCTTCTGCTCTCATCAAATGGGACAGCTACATAAGCTGGGGAAGGATCAGCGATTCGCTTTTCTATACCGGTCTTTCGGTTCCCCTGCTTGACTATGTGGTAAAAGCGGTAATTCTCGACCGCGGCCTGGGCATTACCACCTCGACGAGCCCCGTGCTGCTCTATACTTTCATCGCTCTCGCCAACGGGTTGTATATCTTCGGCCACAACAAGTGGCGGGGCCTTCCAAAAGGTACTGCGACGAGCAATCTTCTTTTCCGCACTGTCCTGTCGATTCCGCTCGCCTTTCTGATTAACCTGGCCGCGGGTGGCGTGATGCGGGCCTTTGGCGTTGCGGACGTTTTGGGCATGCTGCAGAAGTGGGCGGCGGTAATATCCAAAGCCGCTTCGGATTGCGTGGCCGGGGTAATCGAGGGGCTGGCCGACCGCAACGAGTACATAGAAATACGCGCAGCCGACTATGCCGGCAAGCTTAAGCAGCTATTCGACGCTTACGCGCAACTGGAGTTGGTGTATCCGGAGGCCGATGTTTTGAAGATGCTCGAGTCTCCCCGGGATTTCATGACGAGGCTTAGCTCCGAGGCCCGCGACCTCGAAAAGATCATTATAGTAAACGCCCTGGACCTGCTCTATTTCTGGATGTGCAAGCCCAGAGCGCGAAACGAACTGCGGTCGCTGATCCAGGCGATGTCCCCCGAGGAGCGCGAGATCCTCGGGCGGTCTCAATCCGTTCTGAGGCGAAAGCCGGAAGTCAGCCAACTGCTGATGGACGGCATTGCAGGGAAAAAGTTCGAAAAGGCCCTTTCTTTTTATCTGGACAGTTCCGAAGAATACCTTAACGTGCTAGAAAAGCTCTGAGCAGTGGTGTCTGCTTCTTCGGAACAGCCGGAAACGAGGAAAATGAGACCGATTCTGATAACGTTATACATAGCTGTCAGCCTGTTTGCCTGTTACGCACAAAATATCGGTTTGAATTTTTTCCGTCTACAACCCGGCGATTCCGCTCCCATCACTTTCCGGGCGGATCGGCCTTTCGTTTTCGACCAGGCGAAGGCTTTCGGCGGCAAGCGTAACATGGCCCTGTCCCAATATGTGCCGCTCTACATTTTCTCTCCCGAGGAAGTGGATGCAGGCAGGAAAGAGGTGACGGATTTGATCGGCATGTTATCGGCGCCCACCCGGGCAGGTCGAATGGATGCAGGCGCGCTCGCCGAGTATGTGAAGAAAAAATTCGCGATCAGCCTCACCCCGAATGGAGCAGCCCGGCTTATTAAATACCCCGGACTGCAAAATTTGCTCGAGGGCATGCTGGACATCGAGAATTCCATTCTGCGGAGGATGATTTTGGAAGAACCGAGGCCGCTCTTGGGTAAGGCAACTGCAGAGGTGCGCTACCCGCAGCCTATGGGCACGGTGTCTTATCCTACCACCCGGTTCCTGACGTTGAAACAGGCTCGTGATCTGCTTCGCAGGCAAGCCCGAAAAATTTTCTGGCAAGTCGAGCCGAAAGTGCTCGGCGAGGTAATTGAGATCGTCTCTGCCACCCTTGCCCCGAACCTGATATACGATCAAAAGGAAAATGAAAGGCGCATCGAAGAAATCATTCAGCGCTACCCGTCCAAAGTGATCCACTACCATTCGGGGCAGGTCCTCGTTCCTGCCCGAAAGACCATCACGGAAGAGGACGTGCTGCTTCTCAATGCAAACCGGGAGGTCGAGCAAAGAGACTTCTTTTCGAGCGTTTCCTGGGTAGCCCTGGCAATAATCATCCTGACGGTCCTCTATGATGAGGCGCTCTCAAAAGTGAGCGGTAGGCGCAGGGGAGGTGTACTGTCGCACTACGTTCATTTTTCCGTTCTGATTGTATCCCTGCTGATTTTCGAAGCTATACTGTTCCTTACTCCCTGGCCGATCTATTTTCTGCCCATCGCCCTCGTTCCCCTCGCATTGGTTCTGCTCGGCCAGAGCAAGGGCGCCGCTGCGCCCACGACGCTTATGGCCGCAATCTTAGGCGCCTTGATCACCGGACGAAATATTCATAGCCTGGCCTATTTCACGATCGGCGGCATTACAGCATTGCTTGCTTCCGGAAAAATACGGAAAAAATCCCAGCTTCTCTTGCCTTCCGCAGCGGCCGGGGCCATATGCGGCGTTATGGCCATTTCTTTCGGCCTGGACCTGCAGGGGCTTTGGCAGGCTATGCCCATCCGGCTGGACGTCAATACGTTCATGCTTGA
Organism: Deltaproteobacteria bacterium; assembly: GCA_021793275.1. Lineage (GTDB taxonomy): Bacteria > Desulfobacterota > Syntrophobacteria > Syntrophobacterales > Syntrophobacteraceae > SbD1. Next base: position 10,401 of record JAJYTC010000123.1, on the reverse strand, counting down.
TCTTCACGGGTTCGCACTCGCCCATGATGCAGGTTGGGCGTTGGCCGGCGGGCTCGTATCGGCGCCGCTTGCCTTGGTGCTCCTGCCTGTGCTCGAATTTGTGCTTGGCGCCAGTTCGACTTTCCAGATCGGCGCCTGGACGAACTTGGAACACCCGCTTTTGAAGGACCTGTTGAGCAAGGCCCCGGGGACCTATCAGCACACGATGTCTGTTGCCAACATTGCCCAGGCCGCCGGCGAAGCGATCGGGGCCAATGTCCCGCTGCTAAGGGCTGGAATTTACTTCCATGACATCGGGAAAATGACGGCCCCCGCCTATTTTACCGAGAACCAGCGGGGCGGGGTGAATCCTCATGACAAACTTGAACCGGCGGAGAGCGCGAAGATAATCATAGACCATGTAAATAAGGGTTTGCGCATGGGCAGGAAGGCAAAGCTGCCCAAAAAAATCCTGGATTTCATTCCGCAGCATCATGGGACCCTGGTCCTGGAATACTTCTGGAACAAAGCGAAAAACAGCAGCCCGGAGGCTCATCCGGCAGAGAAGGACTTCCGCTACTCAGGGCCTAAGCCTCAAAGCAAAGAGACTGCAATCCTCATGATTGCCGACGCCGTGGAAGCCGCTTCGCGGACTTTACCGGAGCGCAGCAGGGCTGCTGTCGAGGCGCTGGTGCGCTATATTATCGAAAAACGCGTGGATGACGGTCAGTTCGATGAGTGCGATCTAAAGCTGGAGGAACTCGCCCGTGTTAGGGTCGCGCTGGTTGATGCCGTTTCGGCGGCGTTTCACAGTCGTGTTATGTATCCGTGGCAGGAGGATACCGGCAGCGTCGATCACCTGGCCGACGATAAAAACTGACGCGGGGGCTTGCCTTTGATTTCACGCCCATTGCGGGCCGGGAGACTGCGGAGATTTTATGAGGTTCAGAACCTATGCGGAAATAAACCTGGACAATCTTGCCCACAACATAAGACGCATCCGGGAAAAAGTCGGCTCTGCCGGCCTCATTCCCGTTATCAAGGCCGACGCTTACGGGCATGGCGCAGTGGTTGTGGCCCGGCGGCTTGTCCGGGAAGGGTGTTCGATGTTCGCGGTCGCTCGGTTCGAGGAAGCCATGGAACTGAGGGAGAGCGGAATTTCCTCGCAAATCCTGGTCCTTGGCCGGCTTTTTCCGGGCGAGATCGAGGAGGCGCTAAAAGCTGGCCTTAGCGTCACCGTTTTCGATCCCGAGGACCTGGACTGGATGGAAAATGGTTGCCGGCGCCTGCCGGGTTTAACCGCCCGGGTGCACCTCAAGCTCGATTCGGGAATGGGAAGAGTGGGGGCGCTTTTGCCCGGGGCGGCGGATTTATTCGACCGTCTTTCCAAGTCGGGCGCCTGCGTTTGGGAGGGGCTCTACACCCATTTTTCGACGGCCGACGAAAAGGACAAAACCTACGCAAAACTTCAACTCGAAAGATTTGGCAAGGCTATTTCCTCGCTTTGCGGGCTTGGCAAAACGCCCCGGATCATACATATGGCGGCAAGCGGCGCAATCCTCGATCTTCCCGAGAGCTATTTCAATGCCGTACGGCCGGGGATATTGATGTACGGTCATTATCCCTCCAAGGAGACTTCCCGGTGCATTTCGACAAGGCAGGTGATGTCCTTCAAGACTTACGTGGCACACCTGCGCGAGATGCCCGGCGGCCATCCGGTAAGCTACGGCAGGAGATGGACGACGCCCGGGCCGACGAAAATCGCCGTACTGCCGGTCGGCTATGCCGACGGCCTCAGCCGCAGGCTCACCAACAATGGAGAAGTGCTCATCAGGGGCAGGCGATATCCCATGGTGGGGACCGTCACCATGGACTACATCATGGTGGACGTCGGCAGCGGTCCCGTTGAAGTGGGAGATGAAGTCCTTCTGTGGGGCGAAACGGCCGAAGGGACAATTGAAACGCTCGATGTGGCCGAAAGGATAGGCACGATTCCCTACGAGTTGACCTGTGCAGTTTCCCGGCGCGTGCCGCGCGTGTACGCGGGAAAAACCGGTTGATCTCCGGCTGGTCCCCAGGCTTAGGATTCCTGGAGCCTTGACCCGGATAACGAGTTGTGCGGGCCACCCTCAACCCATCCGTGCTATAGGTCCTATATGCCCTATAGGCCCTATAGGCTTTACGAGGTTCGCAGCCACCCCCAACCGGCCTATCCCCGGTCCCCTTCCTCCTCTTCGTTCATGTAGTAGTCCAGGCCGAAATGCGTTATTTGCTCTTCGCCCATGAGGTAGCGCAGGGTGTTTTTGAGCTTCATCGACTGGATGAAAAGGTCGTGCTCGGGGTAGAGGCCCTCTTTGACCATCGGGCTCTTGAAATAGAAAGAGAGCCATTCCTGGATGCCGCTCATCCCGGACCTTTGCGCCAGGTCCATAAAGAGGACCAGGTCGAGACTCAGGGGCGCGGCCAGTATGCTGTCGCGGCAAAGGAAGTCCACCTTTATCTGCATGGGATATCCGAGCCATCCGAAGATGTCGATGCAGTCCCAGCCCTCCTTGTTGTCTCCCCTGGGAGGATAATAGTTGATGGTCACTTTGTGATAATAGTTCTTGTAGAGGATGGGATAGAGGTGAGGCTGCAAAATGTACTCGAGTACCGAGAGCTTGCTCTCCTCCTTTGTCTTGAACGATTCGGCATCGTCGAGGACCAGGCCGTCGCGGTTGCCCAGGATGTTGGTGGAATACCAGCCTTCCAGGCCAAGCATTCGGGATTTGAGGCCGGGGGCGAGGATCGTCTTCATAAGCGTCTGACCGGTCTTGAAATCTTTTCCGGTTATGGGCGCCCTGACGGCGTCGGCCAGCTCGACCATCGCAGGAATATCGATTGTGAGGTTCGGTGCGCCGTTGATGAACGGAACACCGCTTTCCAGGGCGGCGAGGGCATAGAGCATGCTCGGGGGGATTTCGGGGTGGTTCTCATCGACGGCCTTGCGTAACGAGTCGATGGACTGGTGGATCGGCCCCGGTTTTAGGTGTATTTCCGTACTCCCGCACCAGATCATAACGCATCTATCGACGCCGTTGCGGGTTTTGAACTCCGATATATCGGATTTGATCTCCTCGAGTTTTCCACGCAACCCCGGGGCGTCTTTGATATGGCTCCCGTCGAGATTTTTGACGAACCTCCGGTCGAAAGCCGCTTTCATCGGCGTGATTGTCGAAAGGAAGTCCCGGATGGAGTCGAGATGGTCGCGCCTCAAAACGCGCGCGTAAAGGGCGGCCTCGAAGCAATTGGCCTCGTAGATGTCCCAGCCGCCAAAGACAAGGTCGTCAAGCTCCGCCAGGGGAACGAAATCCTTGATCTTCGGGGACCTGCGCTCAAAACGCTTTCCAAGCCTGATAGTGCCGAGCTGGGTGAGCGAGCCCACCGGTTCGCCGAGGCCGCGCCGCACAAGTTCGACTCCGGCGATGAAGGTCGTGCTGACCGCACCCCCAATACCAACTATGAGGACTCCCAGCTTGCCTTTGGGCGGTGCGATCTCCGCTCCTTTTTTCAAATTCCCGGCTTTCACGATAGACCCCTCCATGAGAATGTATTCAGGAATTCGATTCCCCGCTCACCCGGACCAGTCAATTCCAGGGCTGCCGGTTTTGCCGGCGCCCATGAACGCGACAAGCGCAATCGCCTCGGCGCTTTCGGCGCCCGGGAGCCACCCCGACGCAGTCTTAAAAGTTATACGGCCCGATTTGATTTTTTCATTCATTCCATATATTCAGCTATGTACGGATTCGTTTCGGCCTCATGTTTCAAAGTCGACCGAGGCCTGTCTCCGTAGTCGTGGCCGGGCCACACAACGGTATCCGGCGGAAGCTTCTTCACCAGGTCCTGAAGGGACTTGATCAATACTTCGTAAGAGCCTCCCGGAAGGTCTGTGCGGCCGACCGCTCCAACGAAAAGAGTGTCTCCGGTGAACAGGTTGCCGTCTATCAAAATGCAGCATGCGCCGGGCGTGTGGCCGGGAGTATGAATGAATTTCATTGTGAGATTGCCAAACGTCAGCTCGTCTCCGTCATTTACACGCACGTCGGTCGGCCCGGAGTCGGCAAAGCCCATGCTTCGGGCAAACATTTTGTTCTCGGGCCTTTGAAAAAAAGAGTCGTCTTTGGCATGCATGACAACGCTTGCCCCCGTTGCTTCTCGGATGGGGCTGTTTCCGCAGGTGTGGTCGGCATGTCCATGGGTATTGACGATATATCGGAGTATTATGCCCTTTTGCCTGAGGAACTCTATCAGCTCCTGCTCATTTCCGGCAGGGTCGATCAGGATGCCTTCTTTGCTCTCCTCGTCATAAACCAGGTAGCAGAAGACCTGCATGAAACCTACGGGAATCTGTTCTATTTTCATGGACGCCTCCATCCGGGAAGGTAAAGATAGCTCCTCTATTATAACCGGGTCAAAATGAACCAACTCGGTCAAAAAGTCAATCAGGCGAGAAGAGAAAATGAAGGGGAGAGCCGGTTGGCTTGACGCCATATCGCCGGTGCGATCCGGTCCGGAAAGTTTTGACAGGCGGCCGACCCGTAAAGGATGATTGACATAATGCGATTTTTAATTAAAATATGAATCAAAAAATCGCCGGGTTTGCTTTTCAAGGTGGTGTCTAACCGTTTGTAGCGCTTCACGGATCGTAGGCTCCTCCGGTTGTGTAACCCGACTTGACTCTTGGAAGAAAAACGTAGAAGAAAAAATGATCCTTGCCGACCATATTGCATCTCTGGAGCAGGCGCGAGCCGGGAAAGACCCCAAGACCCGCAGTGAAGAGGCGTATCGGAGAATAAAGCAGCTCATTTTCGATCAGAAGCTGGTGCCCGGCCAGAAACTCATTTACGACGATCTGGCCAGATTGCTCCATATGTCCAGGACCCCTCTGATCAACGCTCTCAATCGGCTCGAACAGCAGGGCCTTGTGGTGTCCGAGTCCCATAGAGGGTTTTACGTACGGCCCATGGACCTGCAGGAGGCCTGGGAATCCTTCGGGCTGCGGGAAGCCCTCGAGCTATATTCCGTCCAACAGGCTGTTTTGAAGGCAACCGAAGAAGACATCGAAAGGCTCGACCTGAGCGCCGCCAGATACGACGAATACAAACCGCATTATTTCGACCGCAGGAAGTTGAGTCTGGATGCGGCATTCCATCTCCAAATAGCCCAAACCGCCAAAAACAGGATTTTGAAATGGCACCTCAAAATTAACTTCGATCACCTGTACTTGCGCGCAAAACTCGACGACATGGATATGGGCCTTACGGAAAAGGAAAGCGGGAGCCATCGCCTTTTGGTAAAAAAAATCAGGGACCGCGACGCCGCCGGCGCAGTCCGCTTGATAAAAGAGCATATCGAGGTGTTGCGACAAAGTGTCATGACGTGCCTTTCCGATAACGAGACCCGGACTGCCGGAGTTTAACCACGGGCGCCCGGGGTTGGCATGCCTGCAAGGATCGAAATTAATTAATTTTCTTATTAAATAAGGAAAAAAATGACTGGAGAAATATTTGCCTCCAACGTCGAGTCGGCCGCCGGAGATAAGCAGATGAGCCTCATGGTCAACGCGCACTCCTATCTTTTGACGGTCGGAAACAGACCGGGCGAGGTCGATCCGGCCCATACCCTGGCCTTTACGCTGCGGGAGACTCTCGGGCTAACGGGAACCAAGGTGAGTTGTGATAAAGGGGCCTGCGGAGGCTGTACCGTGCTAATGGACGGAAAGGCGGTCCTGTCCTGCATGCTTCTCACAATCGAGTGCGGCGGAAAAGAAATCACCACCATCGAAGGTCTGATGGAGCCGAAAACCGGGGCGCTCGATCCTCTGCAGCAGTCTTTTATCGACCACTCCGCTTTTCAGTGCGGTTTTTGCACCCCCGGGATGATTATGAGCGCAAAGGCGCTCCTGGCCGAAAACCCTTCGCCTTCCGAGGAAGAGATAAAAGAAGCTCTTTCGGGTAATTTCTGCCGGTGTATCAGTCAATACCAGGTAGTGGAGGCGGTAAAAGCCGTGTCCGGAAAGAAAAGGTGATCCATGGGAAAGCCTTACAGATATATTGGCAAAGCGACGCCGAGAAGAGACGGCGCGGAGATTGTGACAGGCCGGTCTCACTTCGTAGACGACCTCAGGTTCGAGCGGCTTCTGCACGGCAAAGTCCTGAGAAGTCCCCATGCCCATGCGATAATCAGGAGCATCGATTCGAGCAGGGCCGAAAGTCTTGGCGGCGTCAAGGCCGTCCTCACGTGGGAGAATATCCCGGACTTGAGGTACGGCAATCCGCGCGTCTTCAGGCTTCTTGACCCAAAAGTGCGCTATGTGGGCGACGCGGTGGCCGTTATAGCCGCTGAGAGCGAGGAAATCGCCCGGGAGGCCGCGGGGCTTGTCGAAATCGACTACGAAGTCCTGCCTGCGGTATTCGGCGATTATGAGGCGAGCGCTCCCGGCGCCCCTCAGCTCTATGACGAATTTCCCGGCAACGTGCTGCCCCTTGGCGATCCCTTCCTCGGGCCCAAGTCCATGGTGGAAATTGCGACCGGCGACGTGGAGAGCGGCTTTTCTGAAGCTGATGTGATCTTTGAAGGCAAATGCGGATACGATAATCTCCCCAATCCCATGCCCATGGAATCGCCAAGGGTCGTTGCGCTCTGGGGCCGGGCCGCAGAAGGCCCGGACGCTGTGACTTTTTGGGTTTCCAACCAGGCGCCGTATCTCATGAAGGCTGTCCTCGGCTCCATTCTGGGTGGAAACGTCGATGTGAGGGTGTTTGGCGGTCCCTGCGGCGGAAGCTTCGGATCCAAACTCATGTCGTGGCAGCCGATGTGCTACGCGGCGCTTCTCAGCAAGAATACCGGGCGTCCCGTGAAGGTGGTTTATTCCAAGGAGGAACATCTTGCGGCTTTTACTCTCAGACCCTCGTCGCGCCTCGACATCAAGGTGGGAATGAAAAAGGACGGGACGGTTACCGCTATCGCCGGCGACTGGCTGATCGGCACCGGCAGCTATTCCCAGACCACTCAGGCCCAGGTAGCGGTCGGTTGCGGCGAAGCCATGCTGGCGGTGCGCTGCAAAAACTGGAACGTCAAGCCCAGGATCGTCTGCACCAACAGGACGGCCTCGGGAATTGCCAGGGGCTTTGGCGGGCAGGAACTCAAATGCGCGCTTTTCCCCATTTTGAGCCGAGGCATGGCAAAGCTTGAAATCGACCCCCTGGATTTCATGAAAAAGAATTTCATCAGGCCCGGCGAGGGTTACTTGTGGCGTAATGCGCAGTGGTATGACTATCGCGGAATCGATTTTACTAAGATGATGGATAAAGGGGCCGAGGTTTTCGGTTGGGAACAGAAATGGAAGGGGTGGCTCAAACCCACAACGGTCGAGGGCAACCGGAGAATCGGCGTCGGTGTTGGCGTCCATGGAAACGCCGATGTGGGAGAAGATGTCTCCGAGGCTTACGTGCGCCTCGATGGCAATGGAAGGGTCGTAGTCCATTCGTGTCTGCAGGAACACGGGACCGGACAAAGGAGCAACGCCCTCAAGGTCGTTGCCGAAGTGTTCCAAACGCCGCTCGAATGGGTTTCCATGACCCCGGCCGATACGATGGTTAATCCCTTCGAATTTGGACCGTTCGGCTCCAGGGGGACCTACATTATCCTGGGGGCGATCGTGAGGGCCGCCGAAGATGCGAAAAAAAAGCTCTTCGAGCTGGCGGCGCCGATGCTTGGCTGCGATGCATCCGAACTCGATACGGCTGACGGATTTATCTGGGCAAAAACCGCTCCTGAAAAGCGTCTCCGCTGGCAGCGCGTTCTTTTTCAGCGCACTGTGCTGGGATACGGCCGCTTTGAACCGGATTATTCCCTGTCAAATTGCCTCATGAGTTTCGTCGAAGTCGAGGTCGATACGGACACGGGCAAGCTCACCCTCCTGCGCGTAGTAAATGCAACCGACGTCGGACAGATTATAGACCCGCAGGGACTCGAGGGGCAGTTATGCGGGTGCCTGGGCACTGCGGGTATCGATTCGGCGATTTTTGAGGAAACCGTCCTCGATCCTCTGTCCGGTCGCATACTCAATGCCAACATGATCGATTACAAATGGCGGACCAGCAGCGAGCTGCCGGCGATTGAAAACGTCGTTTTCGAAACTCCCATGCCCACTCACCGGTTTCACGCCATCGGGGTGGGGGAGATCGCCACGTCTCCCGGGCCCTCGGCCGTGCTCATGGCGGCCTCCAACGCCGTCGGAGTCTGGCTGGACGGCTATCCGGTCACGCCCGCAAAAATTTTGAGCGCCCTCGGGAAGCTCGGGTCCGCGGGGAAAATCAAAGACGGAGCAAACGGGAAATAAACGGATGAAAACCTTTGATCATTATGATGCGCGGTCTATCGACGAGGCCCTCGGTCTTCTCGGAAAGCATCGGGGAAAAGCGCGGTTAAACGCCGGCGGCACGGACCTTTTGGGGCTTTTGAAAGACAGGGTGCTTCCGCAGTACCCGGAGCTGATTGTCAACATAAAGACGATTCCGGGGCTGGATTACATCGAAGAGGACGGTGAGAGACTGCGGATAGGCGCTCTTGCCCGGCTTTGCGACCTCGCTGGCTCCCGATTGCTCCAGGAGCGCTACGGCGTTATTTGTGAAGCCGCCCTGGCCGTTGCCGGCCCGCAGATCCGAAATGTCGCCACTATCGGTGGAAACCTCTGCCAGGACGTACGCTGCTGGTATTACCGCTATCCGGCCCACCTGGGGGGCGGAATGCTCTGTGCCCGAAAAGGCAGGGGGCCCTGTTTCGCCGTAAAGGGGGACAATCGTTATCATGCCGTGATCGGCGCCGGCAAATGCTTTGCGGTTTGCCCTTCGGACCTTGCCGTGGCCCTTGCGGCCCTCGATGGACATATGACCCTGGTGAGCCATCGGGGAGAGCGGCGGGTTGGGGTCGGAGACTTTTTTAGCCCTCTTCGAAACGTTCTTGAGGCCGATGAGTTTGTAAAAGAAATTGATGTGCCCAAGGCTTCCGTGCCCCGGCTGCAAAGATTTTTAAAGTTCACCCTGAGAAAACCTATCGATTTCGCCGTCGTGAGTGTGGCCGCGGTTACGGAGGTAAAAGACGGGATATATTCCGATGCGCGGATTGTAATCGGGGGCGTCGCGCCCGGGCCTTTCCGGGCAGGGAAAGCTGAAGAAGAGCTCATCGGGTGCGAACCCGGCGACGCGGTGGCCGCGCAGGCCGCCGAAGCCGCTCTTGAGGGCGCAAGACCTCTTTCGAAAAACGCCTGGAAAATCGAGGTCGCCAGGGCATTGATTAAAAGGACCGTTTACAGGTGAGCCCCGGCAGAATCGTTACCGGGGTTTTTGCTTCCTCTCCTGGCGGTAGGCCAGGGCCAGATTGCGGTAAAACCTGGCATTGTGCGGGTTGAGTTGAATGGCCTTCTTCAAAAGCGATACGGCCTCGGCAATCTTTCCCCTTCTAACACAGATAATAGCCAGATTGTTGTAAGCCGGCGGAAACCCCGGCGCCAGCGCCAGGCTTTTTTTGAACATGGCGGCTGCCAGGTTCAGGCTGCCCTTATCGGCAAGGTCCATACCAATCTGGTTGAAAGCCATGTAGTTATCGGGGTTGATCTTGATGGCATGATTGCAGAGGGTTTCGGTATTGCGCCAATAACCCGCCTGTCCCCGGGTTGCCGGCAAACACGCCAGAACGATGGCTGCCGCGGCGGTGGTCCGCAAAATCTTGGCGTGTTGCGACTTGGCGGTAGCCTCATAAGCCCCCCACACAACGATAATGAATAGACCTATATACGGCACATAGGCATAACGGTCCGCCATGGCCTGCCCGCCAACCTGAACCAAACCGATTACCGGTACCAGCATCCCCAGGAACCAGAGCCAGCCTACTGCCAGATAGGGATGTCGCCGGGCGGCGCAGAGCACCCAAACCGTCAGGGTCGCCAGGGCCAGTCCGGCCCAAAGGGCCTCCCACCAGGGTATCGGGGCCAGAGGATAAAAAAAGATCATAGGATAGGGCCAGAACATTTTTACCAAATATTCTACATAGGCCACCAGGGAATTAGTGATCCGCGCATCCATGGGCAAAACCGCCAGGGGCATCACCGAGCCGCAACCGGCCTGGGCCGATACGGTAATCAGGCAGGAAGCGGCGGCCAGGACCAACAAGGGGATTTTCTCCACGATCAACTGCCGGTAGCCTTTTCGCTCTGGAGCAGGGGCCGGCGGGCCCACGTCGCCGCCCGCCGGCGGAGGAGCCAACCCGGCAATACGGCCAAACGGCCAGTAATCCAGCAGGAGCAATAAAAAGGGCAGGGTGACCAGCATGGGTTTTGCCATCAATCCCAGGGCGAACAGGACTGCGACGGCCAGGTAGCGT
>JAJYTC010000003.1 GCA_021793275.1 Deltaproteobacteria bacterium | reverse complement strand
ATAAATGCTCGCCGGCCAGGTCGGTCAAGCGCCTTCAAAATGGAAAAAACAGCAAATTATAATATTTCCCGACTGAGGAGTTTGTAGCCCCAATAGTCGGCACCGAATCAGGCAATGAGTTTTTTTCATTATAATCTTTTAAGTTTTTAATTTGACCAGGCCGGGCAGCTTTTAATAAAAAAAAGGCGAAAGGCACAAGCGCGGGGAATCACTCACCGCCCCACCCGCCGCACTCCCACGGCGGTACCGGCGCCGTTTGTCCCAAAATCATTGCTAATATGCTTAAGCCAACACCATCCGTCCCTGCGCCCGCTTAGCCCAACCGACGGCTCGCTTCTGCACGAGCTTTTCGCGGTTTCAGAGCATCCCGAGAGGACGAGCGCAACTGGTTTTAACTAGCGCTCTCCAGGCATGGTCCGGGAAAGCGGTCACCTATACAGTTGAAAAATCTTGGCTGTCAAGCAGAAAAGCAATGGGTTCAAAAAATAATGGAGAGACAAACCCTTTTTAACTGATATCTTTGCCATAATCCGGTAAAAGACCAGGCCTGCACCATGGTGGTTGCTATTGCAGCAGCATCCATAACTGGTCGGCTTGAAGCCAAATTTGCTCCAGGCTCTCCTGATATCCGCGCCATTCATCCTCGGAGATAAGAAGTTTCCTGCAGCGGGAAAGCGTTATTTGTTCATTTACCGCTTCGGGATGCTCGCGGGCATAGGCAAGTACATCCACCAGGCAAATCAACGTGACTTCGGTCTTGAACGATTTGCATCTTTCCGGGCAATGATGAAAGGCGGCCACCATTTTGAATGATTCCGGCAAAGCCCGTTGCGCGGCCAGATACCAGCCAATTTCGGCATGCGAAAGCCCGTAGCGCACCTCGATCCACCAGGGGGGCACATTTTTTCCAGCAGCAGTTTCAAAAATAGCCTCAAATTGCTCATAGAAGCGCACTGCCATTACCTGCCAGCCTATGTCATAAATCAGACCGAGCAGAAAGGCTTCCTCCACGTCCATCCAGGGACGTTTTCGGGTTATTTCAACAGCGATTTTCGAAGCCACGAACGAACGTTTCCAGAGTATCTGCCGGTAAGCTTCGCTGATTACACGCTGTTTAGCAAGCCAATCCATTATGAGGCTGAAAAGGCACAGCCATTTTACCTGGTCAAAGCCCAGGACCGTTATTGCTCTCGAAAGCGTGCTCACCTTCCCGCGATGTCCATAACAGCTTGCGTTGCCGGTCATCACCAGGTTGGCCGCAAGCGCGGAATCATAGCCGATAATGCTTTCAAGTTCTTTTACGCTGCCGCTTTGGTGGTGAATTATTCCCAGCATCCGCCGGGAATTGACCAGGGGTGGAAGTATTTTTACCTGTGAAACCAGACCGTACATCTCTTTGTCAAAGGCAATCGTGGTCATCGGCAATACCTCAGTTCAACGTCAGCGCGAAAATCTCTTTGTCGGCCCGGCCCGACCAGGATAGGAACGAGTAATCTCCGCAGCGGCTTGCCGAACTAGCCTGATTGGTAATTGGGCTTGCCTATATTGGGGCTTGCCGGTAATGTCAAGGGGTAATTCAGGGGTTAATAATACGCTTTACCTTTCAGATTGCAAAAATCTTTATTCAACCGTGAATGGATTTGACTTAGATCAATGCTTTTTATGGCCCGATACGGTAGGCGATACATGAAAAGATGTTTGATTGCGGTGGCATACGTTTTTTTTCTAATCGTTTTACATCGTTAGCCGGAGGATGGAGTGGGGCCTGAATGGTACTTGCCTGATACTGAGGCGGCTAAACTCTTGGATTGCCACCGCAGGGATGTTCGTGAGCTTGCTCAAAGGGGGATACTCAGGTATATAGTCACCCCCGACGGAAAGCTCAAGATTTCCAGGGAATCGGTTTACAAGCTACTCAGTCTCCATTCATGATCTAGGAACCTTGTCGGAAATGGGTGGTGGTGCGCAGGAAGAAGAGGGAGTTTTTTGTACCGCTGCCGACTGTACCCGGCGGAAGCGGCTGCTTCATTTTTTTCTCATTGCCGGCCCCGGGTGCATGGCCATGCTCGCCGACACCGACGCAGGTTCAATCATTACTGCTGCGCAATCGGGGGCCCGATGGGGATATCGGTTGCTTTGGGTGCAGATCCTTCTGATCCCGGTTCTTTATCTGGTCCAGGAACTGACTGTACGTCTGGGGTTGTCCACCGGCAAGGGCCAAGGCAGTCTAATCCGCGAGAGTTTCGGGAGCAACTGGGCCCGGCTCACGGGAATCGTCCTTTTTGTTTCCGCCATAGGGGCTCTCATCACCGAGTTTGTCGGAATTGCCGCGGCAGGTTCTCTTTTTCACATCAAAGCACCATACAGCGTCGGTCTTGGCGTCGTTTTCCTGCTTGGTATAGTACTGACTGGAAGCTATAGCAGGGTGGAACATATCGGGATTGCCGTTGGTTTATTCGAGATCTCTCTGGTGATAGCCGCTTTTATGGCTCACCCTAATTTCGGCACGATCGGAGAGGAGTTTTTCAGCGTACCCATTATGAATCATGAGTACCTGAACCTGATCGCTGCCAATGTCGGTGCGGTCATCATGCCGTGGATGATTTTTTACCAACAGAGCGCCATTGTCGATAAGGGGCTCTGCTGTTCGTGCGAGGAGAACTATAATTGCTGCCGTTGGGATACGGCGGTAGGATCCGTTTTCGCCCAAGTTGTAATGGCCGGGGCTCTTGTCCTGACCGCAGCAACTGTGGGCAAGGTAAATCCGAATGCTCCCCTGGATAGCGTCCAGCAGATTGCTTACGCCATCACCCCCTTGATGGGACGACTTGGGGGGATGATCCTGTTTGCCGTAGGAATTACCAGCGCGGCGCTGATTGCCTCAATAGTGGTGTCTTTGGCTGCGGCATGGGGGGTGAGCGAAATGTTGGGGGCCGGAAAGGGCTTCAATATGAGCGTGAAGGACGCACCCGGATTTTATGCCGCCTACGCCTGCGGCATTATCTCAGCGGGACTCTTTGTTCTTAAGGGTTCCCATCTGGTGGAGTTGACGGTTCTCGTTGAGATCACTAATGCATTGATGCTCCCACTTATACTGGGGTTGCTCTTCCTCCTGGCCGCGCGGCTTCTCCCCGCTGCCATGCGCCTCAAGAGATGGGAAAAGGCCATGTTGATCTCGATCTATGTCACCCTGAGTTGCCTGAGCGTTTTTACGGTGGTTAACATGTTTGTCGGTTAGCGGTTTTGTATGCGAAGCGAAGGAGAGATAAATGAACAAAGAGCAGTTTGTCAAAACCTTGGAAATCGGCGGCGATTTCTTTACCATATACGACATTAACGGCTTGGAACAAAAAAGTATTGCCCGTATCGGGAAGCTTCCCTTCTGTATCAAGATTCTTGCCGAGAATCTCCTGCGCAAACTGGACGGCGACATAGTAAAAGAGGAAGACCTGCTTCACGTTGTCCGCTGGGAAAAGCGCTACGGGAAGTCTGTTGGAGTCCCCTTTTATCCTGCTCGCGTTCTCCTGCAAGATTATACCGGAATACCCGCCATTGTCGACCTTGCCGCCATGCGTGACGCCATGGAACGGATGGGGGGAGACCCGCGAAAGATCGATCCTCTTGTGCCGGTGGACCTCATTGTCGACCACTCGGTGCAGGCCGATTTCCACGGAACTTCTCAATCTCGGGAGCTGAACACCACCAGGGAATATGAGCGAAACAGTGAACGCTACATGCTACTGAGGTGGGCTCAAAAGAACTTTAGAAATCTTAGAATCGTACCGCCGGGTTCGGGAATCTGTCATCAGATAAACCTGGAGTTTATCAGCAGGATCATCGTTACCGAGGAGACGGACGGGAGTGTCGCAGCATTTCCCGACACGCTTGTTGGCGCCGACTCCCATACTACCATGATCAATGGTATTGGAGTATTGGGCTGGGGTGTGGGGGGCATCGAAGCCGAGGCTGTAATGCTGGGACAGCCTTATTATATGACGGTTCCGGAGGTAATCGGAGTGCGGCTGAGCGGCGGGCTGAAAGCCGGCGTGACGGCCACAGACCTGGTGCTGCATGTCACTCAAGCACTTAGACAGTACGGAGTGGTAGAGAAGTTTGTAGAATACTTCGGTCCGGGAGTTAAGCAGCTTTCCGTCCCCGACCGCGCCACGATATCGAACATGGCCCCTGAATACGGGGCGACCGTGGGGTTCTTTCCGGTAGACGAGAAGACAGTCGAATACCTGGCGTTGACGAATCGGCCGGCCCTGGCCTCCGCCGTCGAAGCGTATACGAAATCCCTGGGTCTTTTCTACTCAGGCCATAGTGATCCTGAATATACCGACGTTGTCGAAATCGATCTGGGCAAGGTGCAGCCGGGCATTGCCGGACCATCGAAGCCGCATGACCTGATTGCTCTAAAGGACCTCAAGAAAAGTTTTTCTTCCCTGGCTCCTGTTCCAATGCAGCCGCTTAATATCGATGTGAACGGCAGGCCCGAAAAAATCGGAGAAGGCAGCGTCGTTATGGCTGCCATCACTTCCTGCACCAATACATCCAACCCGCATGCCCTCATCGGAGCAGGGCTTCTGGCGCGCAATGCGGTCAAAAGGGGTGTGCGACCTCCCAGCTTCGTGAAAACCGTTCTGGCCCCCGGGTCCAAGGTAGTTATCCGATATCTGGACAGCGCCGGTTTGACGCCATACCTCGAATGTCTGGGGTTCCATACAGCAGGGTTTGGCTGCATGACCTGCATCGGTAACAGCGGCCCAATAGATCCGAATGTGGAACGTGCGATCGAGGAGAACAATTTGAATGTGGCGGCGGTCCTTTCAGGCAATCGCAACTTTGAGGCCAGAATCCATCAGCGAATCCGGTCCAACTTCCTGTGTTCTCCCATGTTGGTGGTGGCCTTCGCCCTGGCTGGACGCATCAACATTGATTTTGCTTCGGAACCCATATGCATCGATCCCAATGGAGAAGCTGTCTATCTACAGGACATCTGGCCGAAAGACGATGAAATCAGTGCGTATGTGAAGCAACATGTGAAACCTGCATTCTTCCAGTTGGAGTATGAAACCGTATCTGATGGCGATGCCAGATGGCAAGAACTTGAAATCGCAGAAAGAATCACCTTCCAGTGGGATGAAAGGTCTTCTTACGTAAAGTCGCCGCCCTACTTTGAAGGATTCCGGTTGCACCCTGAGAAGAGGAAGGATATCGAGCAAGCCAGGGTCCTTTTACATCTTGGGGACAACGTCACAACCGATCACATTTCCCCTGCCGGGGCCATTCGGGAAAGTTACCCTGCCGGACAGTATCTCACCGGGCTGGGTGTAAGGCCCTCAGATTTCAACTCTTACGGCGCCCGGAGGGGAAACCACGAAGTGATGATCAGAGGCACCTTTGGAAACATCCGGATAAAGAACAAGCTGGTAGAACCAAAGGAAGGCAGTTACACAAGAAAAATGCCCGAGAACACAGTCACGTACGTCTATGACGCGGCCATGTCCTACCAATCGCAAGGCGTCCCACTGATAGTCGTGGGAGGCAGTGAATACGGCTGTGGTTCTTCGAGGGACTGGGCGGCAAAGGGGCCGGCTTTGCTGGGTGTTAAGGCCGTTATTGCCGAATCTTTCGAGCGCATCCACCGAAGCAACCTG
Organism: Deltaproteobacteria bacterium; assembly: GCA_021793275.1. Classification (GTDB taxonomy): domain Bacteria; phylum Desulfobacterota; class Syntrophobacteria; order Syntrophobacterales; family Syntrophobacteraceae; genus SbD1. The sequence goes on along the minus strand of JAJYTC010000003.1, from coordinate 55,125 downwards.
GTTGGCATGGGAATCCTGCCCCTGGTTTTCAAAGAGGGAGAGAATTGTGAGAGTCTCGGATTGGACGGCTCCGAGACATATTCAATCAGCGGGATTGAGGGTATTGAACCCGGCAAAGTCCTTAAGATAAGTGCGATAAAGCCTGATGGCCGCCAGATCGACTTTGAGGCGGCAGCAAGGCTCGATACGGCAGTGGAAGTAGCATACTTCGAAAACGGCGGAATTTTGCCGTTTATGCTCAGGAAATTACTGATGACGTAGCCTGGAAGAGGAAAAAGGAGAAGGAATCATGCACAATAGTGCGCCGGGTGAAGTGGGCGCCGCCCAGTTGCGGCATTCTCCGCAGGACTCTGTCTCGCGGGTGTTGATTATCATTTTACTCGCGGTAGTGGTCGGTTGCTGGTCCGCCATGATTTGGGGCACATACGTGACCTACCAGCAGGCCCCTCCGTTGCCGAGCCGCTTCGTTACGAGTCAGGGAAAGACGGTCATGAGCCGCAACGATCTCGAGGCCGGCAAGGCCGGCTTCCAGCAAGCGGACCTGATGGACTACGGCAGTCTTTACGGCATGGGCTCCTATTTCGGGGAAGACTATACCGCGCAGTATCTGGTCATGCTGGGGCGTAAAACCGAGCAGGCGCTCGCTCTTTCGCACTACGACAAGGCACTGGATTCCCTGTCCGCGGGTCAAATGAGAAGCGTAAAAATCGCCATGCAGAAGGAGCTTCAGGAAATCGACCTCACGGCCTCGACGGTTGTCCTGCCGGATTCGGTGGCCAGTGCGATTGAGAATACCCGCCAAAGCATCGTAAATCGTCTGCAGTCCAACGAGTTCGCGAAAGGCTGGACGCGCGCCTACAGCCTTGGGCCTCAGGAACGAATACAGACCGCGGACTTCCTGATTTATTCAGCACTCACCACGGTGGCGCGGCGTCCGGGGAAAAACTATTCCTGGACGATCAACTGGCCGTATGAGCCGCTCGTTGGCAATCAGCCGACCAAAGACACCTTCATCTGGACGTGGGTCTCGCTTACCATCGTTTTTTTCGGTATCGGCTTTGTTTTAGTGGTCTTTCGCCTGTTCATAGAACCCCCCGGCCCCAATGAGACCAACGAACCCCTGTTTGTCGGCTTCCCCCTGCTTACGCCCAGTCAGAAGGCGCTCTGGAAATTTTTCGTGGTGGCCGCCCTGGTGCTTCTGGTGCAGATCGGGGCCGGTGGTTTGATGGCGCACTATTACGTCGAGCGTACGAATTTCTACGGACTGAGTCTGGACAGTTGGCTGCCGTTTGCCTTTCTGCGATCGGTCCATTTGCAGACGCCGATAGTTTGGATCGGTATCGCCTGGATCGCTTCGGCCCTGTTTCTTGCGCCGAGCATCGGAGGGCGCGAACCTGCCGGCCAGCGTCTGCTGGTGAACTTGCTTTTCTGGGTCACGCTGGCGATCGTTGTGGGCGCGCTGGCCGGCGATTACCTTGGCATAATGGGAGTGATCCGGCGCGGATGGTTTTGGATCGGAAATCGAGGCTTATCCTACCTGGAGTTGGGGCGGTTGTGGCAGATCCTGTTTTTTGTAGGCCTGTTCGCGTGGAGTTTGATTGTGCTGCGCGCCATGTGGCCAACGCTTAAAAACGGTCTGAAAGGAGGGTCATTTTACAGCCTTTTCCGGGCAGAGCATCTGTTATGGTATAGCACGCTGGGCATAGCCGTTATCTACGCGTTCGGGATGATCCCGCTGACCGTGGTAGGGGGTTCGTTCACCATTACGGACTTCTGGCGATGGTGGGTGGTACATCTCTGGGTGGAGTGGGCCTTCGAGCTTTTTGCGGCAGCGATCACGGGGTATTTCCTGATGGTGTTGGGGCTGGTATCCCGGCAGTTGGCTGAACGCGCCGTCCTTTTTGAGTGGATCCTGATACTTCTCAGCGGAATCCTCGGAACCGGACATCACATGTACTGGGCGGGTGAGCCCGACATCTGGATTGGCATCGGCAGCGTGTTTTCCTTCCTTGAAGTGCTGCCCCTGTTCCTTCTTGTGCTCGAAGCCATCGAGCAACGCCGCCGCATCCGGGAGAAACGAGATTTTCCATACAGCCTGGCTTACCTCTATATACTGGGATCGGCATTCTGGAACTTTGTAGGCGCGGGGGTTTTCGGCGGCGCCACGATCAATGCACCACTGGTGAACTACTACGAGCACGCCACTTTCCTGACTCTGAATCATGCGCATACGGCCATGTTCGGGGCATTCGGCATGCTTGCGATCGGATTGGTCTATCTTTGCCTGAGATATATGGCCGGAGACCGCGCGGCATGGAGCGACAAGCCGGGTATATGGGCGTTTTGGCTGTACAACGGTGGAATGGTACTGTGGATCGTTCTCAATTTTTTCCCGGTGGGATGGCCGCAATTGGCTGCTGTCTATGTCCACGGCCTGGCCTGGGCCCGCAGCCTGAATTTTTATAACACCACGCAACTGTGGCAGTGGCTTCGGATGCCGGGTGACATCGTCTTTGCGATCGGCGCAATCATTATGGCCATCGACTTTATAGCCAAGGTCCGCCCCGTGCTGCATCGGGGCGCACACGAGGAATCCGTGGCTCAAAGCGAGGCTTCTTGACCCTCGGGCGGGCTTAACAGTGAATGACCCTGCAGTAAGCTGCGGGGTCATTCGCAGGACCAAACGCCGAAACAAAGCGCAAAGGGGGCAGTTGACCCCTACGCCACATTAATCCATTAGCGTCCGAATCCCCTTCCGGTTTACCGCTTTTCCCTGGCGCTTTGCAGCGCCTCCTCGAGATGTGCCCTGGCGGAGGCCATTTCATCCTCGATTCTCTGCAGGACATGAGCGGGCAACTCAGCGCCCGCGCCTGCCAAAATGTTTCTCAGGGCATCGGCTTTTTGGGCAAGTTCGGCGATGTAATCGCCTAATACGGGCGCCTGCGTTTCAATCTCGCCTGGCTTTGCGCCGTGCTCGATCACCCCGTAATCGGATATACGGTTCCCGATGGAGGGCACATGGACTTCAAAGCCAAATTTCCGTCTCACCATGCCCGCGAATTCATCGCTTATATTGGATTCGCCGTGTATTACGTAAACGCGCATGCCGGGGTTTTTGAAATGGCCCAGCCACTCGAAAAGTCCATTTTGGTCCGCGTGAGCGGACAGGCCGCCGATGGTGAAAATTTTTGCCCGCACGATGACTCTTTCACCCAGTATTTTCACCATACGAGCCCCCTCGACAAGACTTCTGCCAAGGGTGCCGGCTGCCTGGAAGCCGGCTATTACAAGCGAACATCCCGGCCGCCAGAGGTTGTGCTTGAGATGATGGCGGATTCTGCCCGCCGAGCACATGCCGTTTCCCGCAATCACGATGGCCGGACCCGGATGATTGTTTATTTCCATGGATTCCTCGGCGGACCGGGTGGACACGAGCTGATCGAAATCGAAGGGATCGTTTCCCGAGTCGAATACGGCCCTGGTTTCAGCGTCGTAGTATTGCTGCATGTGGCGAAATATCGTTGTGGCCGCTATAGCCAGGGGGCTGTCAAGAAAAACCGGCATCGAGGGTATAAGCTTTTGCCTGAAGAATTTGCCGATCATAAAGAGCAGTTCCTGCGTGCGCTCGACGGCAAAAGCCGGAATCAGGACTTTTTCGCCGTGTTGATAGCTGTACCGGATCGCCTTCAGCAGCTCCTCTTCGCTTTCCCCGAGCGATTTGTGATTGCGGTTTCCATAGGTGGACTCGATGAAAAGGATATCAGCCTCAGTCAGGATTGCCGGCGGCTTGAGGATCATATGCCCTTTGTATCCGAGGTCGCCCGTGAACACGATCCTTCGGGGGCTCTCAGGCGGCCCGCTTAGAATTTCAAGGAGCGATGAGCCGAGAATATGGCCCGCGTTGTGAAACGTAACGCTCAGGTCCGGCTCGACGCGAAGGGCTTCATCTTCCCTGACAGGCACGAAAAGAGGCAGACACGCCTCGGCGTCCTCGATCCTGTAGAGCGGTTCGGCCACAAACTCTCCCTTGCGCTTATTCTTTCTCCCCTGCCATTCCGCTTCCATTTCCTGTATGTGCGCCGAATCGAGAAGCAGGATCTTGGCAAGTTCGGCAGTTGGCCCGCTGGCATAGATTTTACCTCGAAAACCGTCTTTTACCAGCCGTGGGATCCTGCCGCTGTGATCGATGTGGGTGTGAGTGAGAAAGAGCGCCTCGATCTCTGCCGGATTGAAGCCCCAGGGGCTGTGGTTCAACCTTTCCATCTGTGCGCCGCCCTGGAAAAGTCCGCAGTCAACCAGGTATTTTCGGCCGTTGTCGATCAGAAAACTGGAGCCGGTCACGCAGCGCGAGGCGCCAAAGCAGGTGATCTGCATAGGGGTCTTCCTTTCCGAATGGATGGGGTTTCTGTGGAAGTTTGTTTTATCGGCCACATATTAAGAATATGCAAGCAGATTTATTCAAACAGTTTTATTCTTGACAAATCAGGGGAGGCAGTGAACAAAGATTGCACCAAGTGGGAGCGATAACATCAAACAGGTTTACTACACAACGATTTGCTTCGGTTTTTGCAAGTGAAGGGATAGAGATGGAAAATGGAAAGAACGCTAAGGGCAAACTCATAGTATTCGGGATAATGTTCTGGTATCCGCTGGCCGGGGTGACCTACCAGTTTTTGCATTACCTTACGGGACTGAGGCGACTGGGATGGGACGTTTATTACGTCGAGGATTCGAGCAGATGGGTCTTCGACTTGAAAGACTTCGAGCTGACCCCCGATGCGTCTGCGAACATCGAATTAGTGGCCCCGGTTTTGGAAAGGCATGGATTTTCGGGAAAATGGGCCTTCAGAGGAGCTTATGAAGGAGGCAAATGCTACGGGATGAATGAAGGTCAACTCGGGCGGCTCTACAAGGAAGCCGACGCGCTTCTCAACGTCACCGCCTCCCAGGAGCTTCGTGAAGAGCACATGGCAATCCCGAGAAGGGTCTATGTAGAGTCCGATCCTTTCAATGTCCAGGTAAAGGTACTGGAAGGAGACGTCAAAACCCTGAACGCCCTTTCCGCGCACGACATACACTTTTCGTTCGGCGAAAACCTCGGGCAGCCGGACTGCGACCTGCCCGTAGAATTTGTAACCTGGCGCCCGACGAGGCAGCCGGTGCTTATGGACCTTTGGCAAAACCCCTACCCGCCGGCGGGCGACTCGCTTTATTCGACCATTACGACATGGAAGAACAAGGGCAAGGACCTGACCTTTCGCGGCGAAACCTACTATTGGACAAAAGACCGGGAATTTCTGAAGATAATCGATCTGCCCAAGCGCAGGCCCGCAGGCTTTGAACTTGCTACGCAGGTCGACGAGCAGACGCGCAGGCTTCTTTCGGAGAATGGATGGCGCCTTGCCGATTCGATGCACATTTCCAGCGATATCGACAGGTACCGGGAATACATACAGAAGTCCAGGGGCGAATTTACGGTTACAAAGGACCAGGTTGTTCGTCCGAGGACCGGCTGGTTCAGCGACCGAAGCGCCTGCTTTCTGGCTGCAGGCCGGCCCGTAATAACCCAGGAAACCGGGTTCAGCAAGTTCCTGCCGACCGGCAAGGGGCTTTTCGGATTTTCGACAATGGACGAAATTCTTGCCGCCGTTGATGTTATAGAAAGCGACTACGAAGGCAGTTGCAAGGCGGCGAGGGAAATTGCGCAGGAATTCTTCGCGGCGGAGAAGGTGCTTGGGAAGCTGATGTCGGAGGCGGGACTGGGGTAGAGTTTCAAAGACGGTCCTTCGTAACTTTTCATGGTTTCAGGGTGTCACGCAGGGGAGGTGAGGAGTTGTCTCGAAAAGTTGCCTCACGCGAAGCCGCGAAGACGCGAAAGGAACGGAACCTTTCGTTGTTTCGGGGTGTAAGCGTGAGGAATAGGAGGAAAGCATAAAAGCTAAAATTTTATTGAAAAAAAATTAAAGTTTTATTCATTACGCGCCGATCCCAGATATGGAGTTAAGTATCTGCAAGCCGGCCCACGGCCTCCTGGGATTGCGCCTGCCGGCGGCCCCTTCCTGCCGGCCGGGCTTGCCGCAACGGAACTTTTGCAACAAAGAGCAAGGATTCAGCCATGGTAAGAGAGTTGAGCGGACACGAAATTAACGCTCTTCATTACGAATTGCTGGTCAAAGACATCATTTCCGCAGCCGAGAAGCTTCCTGCCTTTCCGGACGTTGCATGGAAAATCGTTTCTCTCGTGAAATCAATGGCCCCTGTAAAGGAGATAGAGGCCCTAATCGCATACGACCAGGTGATTGCGGCAAAAATCCTCCGGATGGCCAATTCCGTCTATTACGGCCGGCAATATGGAGTCCGGACCGTGAGGGACGCAATCCTACTTCTCGGCGACAAGCGACTCATCCAGGTGGCGATCGCCGCCTGCGCCACAATCTACTACGGACCCGGCAATTCAAAGGACGAGCGGGAACTCTGGGAACATTCCGTCAACACGGCGCTCCTGACGGAAATAATAGCGCGCCGAACCAGCCACGACCAGCTCCTTACGCTCTATACCGCTGCCTTATTGCACGATATAGGCAATACCATACTAAATCTCTACGCCAAGATTTACCTTCATTCCAGCCTGCGTGAGATGAGGGGCGAGAGCGACACGGTCAGGGCACAACGGCGGGCGCTTGGAATCGATCACCAGGAACTGGGCGGCATTATCTCCCGCAACTGGAAATTCCCCCCTGACCTAGTATCGGCGATCGAACACCACCACAATCCGGAAAAAGCCGGAAAATACGAGGAAATTACCTCCCTGATCCATGTCGCCGACGCGCTGGCGATCTCTTTTTCCGAGCAAAACGACAGGCAGGGCGGCAAGCCGTTCGATCCGGAATCAGACCCTGTTTTCAAAAAATTCAATATCACGCGCAAAATGGTCGAGGATTTTCGGAGCGAGCTAAAAACCGGCATGTCCGAGGTAGCTAAGGCGCTTAGTTCGATGTAATTCATGGAAAAAGTCGAAGGTCTAAAGTCTAAAGTCGAAAGTAAAAGACTGAAGGTTGATCTGAAAGTGGCCCTTCCCGAGGGGCACGCTTCCGCTGTGCTCCCGATGCGCAGAACATCTCTCGGGTGCTTCGGCGCCTTTCGAGTTTGAACTTTTAGACTTTCCGACTTTTCCTATTCTCCGGACCATCTTTTGAAGACAAGCGTCCCGTTGGTTCCCCCGAAGCCAAACGAGTTGGACAGTGCGATGTCTATTTTAGCCTTGCGGGCGGCGTTGGGAACGTAGTCGAGATCGCAGTCCGGGTCGGGGAATTCATAATTCATGGTCGGGGGCATGATCTGATTGTGCAGGGCGAGGGTGGTATAGGCGGCCTCGACTCCGCCCGCCGCGCCAAGGAGATGGCCGGTCATCGACTTCGTGGAACTGACGGCGAGTTTGTAGGCGTGGTCCCCGAAAACGGTCTTTATAGCCTGAGTCTCGTATTTGTCGTTGAGGTCCGTCGAGGTGCCGTGCGCGTTAATATACTGCACGTCCTGCGGTTTTATGTCGCCATCGTCCAGGGCCATTTGCATGCAGCGCGCGGCCCCTTCGCCTTCGGGGGCAGGAGCGGCCATGTGGTAGGCGTCTCCCGAGGCCCCGAAGCCGATCAGTTCGGCATAGATTTTAGCGCCCCGCGCACGGGCGAAATTTAGTTCTTCGATGACCAGCAAACCGGCGCCTTCGCTCAGGATAAAGCCGTCCCTTTCCTTGTCGAAAGGCCTCGAAGCGTGCTCGGGGTCGTCATTTCGCGTGGAAAGCGCGCGCATAGCATTAAAGCCGGCTATTGCGAGGGTCGTAATGACCGATTCGACGCCACCCGTTATCATCGCTTCCGCAAGGCCGTTTCGAATGAGATGATAGGCATGACCGACGGCGTGGGTCCCAGCGGCGCACGCAGTTTGCAGGGAAAGGTTTGGGCCCTTTGCGCCATGGTAGATCGAGATAAGGCCCGGGGCCATATTGCTGATGATCATCGGAATGAAGAAGGGACTAATCTTTTTGGGACCGGATTCCATTACCTGCTTATGCGATTCCTCGATGGTGCGCAAGCCGCCAAGACCGCAACCGATCACCGCTCCGACCCGGGGAGCGACCTCAGGGGCTATCTTCAGTCCGGCGTCTTCCATGGCGTAGTGGGCTGCGCCCAGGGCCAACTGAAGGAACGGGTCCATTTTTCGCAGTTCTTTTTTGCTGATGAACTCCTCGGGATGAAAATTTTTGACCTCTCCGGCGATTTTTGTTGCGAATGCGGAAGAATCGAAGCGGGTAATCGGTCCTATGCCCGACTTCCCGGTAATCACATTAGACCAGTTCTCTTCGATTCCGACGCCAAGCGGACTAACCAACCCGATACCGGTAATAACCACACGTCGCCTGTTATTGTCTGACTTCATCCTGCCGTTCCCCCGGAGAGACTATTTGCGTTTCGCTTTCATTCCACCCTGTTGCCCCTGCGCGCCGGATTGACACCGGGAGTCTGTGGAAGCATAAAATCACTTAGCCCATGAACATTCCGCCGTTCACGTGTATTACCTGACCGGTTATGTATCCGGCCGCATCTGATGCAAGAAAAGCAACGGCAGCCGCAACCTCTTCCGGGGCGCCCGGTCTACCCGCCGGAATCTGCGCCAGCAACGCCTCCCGTGCTTTGGGCGGAAGCGCCGCCGTCATATCCGTTTCAATATATCCCGGGGCTACGGCGTTGACGGTGATTTTCCTGGACACAATTTCACGGGCAAGGGACTTCGTAAGGCCGATAATGCCGGCCTTTGCCGCCGAATAGTTGCACTGCCCCGGGTTACCCGTCGCGGCCACTACCGATGTGACGTTCACGATACGTCCGAAGCGCCGGCGCATCATCGGCCTTATGACCGCCTGCGAGCAAAGAAAAGCGCCTTTGAGGTTGGTGGCCATAACGTCGTCCCATTCCGCCGGCTTCATGATGGCGAGAAGATTATCTCTGGCTATTCCGGCGTTATTGACGAGAACGTCGATGTGGCCGTGGGCGTCGATGATTCGATCGAAGGCCGCCTTGACCGCATCGGGATCGGCCACATTGAACTGCATGGCACTCGATGTAGCGCCCCTGCTTTGGACCAGGGACGCGGTCTGTTCGGCAGACTCAGGATTCGAGTTGTAATTGATGACGACATGGGTATTCGGAGCGGCCATTTCCACGGCAATGGCGCGGCCAATCCCGCGGCTTGCCCCTGTTACCACGACAACTCGCTGCTCGCTCAATTTGTCTCCTTCATAAAACGGGCATCCGGTCCAACAATTGGCGCCCGGGCACCGAACTCGATATTACGAAATGCGCCCGGTGGGCTGCGCTACGCTTAGCCCACCCTACGGGCGTTACCGCTTCTATTCTCTCATGCATCCCGCTCGCGCTTTATACGCTTCAGGAACTCGGGGATGAATTCGAAAAGATCGGCTACCACCCCGTAAGTGGCCACGTCGAAAATAGGAGCATGCGGGTCTTTGTTTACGGCCACAATAACCTGTGAGCCCTGCATTCCGACGAGATGCTGAACCGCGCCTGATATCCCCACGGCAACGTAGAGGGCTGGCGCTACAGTCCTGCCCGTCTGCCCGACCTGGTGAGAAGGGGCCATCCAGCCTTCCTCGACCGCCCCGCGGGAAGCCCCGACCGCACCGTTCATAAGCTCGGCGAGATCTTCGATCAGGTTGAAATTCTCCCCGCTTCTCAGACCTCGTCCGCCCGAGATGATAACGTCGGCTTCAGTGAGTTTGGCGGTCTGGTCCTGTTCGGCGATGACTTCGAGCACTTCCACCCGCGCTTTGAAGCACTCGGAAGGAAGCTCAACCCTTTCGATTCTGCCCTGCCGCCCCTCAAGCCTTACGGGCTTCATGACCTTCGGGCGCACCGTGGCCATCTGCGGCCGCCGGTTGGGACAGATGATAGTCGCCATAACATTTCCGCCAAAGGCGGGCCTGGTCTGGAGCAGATGCCCGTCGTCGCCGACGTCCAATTCAGTGCAGTCGGCGGTCAGTCCGGTTTGCAGGCCGGCAGCGACGCGCGGGATAAAAGAACGGCCGATGCTGGTTGCACCCGCGAGAAAAATTTCGGGGCGTTTGCGCCTTACCAATTCCACGATGCATTTCGAATAGCGCTCGTCGGTAAAATGAGCCAACTCGGGGCGGTCCACCACATAGACCACTTCAGCGCCATAGGAAATCAGTTCTTGGGCCATCTCCTCATCGAGGCCGGAACCGAGCAACACGGCCCCAAGCTCGACGCCTCTTTTGTCGGCCAGGATGCGCCCGGCGCTAAGCAGTTCGTGGCTCACCCTGTGGACTTTGCCTTCGCGCCATTCGGCGTACACCCATACCCCACTGTAACTCCCGAGGTCCTCCGAAGGGCCCAGGCCGACTTCGGGAAGAGATATGGCGCCGAACTCGCAGGTATCGACGCAAATACCGCAAAGCGAGCAATCATCGGAGATTTCAACCTGGTTTTCACGCAGGGAAATAGCGCCCATCGGACAGGCGTCCGAGCAGACCCCGCAAACCGTGCATTTTTTTCTGTCTACAATAGCTTTCATAGACCTGGCACCCTGGCCTTCTTCAAATATTGAAAAAGCTCTTCGGCCTGATTCTCGATAGAGCCTTCAAGCTGAATTCGATTACTTCGCCTCTGCGGGCTGAAAACACGCACGACCTGAGTAAAGGAGCCGCTAAGGCCGGTCGAGCTCGGATCAAGACCCAGTTCGGCAATTCCCCAGACGGGAATTTCGGCTTTCTTGGCGCGCATTTTGTGCCTAAGCGATGGGACCCTGGGCTCGCCCAGTTCCTTTATCACCGTTAGCAAAGCCGGCAACTGAAGCTTCCAGACCTCGGTCCCTTCATCGGTCTGACGTACGACCTTGAGAAAACCGGAGTCCTCTGTGTCGATTTTTTTGACAAATGTCGCATAAGGCACATCGAGCAAAGCGGCCATTTCCGGTCCGACCTGCGCGGTATCGCCATCGACGGCCTGTTTTCCGCAAATAATGACGTCAACGTCGCCCATTTTGCGGATGGCCGCCGAAAGAGTGGTCGAGGTGGCCCAGGTGTCCGAACCTGCGAAAGCCCGGTCGCTTAAGAGCACGGCGTCGTCAGCCCCGAGCCCGAGGGTTTCCCTCAGGGCCTCGGCGGCCTGGGGCGGCCCCATAGTAACTACCGTGACTCTAGCTCCGTTTTGGTCTTTGATTTTCAGTGCGCCTTCCACTGCGAACATATCGAAGGGATTGATTATGCTCTCGACTCCCTGCCTAACCAGGGTGTGAGTGTCCGGATCGATCCTGACGTTTTTGGTATCAGGCACTTGCTTAATACATACGACTATGTGCATATCAGAAGAAGCTCTCCTTCATCCTGCCGTATTCTTTGTTCAATTCCTGGCCGATAATGTTTCTCTGGATTTCGTTCGTACCCTCGTAAATCTGCAATATCTTGGCGTCGCGCATCATCTTTTCGACGGGGTAATCCTTCATGTAGCCGTAACCGCCCAGCACCTGCACGGCGCTCGTAGTGACCTCCATGGCCACATCGCCGGCGAACACCTTGGCCATTGCGGCGACTTTGCTAACCTCGCGGGGATCGGAATCGATGTAGCGCGCTATACTGTAGATGAAAGCCCGGGCGGCCTCGGTTTTTATGGCCATATCTGCAAGCTTATGCTGAATTGCCTGAAAGCTGATGATGGGTTTTTCGAACTGGACCCTTTTTCTGGCATATTCGACGGCGATATCGAGGGCCCCCTGGGCCAGCCCGACTCCCAGGGCGCCAATGCCGGGCCTGGATTTATCAAAGGTCTTCATGGCGATGATAAATCCCATCCCCTCCCTGGCGATAAGCCTGTCGGCGGGAATGCGGCAGTCCTGGAAAATCAGTTCGCGTGTGGCGGAAGCTCGGATACCGAGCTTTTTTTCCTTTTTTCCAAAGGAAAACCCCGGGTCGCCCTTTTCAACCACAAAGAAGCTCGCGCCCCGCGGGCCTTTAGCCCTGTCGGTTATCGCCAGCACCGAATAAATCTCCGACTCGCCGCCATTGGTGATCCATTGCTTGGAGCCGTTAAGGACATAACTGTCCCCGTCTCTTACAGCCACGGTGCGGATTCCGGAAACATCACTTCCCGCCCCCGGTTCGGTAAGCCCGAAAGCGGCCAACTTTTTTCCCGAAGCAATCTGAGGCAGGTATTTTTGCTTCATTTCCTCGCTGCCGAAAAGAAGGATCGGATAGGCTCCGAGCCCGCTGGCGGCAAAGCTCGTTGCAATGCCTATACAAGCCTCACCGAGTTTTTCCACCGCAAGGCAGTTCTCGAATACTCCGCCTCCCATTCCGCCATATTGCTCGGGAATGCACAGACCGAAGAGGTCGGCCTGGGCGAGGGTCCGCATAATCTCCCACGGAAACTGCTCGGATTCATCCAGTTCGGCCCTGATCGGGCGAATTTTTTCCCTGGCGATCTGCTCGGTCAGCTCCTGGATCATTTTCTGTTCTTCAGTCAAGAAATAGTCCAACGTGTTCCCTCCGATACAAAAACTTCCGTCAGCTTCGGCCCCCGCGTAAAAAAAACCGGCCTAAAGAGTTTAGAATCCGGATTCCTTAACACAAAAGCGGAGATAAGCCAATATCGAGTTCCGCGCCGATGATCGCAAGGAAGAAAAAACGCACCGTTTTTTCAGCTCCCCGCAACTTTGGCGCAGGCGTCCCTCTGTGAATATCCGTCCCGGTTTTGCCCGCTCCTTCCCGATCCGAGCGCCGAGCGGTCCCGGCGCCCTTGGCCGGTTCGCTCCCGATGTTCAGCAGGCAGAGGGCGGGCCGTTCGATCCCCCGGCTGACCCTTAGGTAAATATGAGCAAGAACTGCAGACCGGGCGAGGTGTAAGGCCCCCGATTCGGGATGTGGTCCGGCTTCGAGCAAGATCGGCCTTGCGCCCCGGGTGGGGAAGCAAACGGCAAGGGCCGGTCTTTTAAGCCCAGGCAGGAGACCAACGAAGTGCCTGACGGCGGCGACAACCGCCGAGCTGTTCCCCGCACTGCCCACCGAATCCACTTCGCCTTCCGCCAGCATGCGCATTGCAACGTTGATCGATGCTTCACGCTTCTTTCGGATGGCTGACGGACCGAATTCATCCATCGAGACGACAAGGGGGCGCAGGTACGACTTGCGCCCGGGGCGGGAAGGCCGATCCGTTCGGCAGAGCGCAGCGAATAGCGGCCGGGTCTCCGATCAGCACCAGTTCAGCCGGACATGACGACCCGGCCGGCTGCTTTATTCTTCCTCTAGTTCCAGGACCAGGCGGCCTTTATAGTACCCGCAGTTCGGACAGGCACGATGCGCCAAGCGCAATTCACTGCATTGGGGGCAACGAGCCAGCGCCGGCGCGGCAATGGCGTGATTTGCCCGGCGCTTGTCGCGTCTGGCTTTGGACGTTTTTCTTTTCGGTACACCCATCTCTGTAAACTCCTATCACGAATCTGCCCGTAAAAGCGGGCGTTGCAAACCGTAGACAAAGACTATTCTTCGGGCCGGGGCTTTTTCACCAGCCTGAGCTTCGCAAAGGGAGAAGGGGAGCTGTCGGTTTTGCACCGGCAGGCCTCCTCATTGAGGTTTGCCCCGCACCGGGGGCATATCCCTTTGCAATCCTCGCTGCAAAGGACCTTGACCGGCAGAGCCAGAAAAATCTGTTCGGCTACGAGCCTGTCCACTTCGATCACTTCGCCGTCAAAAAACTCATAGAGCAATTCATCCGGTTCGAGTTCTATTTCATCATCCCGCGCAATTTTCTCCTCGGTGACCAGATAGATATCGACCCGTTCGTCCATGGGAAGCGCAAAGGGCTTGAGGCAGCGGTGACAGGCAACCTCAAGCGCTCCTTTAATGGTTCCCGTAATTCTAATATGGTCGGGACGTTTGTCCAGGAAAAGGACGACGTTAACCGGCCTGAGCAGTTTGAGGCTGAAGGGGTCGTCCGCAGAAGCGAACCGGCCCAGCATTTCCTGGTCCCAGTGGAAGCTGAGGGTTCGGCCTGATTCCGGTATTTCATCAATGCGAATGCGCATAGTCAAACGTCGAAAGTCGAAAGTCAAAAGTCAAGAAACAAAATAGCGAGTATAAACTACTCTTGATTTCTGTCAATTATTTTCGCGGGCTGTCAGCCGATGGATCACTTTTTAGCAATCCCGCTGTCAACGCCATAAAGTCTTTGCGCCGCCTGCTTGACGACGGCCTGCGACACTTGGGCGAACACTTCTTTCCAGGCATGCAGCGTCCACATGCCTTTGCCGTAACCGATCGAGCGGCTGTCTTCGATTGTCGCCACATGTTTGCCGTCCCGGCTGATATCGACCCTCACCTTCAGCACAGTGTCGCCCATATATGGGTAGATCCGCTCCAAGAGGATCGGGTTCTTAAAATAAGTGATGTGGCCTGTCATGAGGTAGGGCGTGCCAGCGGACTTCGGCGTCCAGAGCATTCCCCTCTGCTTTAGCGACTTTTCGAGCCCGTTCCACAGCATTCCAATAACATCGACATCATAGAGATTCCGGGTATCGTTGGTCACACCGACCACCCTGACTTTTAGAGGCGCACTTGGCGCCACGGCCTTCGCGGGCAGGTCGCCCGGCGAGTTGGCTCCTTTATGGGCCCACATACTACATCCGAACAGACATAATGGCAGGAGAACAAGCGCCAAAAATCGTATCTTTCTAACCATAGTGTGCCTTTCTGCGGAATTTCGAGCGAATTTAAACGAAAAAAGTGAAATGATCAAACAAGTAGGGGGACGGCCCCGACCTTTCGATCCGCTACGGACCGGATAGTGCCAGAGGACGTCGAAATGGGCAAGAGCATAATAAGGGCGGTGAGGAGTGAATAATTGAGTTTGAACCGGTATTATGCTAAGGAACGTTGGCGCGCATTCGGTGCTTTGGCATCAGAAGCGCAGAATAACAGGACGGCCTCACGGTTCGTCCTCCACAGGAGAGTTTCCAACATGGAACCGGTTATCACCCGATTTCCCCCCAGCCCCACAGGCTCCCTTCACATCGGAGGGGCGCGCACAGCTCTTTTCAACTGGCTTTTTGCGCGCAGCCGGGGCGGCAGATTCATTCTCCGGATCGAAGACACCGATGTTGAGCGTTCAACGGAAGAATCGGTCAAGGCCATTCTCGACGCGATGGAGTGGCTGGAATTGGGCTGGGACGAAGGTCCCTATTATCAGACCCACCGTCTGGAGGTCTATCGCGAATACGCCCGGAAGCTGTTCGATTCCGGCCATGCATACTGGTGCGAATGCAGCGCCGAACAACTGGAGATGCGCCGAAACGCGGCGATGGCCGAAGGGCGCAAGCCAAAATACGACGGCGCCTGCCGAACGAAGGGCCTTGGCGAAGGCCCGAACAGAGTGCTCAGGTTCAGGACCTCTGAGACAGGCACGACTGTTCTAAAAGACATCATCAAGGGGCCAATCGAATTCGATAACTCCGAGCTGGACGACCTGGTGATACTGAAGAGCGACGGGATACCCACTTATAATTTTGCGGTTGTCATTGACGACATCACAATGGGGATCACGCACGTGATCCGCGGGGACGATCACGTCAACAACACCCCGCGGCAGATTCTGATCTACAGGGCGCTCGGGGCGAAACTTCCCGAGTTCGGTCATGTGCCGATGATCCATGGCGAGGACCGCTCGCCCCTTTCAAAGCGTCACGGTGCGACCTCGGTCATGGAATACAAAAAGATGGGATTTCTCCCGGAGGCGCTGCTCAACTGCCTCGTCCGGCTGGGCTGGTCCCATGGCGACGAGGAGATATTCAGCCGCGACGAGTTGATAGAAAAGTTCACACTCGAAAACGTTGGCAAATCGCCAAGCATTTTCACCATGGAAAAACTGTTGTGGCTGAACGCGCACTACATAAAGGAAAAGCGGCCGGAAGAACTCGTCAATCTGCTTAGACCTTTTGCAGCCCAGCGCGATTACCTCGACAAGTCCGATACTTTTATGGCCGGAGCGATTCGCACTCTTCAGCCCCGCGCGCACACGCTCGTAGAAATGGCCGATGCGATGCGGTTCTATATGGTCGATGAAATCCAATTCGAACCCGAAGCTGCAGTCAAGTTCCTGACTGCGGAGATGCGAGAAGTTTTTTCACGGCTGATCTCGGAGTTATCCGAACTGGAGGCATTCGACGAAGCGAGCCTGGAACCGGTCTTCAGGAATACGGCGGAAGATTTGAAAGTGAAGCTCGGAAAAATTGCGCAACCGGTCAGGGTGGCCCTTACGGGTGGGACGAAAAGCCCCGGCCTCTTTGAAATAATGGAAGTGCTGGGCAAAGAGACCGTAATCGAGCGCCTCAAAAAGGGCCTGAAATATATTGAGGAGAATTGAACCACTCATGCGGGTCGGGTTCAAAAATTGATGGGCTGGGTTCCACGCAGCGGAACCCAGCCCATCCGAATAAGGTTGGGGCCGGCAATCGGCGGCAGGATGAGTGAGCGGCGCCAAATCGCCGGCATTTGATTCACCTTGAAGGCAAATCAATTAGCGGCCGGATTGCTCGATTTTTGCTTCGTCCCGCCGAGGGGGGCTGCGTCATCGGCAGCGCCACCATAGAGCCCGAGCCGGTTCAATCGGATGGAGTCAAGTTTGGCGCCCGGCTTGTCCAACGAGTTGACCAGCGCAAAGATTTTGTTTGCCTTCTTCATATGGCCTGCCCCCGCCTCCATCATTACCACAGCCATGTAAGCGGCCTGGACCGAAATGAGCATCTGCCGAACGGCCACTCTTTTCATATCGAGTATGGCGCAACGGTCTACGAGTTGATAGTAATCGCGCATCATCGCCTGCCAGGGGACCTTCGCCTCCCGGCTCCATCGCGACAACCGCGCTCTCACCTCCGGCGTTATCTGCGCCTGCTTACCGGGGTCCGTCAAAGAAGGATA
Source organism: Deltaproteobacteria bacterium (assembly GCA_021793275.1). Classification (GTDB taxonomy): domain Bacteria; phylum Desulfobacterota; class Syntrophobacteria; order Syntrophobacterales; family Syntrophobacteraceae; genus SbD1. Next base: position 38,129 of record JAJYTC010000003.1, on the reverse strand, counting down.
TTTGATCAGGATGCGTTCGAACCCGCTCCAGTAGGGTTTGCTGCGAAGTTTATCGATTTTCGCATCGGCCGAATCGAGCTCTGCGAAGAAGGCCGCCTCTTGCCGTTTTACAGCCTCAAGGGATTTATCGGCTTTGGTCAGCCTCGCTTGAGCCCCGGGAGGGGGCGGACCAACAGGGGGCCTGCCCTGCATGCCGGCGCAACCGGCGATCGAAGCGATCAACAGAATAGACCCGATAAAATAGACAAAAAATCTTCCGACTGTGTTTCCAGGTCGATCCGGCATGTCAATTTCGCAATTCTAATTTGTACACAGTAGATACAAAATACATATAAACTCTTATTTTAAAACCGATATATTCTGCTATTGTTTCAATCAGAGTACACTTCCTGAGCGTAACATTGTCCTTAGCACTTGTGGTTATTCGCCCGGGAAAGCCAGGCCCCCCCGCTGCCTGGCTTTCTTTTTTTTAGCGAGTTCAATGTGAGATTCCGAAATAGGTTTCACGGATAGTGTCGTTTCCCTTGAGTTGCTCGACATCGCCGCCGAATGTCACCTGCCCTTTGTCAAGGATGTATATTTTCTCAGCGAAATCGAGGAAGGAGACGTTCTGTTCGGCAATAAGCATCGAGAGCTTTTCATGTTCGTGGAGCAACCTCAAAACTTCGATGACCTTCTTTACGAACTTGGGAGAAAGGCCGCTCGAGGGCTCGTCCATGATGACAAGTTTGGGAGATGACATAAGCGTTTTGGCCACCCCGAGCATCTTTCTCTGCCCTCCGCTCAAAGAGCCGCCCATTTTCTTTCTGTACTCTCTTAAATCGGGGAAATATTCAAACATCTCCTCGGCTCTTTTGCGATTATCTTTTTCAGCTCTAAAATAGCCGCCCAATTCCAGGTTCTCTTCCACGGTAAGATTGGGCAAAATCCCCAGTTCCGACATGTAACCGATGCCGCCGGCAATCCTGAGATTCGGCTTTAAGCTCGTAATATCTTTTCCGTCGAAAACGATCCTACCCTTCCAGGCGCCGAGCAGGCCGACGATGGTTTTGAGCAATGTGGTTTTGCCGGCGCCATTTACTCCGAGCAAGACCACACTTTGATTCAGGGCCACCGACAGGCTGCTTCCCCACAGCACCTGCGTCGAGCCATATCCGGACTCCAGCACCTCTATATCGAGCAAACCCCCCATCGCTATCTCCCCAGAAAAACCTCGACGACCTCATCGTTTTGAGCCGCCTCCTGGATAGAACCACGAAACAAATTGGCCCCCGCATTCATCACAACCACATCCGAAGTCAGCGTATCGATAAAACCCAGGTGGTGTTCCACAACGATCATCGCAACGCCGGTTTTCTGGATGCGCAACAGCATCTCCGCAATCCACAATAATTCCTGGTGGCTCAAGCCGGCGGCGATCTCGTCGACCAGCAACATTTTGGGTTTTGTCGCGAGCGCGGTCGCCAGCCCCAGCAGCTTCTGTTGAGCGAAGGTCAGATCGGCCGAAACCGAATCTTTCATATTGTGGAGTTGGACAATTTCCAAAGCTTGCCGGACGGTTTCCCGCCTGTTGCCCTCACGCGATCCATAGACTGCTCCAAGCTTGACATTCTCCCACACGGTAAGACCGGCCAAAGGCTTGGGGACCTGGAATGTTCTATTGATGCCCATACGGACGATCTTATGCGACGGCAACTTATAGACAGACCTGCCGTCAAATTCCACCGATCCTCCATCGGGTCTGTAGACCCCGGAAATGACATTTATGAGGGTGGTCTTGCCCGAACCGTTGGGGCCGGCGAGGCCCACAATTTGACCTTCGCGGACATCGATATTAACGCCGTTAAGAGCCCTGAAGCCTCCGAATTTTTTTACCAAACCCTCGACTTTTAGAAGATGCTTGCCGTTAGGGCACATAAACCTTGCCTTTTTGCAAAATAGAGGCGACCCCGTCTGGGAGGAACAATACCAACACAATGATCAACAAACCATAGAAAAGCTGAAAATATTGCGGCGTGGAAATGCCTATGAAGTTATACATACTGTATAAGATGAGCGTACCGACCAAAGGGCCGGCGACCGTGCCGATGCCTCCGAACAGGACAAAAACGATTGTAAACACACTCACATCCAGGCTAAAGACAGTACTCGGATAAAACACCGCCGTGTACCAGCCGAAAGCCGCTCCGGACAGGCCGGCCACAAAGGCGCTTAGCATCCATGCGATACTGCGTGCCTTGACGACGTTTACTCCCGCCAGTGAGGCGGTGACCTGATCTTCCTTTATGGCCAGAAGTGAGAGGCCGAAGTTGGAGTTCCTCATATAAGCCACAAGGAGCATGGCAAAAACCAGCACGCCGAGCATCGTATAATAGCTGGCGTCGGCATTGTAGACGGAAGATAAATCGATGCCGTAAGGACCCTGGGTGATTTTTTCCAGTGAGGGATTGGCGACTACAAAATATAAGGCCTGGGAAGCCGCCAGATTGGCGATGGCGAAATAGGCGCCCGAAAGTCTCAGGAGGGGGATGAGAATAATGCCGATGAGCACCGCTGCGATGCCGCCAATAATCACGCCGAAAAAAGGAGAGATATGCAGCAAGGTTATGGCGATAGCCGCACCATAAGCTCCTGCTCCGAAAAATCCCACATAGCCGAAGGGCAGGTACCCCGTGAAGCCGTAGATGATGTTCAACCCCTCGGCCAGCGCCAGATAGAGCATCATGTTGAACAGGAAAGACTGATTGGAGTAAAAGTGGGGCAAACAGAGAAGAATTGCCACAATCGCAAGGATAACGCCCAAGCTCGGGAAATATCGTCTAAGCACTGCGCGCCGCCTTTCCAATCAGACCTTCGGGTTTGAAAAGCATAACGGCTATCAGCAGAACATAGGGCAGAATATTGGCCCAGGAGGAAAAATAGCTTTGCATAAACATGATGGCGACCCCATAGATCAAGCCTCCAAGAATGGTCCCGAGCGGGTTGCCCAGCGAGCCCAGCACAATTATGGCGAAAGAAACGGTTGTGAGTTCAGGTCCCATGGAAGGATAAGAAGCGCCAATAATGAAAAAACTGAAGATGCCGGCAATCGAAGCCAGGGCGAGGCCCATGCAAAAGACGACGGCTGAGATACGGTTGACATCGATGCCGCTTATCATGGCCTCGTCCCTGTTGGCCATGACCGCCCTTGTCGCATAGCCCATGCGTGTATGCTGCAAGTACCAGTAAATGAAGCCGAAAGCGGCGAGGGCGACAAGCGTTGTTACCAGCCATGCGATCGGAAAACGTTGTCCGAAGATGTCGAAGCCGGCGGAGCCGAACACATTGAACGGGATGGACCGCTGGTTGTTGCCGAAGGCAAAAATAATAACGGCCTCAATCACCTGGGACACCCCGAAAAAGAGTATGAAGGAGAGCATCTCAGGGTCTTTGGACCTCAGCAGGCGAGGGACCAAAGCATAATAGAGCGGGAACCCCACGAGGAAAAATACCGCGACCGCAACGGGGACAACCAGCAAGGGGTTAAATCCCAGCAGTTCGTAGAGCCAGTATGCCAGGAATGAACCCAGCATGATAACGTCGCCATGGGCCAGATTAATCATTCTCATGACGCCGAAAATGATGTTTAGCCCAAGCCCCACGAGTCCGAAAAATACGCCGTACATAATTCCGGCAATTATTGTGTATGCAAAAAGGTTCAATCAGCGGCCTCCCGGCGGCTCGACAGTAACAGCCCGCGAGTCGGAGCGGGCAAACCATGTGCTTGCGCCTGTTGCCGTGCAACAGGCGCGTTTTGACAATCCTATGGCGTTACAACAAGCCAAGGCGGGTTTGGGCCGGGGGCGTGAAGCGCTGAGCTCGCGCCCCCGTACCGTGCGTTTCACTTATCCCCCCCTAGGGCGCAGGATAAACCGCTTCAGCGGTCTTCATATTCGGGGGGTAAACAATGTGCATTTCGATTCCGCCGACGCCTTTAGGCACAAACTGCGCCACGGGCAGCATTTCACCAACCTGCGCTCCGTTTGCGTCGACTTCGAACTTGCCATCCAAAGTCATGAGCTTGCCCGAAAAGCCTGTCACAGCTTTTCTGAAGGCGAGCTGATCGAACTTGGGAGCGGTCTCGAGGGTCTTCTGCATGATAAGCCCGGTATTGTAGCCGGCCACATTGAGGAAGTTAACCTCTTTTCCGGTTTCCTTCTTGAAGGCCTGCTCGAACTGGCTGAGTCCCATGCCCAGATCGACTTTTTCATATTTCAGGAGGGGGGGCGTCGGATAGGTGTAAGTATAGTAAAGGGCCTTTGCGCCAACATTTTTCTCGAGCAGTTCAAAAAGCTGTCCCGGGAAAATGGTGAAAACCATTTTGAATTTCACGCCGCTCGCCTGGAGGCCCTGCAGGAAAGCGATGTCGTTATTGGGAAAGCCGAATTCTATGACCGCGTCGGGCTTTGTGGCCTGGATGCTGTGGATCAGCACGGAGTAATTGCTGGTGCTGGTGGGCACGGCCTGGTAATAAACCGGCTTGATGCCGGCTTTGACCAACTTGTCATGAAGAGTAACGGCCTGAGATTGATCGAAATCATTGGAAGCATAAAGAATGGCGACCCTGGGGATTTTCTTTGCGATCATAAAATCGGCCAGGGCGTAAGGCCATTTGCCCGAAGTGGGCAAGCTGCACAGCACGACGTAGGGATTGTCGGGGGTAAAGAACTTGGCGGCCGTCCCGGTCTGGTCGAACAGCATAACCTTGTGCACCTTTGCAAGGGGCACGGCTACGGAAGTCAAAACCGAGCCGAAATCGGCAGCGAGCATGTCCACGTGGTCGCGAGTAATCAATTGGTTGTAGAGCATGCCGGCGGTGGCCGTTTTACTCTGGTCGTCGTAGGCAACAAGCTTTACGGGAATTTTCTTGTTAAACGCCTTTACAAAGACACCCCCTTCTTTATTCACCTGTGAGACCCAGAATTTCAGGCCTTCGTACTGTGGAGTTGATGAAGTGGCGAAGGGACCGCTCGATGCGTACAGGGTACCGATGGTGATCACTTTCGGGGCCTTTTTGGCAAACGAAGGCACAGCCGCGAAGACCAGTATCGCACTAGCAATGACAATAAATAAAGCCTTTAGCCTGGACATACTGCACACCCCTTTCTAGACCTCCATAGATTGATGTTTTCGATTACCGCCGCCGTTGGTGTGACGAAACCGAGCCCTTTTCCCGTGTGACCATTGGACGGCCCGGCGAAACAGGTTCTATCGAGGTCAACATGGGTGTCTGCTTTTCACTCCGACGTGCATAACCATGGATAACCGGGAATGCGACAATTGTAGTGGGAGATATGGTTCGAACCGATCTTTTTCGCCCGCACTCAGATGAATTCACGCCGCTAAAACCGAATTTGGAAATGGAAAGCACCAGTGGCCGTTGTCAACCTGTTTCCAGTCACGATCCGCCTCAGAAAATCAGAGCGAAAATTACATTGATAGTACCGATTGTCAATAACTATCTATGGCAAGACTTTCAAAAATATCCCAGAATTGGGGAAATGATTTATTGACGGATTCGGCCCCGTCTATAGCCACTCCCTCAAGGCGCAGGCCGGCGAGGGCAAAGGCCATCGCGATCCGGTGATCGTCAAATGCCTGAACGGGGCCGGAAGGCGGCCCGGCGGGGGTGCGCCCGTGGATTATCAGCCCATCGGGCAGCTCCCGGGCGTCAATCCCGAGCACCCTCAAGCCGCAAGCTACCGCATACAACCGGTCGGATTCCTTTATCCGCAGGTGGGCCACATTTCCGATGCGCGAAACTCCATCGGCGAATGCACAAAGAACGGCGAGCGTAGGGACCATGTCAGGCATTTCATTCATATCGATATCCAGGGGCAAAAGCTTCCGGGGGCCTTCGACACGAACTCCGTCGTTTTCCCATACGATGCGGCAGCCCATTTTATCCAGGACTTCCAAAAAACGGCAATCGCCCTGAAGGCTGCCGGCAGAAACGGGTGAGGTGAATACCTCACCGCCTGTAAGGGCGGCAGCGCCCCAGAAATAAGAGGCCGAGGAACAGTCTCCCTCGACGGTGAAATTACGAGGCGCATAGGGTTGAGGCGCAGGGATATAGATCCTGTTCGACTCCTGGCGCTCGAACCGTATCCCCGCCTCTTTCATCATTGCAAGAGTCATCTCGAGGTAAGGCCGGGAGGCGACCGGTTCAGACCATTGCACTGTTACTTTTCCACGCGCGGCGGGAGCGGCAATGAGGATACCGGACAAAAACTGGCTGCTTTCAGAGGCATCAACGAAAACATCTCCCTGGTCCAGTCCTCTGGATTTGATCTCGACCGGAAGAAAGCCGGCCTGGCCCTTCCATACAATTTCGGCCCCCAGTTTTCGCAAGGCATCCACAGCCGGGCCGACCGGACGCTGCCTGAGGCGCGGGCTTCCGTCCATTACGAAGGTCCCTGTCCCCGCCGAGAAGAGGGCAAGAAGAAGGCGAGCGCTCGTGCCGCTGTTACCAAGATAAATCGGGCCTTGAGGCAGGCGCCAGCGACACGCCGGCGGCGTCACGCGCACCGAGTTTTCTTTCCATTCCACGACCGATCCCAGCGCTTCGATCGCCCCGGCGGTGAGCAGGGTGTCCTCGGCCCTCAGGGGGTTTTCAATCTCGCACGGCCCCTCGGAAAGAGCCGCCATGATGATGGCGCGGTGGGTGATCGATTTGGATCCGGGCAGACGAATTCGAGCGCTTACCCGCGAGACGGGCTGAATGGTTTTACACAGTCTTGTCATTTACGGCTTCTTCCAATGCCTGTCTCATCGCATCGACGGCAGGAGTTTCGAAAATCGGGCGTCCCAGCCACCATTCGAGTTGAGCGGCCCCCTGGTAAAGCAGCATATCCAGTCCGGAGATTACTGTGCAACCGGCATCCTTCGCGGCCCTGGAAAATGCGGTCCACCGCGGGCTGTAAACAATGTCCATCACGGTCATTTCGGGTTTAAAAAATGAAGCGGGAACAATCGTAGTTTCGCGATCCTCCCCCATACCCGACGAGGTGCACTGGACGACAATGTCGAATTTTGCGCCCGGTTTTTCGAGCTTACTTAGCGGAATAAAACCTGCAGCGAGTTGTTTGGAGAGCGAACTGCCCCGCTCGACGCACCGGTTTGAAATCGTGAGCTTAGCCCCGACCTTCCTAAAACCGTAAGCCACGGCACGGGCCGCCCCTCCAGCCCCAATGATAAGGGCGCTGCGGCCGGAGACTTCACAGACTGCCGAAAGGGCCCGCAAAGCGCCGGTCCAATCGGTATTGCAACCTTCCCAGCCAAGGTCTGTCCTGCGCAAGGTGTTGGCGGCGCCAATCTCTTTCGCCGTGGTGTCGATCCGCTCTGCCAACCTGCACACCATTTCCTTATAAGGCAGGGTGACGCTCAGCCCGCTGAAACCGGCCTTGTGCAAAATATTGAGATCGCGTTCAAGTTCATCGACATAGAAAGCGGTGTAAAGAGCGGGCAGACCGAGCGCCTTGAAGCATGCACTCATCATGACGGGGCTTAGACTGTGGTGGACTGGATTTCCTATGACGGCAAAAAGCTTCTTTTGTTCCGGTCTGATCATCTCATAATCCTCTTAGCGTATTTCATGCGCCAAGTTCTCGGCCAGGGAGCCTGGAGCTATCGCGGGAAAACCCCATCCAGCTGAAATCTCAGTTTCTTTCTCATGACTTCCAGATAATGCAGGAATTCCGGTTCGCGGTAGTCCGGATAAGTCCAGGGCAGAGGCCGGTATGCTCCTTTACGGTAAATCAGGGTGAGATCGGCGTAGATCCCTTCCCGCAGATAAATCCTGTGGGTAAAATTCTTCCCGGTCGCCAGGACGAGTCGCTCGACGCTTAGAATCCCCGGGTCGATATTAACCTGCCGTTTTCCATTTTGTAAGAAGCGCGCCTCGATTTCGTTGGTTCGAAGTTTGAGGTCCGGCAAAGACCCTTGTGCTACGAGGTTTAGAAAGCCAGCCGTCTGCCTGCGGATTCCCCGGCCCATTTCATCATCGTAATAGGTGGTATAGGGGAAATCCCCCGGCATAGACAGAAAATCCATCGGTCCGAAGTCCGATGCAAGGGCATCCAGGGCACGCGACTGAGCTTCAAAGTCGCTGAACAAAAAACGGATAACGAGCTTAGCTGGACGAGGTTCTCCGGGAAGACTCATGATTCAGTGAACAGTGAACAGTGAAGAGTGAACGGGGAGCCGTGAGCATGTTTATTTGGTATTCGCTGTTCACTCTTCACTGCTTTAAAGGGGTTTTGCCTCATCGATCAACATGATCGGGATATCCTCGCGGATTTCGTAGACAAGCCTGCACTGCTCGCAGACAAGGCCGGTTTGATCGGAATTCAGCTCTATCGGCCCCTTACACTTCGGGCACCGGAGGATCTCAAGAAGCTCTTTACTGATGGCCATCGGTCGGACTCCATTATCTCAGGGTTGCTCAGAGTTATCCTGTTTTTCTTCGAACTTCTGCGGAGCTTCTTTGCCGTCATCGTCGAGGATCTGACGAAATGAGTCAAGAAGAGAACGCATCCTGGCCCCGAACTGGATCCGGTTGCGCCTCATCTCCGAGATTTCCTGCTCCATTCTGATAATACGATTGTTGGCTTCCTTGAGTATCCCTTCAGCCTTGACCTCGGCCTCGGAGACAATCAGTTTGGCCTCTCGCTCGGCGTTCGCCTTGATCTGCTCGGCGCTTTTCTGGGCGCTGATCAGCACGGCGCGAATGGTCTTCTCGCGGTCCCGGTGCTCCTTTAGCGCAGCGTCCAGGGTCTGTATGTCTTTTTTGAGATTTTCGTTTTCCTCCTTCAGCCGGCCAAGCTCGTCTGTCAAATCGCGGACAAAAGGTTCGACATCGCCGGGATCGAACCCCATCAAACGCTTGCGGAATCTTTTTTCCTCAATCTCGTCTATTTCCATGGAAACTCTCTCCGAGCGGCAGGAAAAGTCGCTTTAGCCGCCAAGCAGGTAAGCGATTCTCAGCAGGGACGGCACGACGAACTGATCCAAAAACACAAGCCCCAGTATCAGTATCATGGGCGTAAAGTCGATAGAACCGGCGGAAAGCGGCAGTGCCCTTCGAATGCGATAGAGGACCGGTTCGGTAGCGCTATAGAGAAACCGAACGATAGGATTATAAGGGTCGGGATTTACCCATGACAACAGGGCACGGGCAATCACGATCAGCATGTAGGTGAAAAACACATAGTGTAAAACGGTGGCTGTAGCCGCCAGAAAATATCCAATAATAAACATGTCCGACTCCAGGGACTTTGTAGTTGCACAATCGACCACTTACCGGCAGTGAAACTACTTTTTTTAACATGGTCTGTCAACAGGGAGCAAGCGAGTTTTGTTCTCGTTTGCCGGGCCGCAACTTCTGGTTGACAACGGCGTGAAAAACAGTGATGAAAGGGGCGCCTGAAAATTTGGGTTTTACCAGGAGCGGGATCTATGAGTAAATTCGAATTGAATGACTGGGTGCTATTGACTTCTCAAAAAGGGAAGAAATGGCTCGTGCGGGTTGAGGATGCTCCTTATTCTTCCCACCTGGGTGGTATCCACCTTGGTGATGTGATCGGCAAGGAGGAAGGCGACTGGCTGCTTACCAGCAAAGGCGCCCGGCTGATGCTCTTCAAGCCTTCTCTTCAGGACTATATTTTCGGCATGAAGAGACGCACCCAGATCATTTATCCTAAAGACCTCAGCGCGATGATCTTTTACGGCGACATCCATCCCGGCTGCGTAGTGATCGAGACAGGGATCGGTTCGGGGGCGCTTGCCCTCGCCCTGTTGCGCGCCATGTGCGGACGAGGCCGGCTCATATCCATCGAGAAGAGGGCCGAATTTGCCGCGGACGCCCGCGAAAACATCAGGCGGTTTTTCGGCGCCGAACCCGAGAACCACCAGATCATAGTGGCGGACATCGAGAGTGCGAGCCTTTCGTGCGAGGCCGACCGGATTTTCGTGGATCTACCCGAGCCCTGGCGAGCTGTCGGGAACCTTGCGGGCATGCTTCGAATGGGAGGCCTCCTGGTAAGCCTTAGTCCCAATGTGGGCCAGATCCAGCTCACTCACAGGCAGTTGCAGGCAAACGGGTTCGGCGACATAGTTCATTTCGAGCTTCTGCGCAGGGACTGGAAGGTTGACCGGCTTCGCGCCAGACCGTTCGACCGGATGGTGGCTCACACAGGCTTTATAACCGTTGCAAAACGGGTATCGGCAGATCGAGGCGACCCGATCGAGGAGAGCGCCCCCGAAAATGAGGTTGAATAACATGGCATCATCGTCCGAGGTCAAAAAAATCGACATCTCCATGGTGATCCCGGTCAAAGATGAGGAAGACAATATTTTGTCTCTGGCCCGGGAAGTGGGGTCCGTAATGGAGAGGGAATTTGCGGAATGGGAGTGTATCTGGGTCGATGACGGATCGAGTGACGGAACTTTGGAGCTGCTTCAAAAACTTGCACGCGAAAATCCGCGCCACAGGTATATTTCCTTCGAACAAAACGGTGGGCAGTCGGCGGCTTTATGGGCCGGGTTCAGTGAAGCCAGTGCCCCGATAATCGCCACGATCGACGGCGACGGCCAGAACGACCCGGCGGACATACCCGCACTGTTTCGAACGGTCGCATCGGGCGAGGCCGATATGGCCAACGGCTATCGCGCGCACAGGCAGGACGACCTCAAGAGGAAAATCTCGTCGCTGCTCGGCAACGGCTTCAGGACCTGGCTGACCGGAAAGACCGTCAGGGACGCCGGTTGCTCGACCAGGGTCTTCCGTAGAGAATGCATTGAGTCGGCGCCGCGATTCACGGGCATGCACCGTTTTCTGCCCACCCTGGCCGCCATGCAGGGCTTCAGACTGACCGAAACGCCCGTAAACCACAGACCAAGAGTCAAAGGCAGCTCCAAGTATTCCATCAGCAACCGGTTGTGGGTCTCGCTGCTGGACATATTCGGGCTATTCTGGCTGAAAAAGCGTGCATTGCGTTACACCATCAGGATGAGGTCGGACTAAAAAGCCCAAATCCCCAACATCGAAGTTCCCTCCTGCTATTCGAATTACTTTTCCGATATTGAACGGCACGTCAAGGTATTGACCATAAGGAACCGGGCGTCCTCCTCCGAGGATGGAAACGGCCAAATTCGTCATTGCGGCGCGAGCCGTAATAGTGTCTTCTTAGAGCTTCTGCCGTGCCGGCAGCTTTCCGGGCCAAGGAACAGGCACAATACGTGCATATCGTATTTGCCGCTGGGGAAATTGTGTCGAGGCAGAATGGAACGAGGGCTGCTTGACGGTGCCCGGAGGAGATATTTCCGCATGGCGGACAGCAAAGGTTTCACCCTTGTCGAACTTATGGTGGTTGTCGCTATCGTGGCTATCCTGGCAGCCGTGGCAACGCCTGCTTACATCAACTACGTAAACCGAGCCAAGCAGGGTGAGGCTGAAAGCCTGCTCATGACTGCACGGCTCGAACAGGAAGAGTATTACACGGAAAACGGGCAGTACGCGAGCACGATACAATGCCTGCCTTCCTTCACCGACGGAAACACCCAATGCCTTAGCGCATGCAACAACCCTGGCTGCTCCAACACCTATACGGCAAACTATTATACGTTCATGGTGTCCGGCTTCAACTCGGGGGCCCCTACCACCCAACCCTATTACCAAATCCAGGCTACGCGGCCCATAAATGGCGTAAACGACCTGCTGACCATCAGCGCTACCACCGACACACCGACGGTGCAAAACCCGAGTGCGCTCAACTATTCCATCTTCCAGTGGCTGTTCGGTCAATGAGATATCTTTGCCGCATTGTGTGGCGTAAATGACGGAGCAAATTACCCATGGCCAAAACTATCATTGCGGTAATAGTAATTTTAAATCTTGCGATGTTTGCTCCATGCCGCGCCCAGGTCGCGATCCCCGGGGGCGGGAGCGCGCCTGCGATCTCGGCCGCTTCAGGCTCCGGGACATCCCCGCAGGTAACCGTTGAGGACATTGTCGTGAAGAAAATAGAGAACGGATCGATTTATGCCGAAGACGGCAGGAAGTTCGATATAAGCGGTGCGAAGGTGATCGACAACAGCCACAACGCAGTGGGGACTAAAACGGCCACGCTGTTTTTCCAGAACGGTGAAGTCGTGCAGGTCATCCTGAAATGACGCGAAAAGATCAGGGATTTACGAGTAAGGAGTAGTCAATGAGGCGGGCACTTGTTGCATTGGTGTTTCTATTATGTGCGCTCGCTTTTTTTCCCGGAACCGTTTTTGGCCAGGTCCAGACACCGTGCTCCGATTCGCTCATTCCGCCCTTCATCGCCCAGGGGGTCAAGCCCAACATACTGATAATCCTCGCCAATTCGAACAGCATGGACGAAGATTTCTACGGCAACGGCGTCGGTTCCTGGGCACCGGACAGCAAGTCGGTAATCGCCAGGCAAGCGCTTCAAACCGTAGTGGCCAACCTGTCGGGCTACGCCAATGTGGGCATAATGACGTATACGCTGCCGACCAGTCATACCGATAACGTATGCTATTCGCCATTCTCCACGTACACCTCGCCCATGGTGGCCCCCTATTACATCTCCAACCTACTGACGTTTGCCACATACAACAGCAACGCGTACTGCAACTCCTCCAACGCGACGGGCATCCAGGCCTGCGTCAACTGGTGCACGAACTATGCAAACGGGGTGGCCGACACGGCTGACCAGCAGGCCTGCGATAACGCCTGCGGCAGCGGTTATACGGAGCAGTCTTTCTCCTACCCCAACGCCCCCCAAGGCACTCCCAACTCGGGACCTTTTCCGGACGAGATAATCCTGGACAATAAGACCGTGAACCCCTCCACGGGCCTCACCGAAGGGTCCGCGTACTGCGCGACCACTTATCCCAAGACGAGCCAAATGTTGGACGCAAACGGCAGCGAAATTTACTATAACCAGGCGCTGCCCCTGTGGAGCAGCAGCCCGCTCTACCCATCGACCGGGTACTATTTCAGCGGATCGGATTACACCCCGCTCAATTACAATCCCAGCACCCAGTCACCTACCTATCCGTTTGACGTCTATGGCAGCAAGGCTTCGGGAACGGGCGACTATACGGGATACCGGAACTTCGACGGGACAGTGACGATACTTCCTGGCGATTCCGCGTTCGCGCGCGGTATGTACAACACCGGCCAACAGGCCTACTATTATTATGTGGGCCCGACCTGGTTCACCAACTGCGATGTGGTGGGGCCATCATCGGGGGGACAGCAGCAGGGATACCTCGATATCGCGGTGGGAGATCTGCTCGATCCAACGCAGTACAAAAACGTCTCCGACCTGCTCGAACCCAATTCCGGCACGCCCATTGCCGGCGACGGCAACCAATCCGACAGTTGCAATTATATGAGCTGCAATCCTAACCGCAGCGGCTCCTTCAACATGAACGCCTGTACAGACGCCACCGGAAACCCATACATAATAAACGCGGGCAACAGTCCGACGGCGGGCGCGCTCGCTTCGGCCCTTGATTATTTCGAGGGAAGTTACAGCGGCTTCTGCTTCAACAGCTCAGGGATGTCCAACGGCCAGATGTGTTCGAAGAACAATAACTGCAATTCATCGTATCCGAATTGTTCGGTTCCTAGCCCCATCACGGCGTCATGCCAACAGAATTACATAATACTGCTCACCGACGGTTTGCCGGACACAGAGCTTAACGGCGATCAGGTCGTGCCCATTACGCAGGCGGTCATGAACCAGGTCGTCGGCGAGCTTACAGCTCTTCACCAGGGGGTCACGCAGACAATCGGCAATAAAACTTACACCTTTCCCATCAATACATACGTTTTGGGAGTCGGCAGCGAGGCCACGGAAAATGCCCAGTTCGACGCCATGGCCGTCGCGGGAGGTACGGCGGTCAACGGCCACGCTTATTATGGCGCCAATCCCGACCAGTTGGCCGCCGCATTAAAAAGCATCACCGCAAACATTCTCGGGAAGGTCGCTGCGGGCAGCTCGGTCTCGATCCTGTCCCAGGGCGAGACACAGAACGGCGCAAACATGCTGCAGGGGGTTTTCTATCCAAGCAAATACTTCGGGACCACACTGATCGACTGGCCCGGTTATCTCTACAACTGGTGGTTTTATTCGAGCCCGAGCTATGAAAACATAAGAGAAAACAACGCAAACGACAACATTTTCGACCTGAAGACGGATTACGGGCTGGATTTCACATTCTCGGCCCAGACCGGCCTCACGGTAGACCTTTATTCGGACCCGACGGGCAGCGGCAACCCAACCCAGCCTGTTCCCAACGGCACGGGTCTAACCCTCGATCAGCTCGACCCCATATGGGAAGGGGGAAAGCTGCTTTTCGCCACGCCCGCCGCCGACAGGACGATCTACACCCCGGGCACCAACAGCAACGGCAGCAACCTGGTAAGCTTCGACACAACCAATACCAGTCTCACCACGGCGCCGTCTCCGCTTGGCAACCCGTCAAATTTCGATGCGTGCCTCGACGGGTCCACGGACAATCTTATAAACTATATCAGAGGAACCGATATCAAGTATTGCTCGGACGGCGCCAATATCGACTACACTCACCTGTGCACCCAGAACTCGGACTGCTCCGGGGATGCGCCTTACACCACATGCGCCAATACGTGCAGGAACAGAACTGTGGGCCTTTGCTCGGACGGCAACGGCGATTACAGCAACACCGCATGCAATTCCAACAGCGACTGCAGCGGAACTTACGACGTGTGCACGCAGCACGTTTGGAAACTGGGAGACATCGTCTATTCCACGCCCAAGGTCGAGGTCGGCTACAGTTACTGCGGCACGACGGACAGCAACGGCGACCCGGTTTTCGACAGCAACAGCACGCTGTGCAGCTCGAACTCGGATTGCGCAGATTCACCATCGCCCGACACACAATGTCTGCCCAAGGAAAGCCTTGTTTTTGTAGGCGCAAACGACGGGATGCTCCACGCTTTCGAAACCGGGACATTGAACAACTACGGGCTTACCGGCTCGCAGGTCGAACGTATAACGGGAATTCCGACCTCGGACATGGGCCAGGAATTGTGGGCCTTCGTGCCGCGGAACAGTCTTCCGTACCTGAGATGCCTTGCAAACCCCGCGGGCTGCCATCTCTATTACAACGACCTGAGCCCGTATATAACCACCATGCAGGAACAGACAGGAACGGATGCGAACGGAAACCCGATTTACACGCCGCGCATCGTGCTGATAGGCGGAATGAGGCTCGGCGGAGGGTCCGAAACCGGTTCGGGCAACTTTTGCATGAACAGCGCCGGGGTATCCAACGGAACGACCTGCAGTAATACCGGCCAGTGCTCGTCACAAGGATATTGCCTCGACAGCGCCGGGGCAACAGACGGACAAGCGTGCACCCAGGTCTCCGACTGCGCGGCGCCTTACAACGCGAACTGTTCGGCCTTTAACGCGAGCTGTTCGGGCGGGTACTCAACAAACGTACCGGCAGATACGTGCGCAGGCAGCGTCATCACCTGCTCGAACCCGACCACCTGCTACTCCGACCCGGTCACCGGCCATAATGGATCGAACTGCGTCGGTCTATCTTCCTACTATGCGCTGGACATCACCGACCCGAACAATCCCAAGCTTCTGTGGGAGTTCAGCGATCCTTTCCTGGGTTATACCTATTCGGGCCCTGCGGTGATACACAAATGGGCGGCGCCCGGAAACCCCAACGCCGACCCGCCGGTGCCCAACAGCGGAAACCGTTACTACGTGATGTTTCTTTCCGGCCCAACGGATGCGGCTGACGGCAGCTCGACCCAGGATCTTTATGCTTTCGTCCTCTCCCTGGACCCGAAGACCCTCGATATCGACAGCGTGTACACGCAGGATTTCACCGGCATCAACAACGGCTTCGGCGGAAGACTTTTCACCAACGGCCTGGATGTGGTCGATCCTCCGGTCAACGGCCTGTCCGACCCGAACGGTTACACCGATTTCGTCTTTTTCGGATACGAGTACGCACCAGACGGCAAAACCGGCTCCTGGAAGGGGGGGATTGCCAAGGTGTGGACCGGCAACACCGACCCGAGCGCAGCCCTGGACCCGAGTCAATGGACCTGGGACGTAACCACATACGCAAATCTCGCTCAACTGCCGATTACCGCGCAGGTAGCTACCGAGACCTGTTTCAACAACCCGACCACCGGCATGCCGCAGTGGTATCTTTATGCCGGCACGGGAAGATATTTCTATCCGCTGGACGCCTACGGCTCGAACGGCCAGTCGAGCGTCAATTACATAATGGGTATTCCATTTACCTGCGATCAAAACAACAACAATTGCGGAAAGCCCAATTTGAACAGTCTGAACCAAAACAGCGACGCCTGCTCGGCCCTGCAGCAGGCTGGGACGACCAACCTTTCCGGGGCGGGCTGGCTGATCGACCTGGACACTCCGCCGGCCAGCAGCGGGTATCTATACGAAAGAGCGGTCACCGACCCCACAACATCCGAGGGCAACACGATTTATTTCACCACCTCGGAGCCTACCTCGAATCCGTGCGGTTATGGCGGTCAGAGCCGCGTATGGGGTCTTAACTGCGCAACCGGGGGCGAGATCTCGGACAACTCGTGTTCCGGATATGTCGTAAACAATTCCCAATACACCGGCAGCATTTTCCTGCAAACCTCGACCGGCGCAATCGAGACCGTCAATAATCCGGGCACCAACGGATCGGGCTCCAACGGCTCGTTTAACGGCAAAACGACCGGCTGGTACCAGGGGATGCCTCCCGAGAGTTCCCCTCAGAAAATAGCTCCATCCACCAGCACGGCCAACATCGGCGCGGGGCAGTTGATACAATGGTACGAAAAATGACTCAACGCGGTTTCACGCTGGTCGAACTGATGGTGGTAGTTTCCCTTGTCGCGCTTCTATTGGCGTGGGGTATACCGGCATACTCTATCTGGAGCGCCAGGGAGAATGTCGAAGCGGAAATCGCGCGGCTCTACGGCGACCTTGAATACGCCCGCATGACCGCCTACGGAGACAAGAACCTGACCGGCATATACTGGGGTGGGGGCGCAAACATCACCCGATATCTCATTATGACGAACACGAACGCAAACGGTACCTCGATCGACAACGGCGCGACACAGATGGGCGCTGCCGTGAGCACGACCAAAAATCCCCTTACCGTAACGGCGAACCAGAACAGCGTGAGTTTCGACGGAAGGGGATTTTTATACACCGGCGACACCAACGACCCTGCCACCCAGCTAACATTTTATATCACTCCGGATTATGGAGCGGGAACGGATTGCGTGTCGGTCACACTGACCAGGATAGTTTCAGGAAAATGGGATGGAACAAACTGCAACCCCTGATAATGGACGCGTGCGCGGGGCCGGGGCACGTAAAAGAGGCGGATTTACGCTGATCGAAGTCATGGTGGCCCTTGTCGTGCTGGCCGTCGGTCTACTCGGATCGGTGCTGGGCATCATGGCGTCGCTCGACCAGGGCGTACTCGACGAGATGCGCAGCGGTGGGATCAAAATTGCCCAGGAGCAACTGGATGCAGCCGCAAATATGCCGTACAACAGCATCCAGACTTATCAGTGGCCCTCGCAGGTTACAAGGCAGATCGAAAAAAGGGATGTGACCTACAACGTACAAATGCAATTCACACCTTCCAATACGGCCGGCAACGCAGCCCAGGACGCCATGGTGCAGTTCACCGTCACATGGGAGTTCAAACCGCCCCTCTCCGACACCGTTCATACATACAGCTATGTTACACAGACGATCGTGAGGCAGATACAATGAACGATAAGCGCGGCATGACGATGGTGGAACTGATGGTGAGCCTGGCCATTGTCCTGCTTATCGTGGCCACGGCGACAACCGCTTACTACAAGCTCCTGTTGAGTTATAAGAGCAATGGCAGCACGTCCGAGAGCTACATGTCCAATTTGACCGGCTTCGAACTTTTGCGCTACGATATTGAGATGGCCGGCTTCGGTCTTCCGACAAACCTATCGGCGGGGGTCAGCTATACGGAGGCGGCCTCGGGACATTACGACGGCGATGCCAATCTGCCCGACCCTTCGACTCTCAATGACGCCACCAGCGGCGCGCCGCGCGCGTTTGTCATGATAAAAAACCTCAACGCGAACAATTCCGACATACTGGCGATAAAATCGACACTGGCCAATCTCAGCGCGACGAGCAAGAAATGGTCGATGATCACCGAGGAGCCAAGCGAGCTGTGCCCGACGGCCGGTGTTGCGAAGGTCAAATTGTGGGGAGTGACCGGTCTTGATCCGGTCATGGACTTCACGTCGGGGCCCCCAACGGACAATTTCATTGTTCTTGACAATTACGGGACCCTGCAGACCACAGGAGGCGGGACATGCGCCAACCATGAACCGTGGTGCTACAGTTTCAATGCATCCGCCGGCAACCTTGGCTATTACAGCAACGCATCAAACATCGTGCCGGGAACTTTCGGTCCGAGCAGCGTCTATTACATCTATGGTCTGGACAACAGCACGGGACCGCACGTAATGCCCTTCAACAGGGTGGACTACTTTCTGGGGCCCACCACCAACCCTAGTTGCGCCCCGAACACCTGGACACTTTTCCGGGGCGCTGTAAACCAGGCTGACGGCACAATATCCCCATCCGTGCTTGTCGATTGCGTGGAGGATTTTCAGGTGGCCTTCGGCGTCGATCCGACCGGCAACGGCATAGTATGGCAGGCTGACCTCAACCAGGAAAACATCCCCGGAGGGGCGGGAGCCGGCGTAGCAATGACCGCGGCCCAGATTCAGCAGTATCTGCGCGAGGTGAGAGTATATACAATCTACCAGGAAGGGGCAGGAAAGATAAGCAGGTCGCCGCAGTTCAAGTTTTTGGGCACCTTCAGCCCCGGGGCGGACATCGGCCTTACGCTGAACAACAGTTGGACGCCTTCAGGCCAGGATATCTATTATCACTGGAAGCTCACTGAATTGGACGTAAAGCCAATGAACCTCGTCAACCTGCCATATGACACCTGGAGATAGAACGGACTCATGAAAATGACAAAGCCGCTCTGTAACCAAAAAGGACTGGCTCTGCTCACCACAATGGTGTTGCTCGTGCTTGGATTCGCAGTGGTCGCCATATTGCTGAGGCTCACCACCAGGCAGACCCAAATAGCGGGTCTCGAGCAGGGCTACACTTCCGCGCTCGACGCGGCCAGGGCAGGCACCGACATGTTCATCACATACGCCCAAAACTGCACCAACAGCTACAATAATACATCAAAGCCATGCGGCGGTCTGCCGCCTGCCTTCGGAACGAGCAATGTCAATAACTGCCTCACAATCAAACTGAACAACCCCACTTTCAGCTCGTCCGGAGCAAACCAACTGAACTGGACAACACTATCGCTCTGGAGCACCTACGGATGCTCCGGCACCCTGCAGCAGGTGACGGACAGCGATCCCGCCGATCACCCTGACATGACGCTCGACTGGAAAAACTACACGATCAGCGTCAAAGTCATCGACACTTATGAAGCGGGGGACGCCGCTTCTGGCACGCCATGCTCCGACGGCTGCTACTATTACACGGCGGTAGCGCGCGCCCAGTCCAACGACTCCCCGGAGCATGTCGACGTTCAATTCATTTACCGCTATCCGATCCCATGAAGGAAACCTGCAGGTGCTGGACACATTTTGCGAACTGATAATCGACGAGCTTAAGCACTTTTCTGCAAGCCGCCAATCCATCTCACCATCAAGCCTGTTAGAAGCGCTTTCCAACAAAGCGGATGTGCTGAAAGCGCTCGCATCACAAGAACATATCGGCGAGTTGAGAAGGGGCTATATTAAAATCCTCGATCAACTCAACGGCTACTTCACCAGTGATCAAAGGGAGAGGGCCGATCAACTGGTTGCGGTTATAAAAAGAGCTGAAAGCCTTAGCGAACTCTATCGCATACACGAGGGCATTATCGGCCTTGTCTGCCAGTGCGTATCGGATTCAGAGGCAAAAAAAAAGTCACTTGCGTGCCTGCTGATTGAAGTTGGCGCTAAACTGGGCGAACTGGAAGGGCAATCTCTCAGCTTGATCGAAAGCACCGCGCAGGTTCATCGGGCAAACGGCCGATTCACGAGTTTGATCGAGACCGAGATAGCCGAACTGGAAAGCTCGGCAGAATCCTCCAAGGACGTATTGGAAGTAAGGGAGATTGTACGCACAAAGCTCGAAAGGATAAAATCGGCCCTTGAGACCAAAAAGGCAGAAGACCGGGCCAGAAATCAGAGTTTTGAGTCAACGATACAAAATCTTCAAAATAACCTCAAAGAGATGCAGCACAAGATAGATCGCGACCGCACGAGAAGAAAGCGTCTGGAGCACGAGGCACTGATCGACCCGCTTACCGGCATATCCAACCGCAGAGTAATGGAACGGCGCATCAACAAGGGGATCAGAAGGCATGAGCGGGACAAAACGGTATTTTCGCTCGTTTTCGTCGATATTGACGATTTCAAGAGGGTTAACGACACCTATGGCCACCGGGTCGGCGACAAATGCCTGCAGAGTCTAGTAGGAAGAATGAGGCAAGTATTGCGCGAAAGCGATCACATAGCCCGCTACGGCGGTGACGAGTTCGTTATCTTTTTGGCCAACACCGGGAAGAAGGCAGCCCAGGTGGTGGCCAACAAGCTTTCAAGCGCAATTTCAAAAACGTGTTTCCTATACAGAAATACGGAAATACAACTTTCCGTAAGCATCGGAATCACGCAGATAGAATCCGGCGATACGAGTCCCGAGGAAATCATCGCAAGGGCCGATACGGCCCTTTACGAAGCGAAAAATCTCGGCAAGGATTGTATAATCGTAACTTAGGGTGCTATTCCGATCCGGCCGGCGCAGTTTCGGACTTCCCGGGCGATTTTTTGCTCTTTTTCGCAGTCTTGGCGCCCCCCTCGGTTATCAACTCGAGCATGCACATAGGGGAGGCGTCTCCGCGCCTGAACCCAACCTTTACTATCCGCGTGTAACCGCCGCGGCGGTCTCGATATCTATCGGCAAGCTCATCGAAGACCTTGTAGACGACTTTCTTTTCGCGAATAAACGACAGGGCCCGCCTTCTGGAATGCAGGTCTCCGTGCTTGCCCAGAGTGATCATCCATTCAGCCCAGCGGCGCATTTCCTTGGCCTTGGGCACCGTAGTATAAATGCGTTCCTGATTAAGGAGCGAAGTGACCATATTCCGAAACATGGCGAGACGGTGGCTCGTCGTCCGGTTGAGCTTTCTGCCGGAAACTCCGTGGCGCATGGATTATTCCTGTTCCTTTCTTCTCTGTTCGATTTCCTCCCGGCGAGGGAAGTTATCGATTTTCATTCCCAGAGAAAGTCCCATTTCAGCGAGGATCTCCTTTATCTCATTAAGAGACTTGCGACCGAAATTTTTGGTCTTGAGCATTTCCTGTTCGGTCTTTTGAACAAGCTCGCCGATATTGCGGATATCTGCATTCTTCAAGCAGTTAGCCGAGCGCACTGAGAGCTCCAGTTCGTCGACGCTGCGAAAAAGGTTCTCGTTGAAGGAAGGTTCGGCCCTGATTTCTTCATCTTGAGTCTCGACTTCCTCTTCGAAATTGATAAAAACGCTCAATTGGTCTTTCAAAATCTTGGCTGAGAAAGCAAGCGCATCTTCAGGCTTGACACTGCCATCCGACCAAATCTCCAGGGTCAGCTTGTCATAGTCGGTGATCTGCCCCACCCGAGCCTGAGTCACCGTATAGCTGACCTTACGGATCGGCGAAAAGACGGCGTCAATTGGAATGGTTCCGATAGCCTGGTTTTCCTCAATATTTTTTTCAGCCGGAACATATCCCTTTCCCTGCCTAAGGGTGAGTTCCATCCTCAACCGGGCGTCCTTTGCAAGGGTACAGATATGCAGGCCGGGATTCAACACCTCGACCGTCGCCCCGGTTTGGATGTCAGCGGCGCACACCCTACCTTCGCCCTGTTTTTCAATCACTACGCGCCGGGAATGCGATTCCCCGTTGACTTTGAAGCGAACTTCCTTGAGGTTGAGTATCACATCGGTGACATCTTCCAAAACGCCGGGAATTGTGGAGAACTCGTGGAGAACGCCGTCAATTTTGACATTGGTGATAGCACACCCTTGAAGAGATGAGAGCAACACCCTGCGAAGCGCGTTGCCCAAAGTGATGCCAAAACCCCTCTCCAGAGGCTCGCACTCGAATTTCCCATAGATGCTGGGCTCTTTTGTCTCGATTTCCAAGCGCTTGGGTTTAATAAGTTCGCGCCAGTTCTTTTGCATGTTTCATCCTCATAAAAGAGACATCACCACAGGCCCCCCCATTCCGCAACACGGCGAGGCAATGGATGCCCAAAGCTCCACAAGTCCCGCTGCGCCCCGGAGATCCTGCAAACAGCAAGCTCTCTTTCTCACTTCGAATAGAATTCAACCACCAATTGTTCCTGAACCGGCAGGTTCATCTCCTCACGCGCAGGAAAGGCTCTGAAAGTGCCCTCGAACTTGGAGGCATCAACGTCGAGCCAGGCAGGAACGCCCCTGCGGGGTAGAGCTGCAACGGATTCATTTATGATCTGAAGACTGCGGCTGCCTTCAGCCACGGCAACCCGATCCCCCGGCTTCAACAGATACGAAGGGATATCGACTTTCTTTCCGTTTACAAGGAAATGCCCGTGGCGGACCAGTTGCCTTGCCTGGCTGCGGGAATTGGCGAAGCCGAGCCTGTAGGCGGTATTGTCCAGCCGTCGTTCCAGCAGGATGAGAAAGTTAGTGCCGGTAACGCCCTTGCGACGTTCGGCCTCTTCGAAATAGCTCTCGAACTGCTTTTCGACCAGCCCGTAAATCCGCTTTATTTTCTGCTTTTCACGCAATTGAACGCCGTAATCGGAAAGCTTGCCTCTGTTTTGGCCGTGCTGTCCGGGGGGGTAGTTGCGGCGCTCGATGGCGCACTTATCCGAATAGCAACGGTCACCCTTGAGGTAGAGCTTCATCGTCTCGCGGCGGCAAAGCCTGCATTGAGCTTCAGTGTATCGAGCCAAAACGTTCCTCCTGAAGCGGTAGAACCGCCTTTTGCCCGCAGCCTGGGGCGGGCCAGATAAAGTGTGATCGCCTTATACCCGCCGCCTTTTCGGAGGCCTGCAACCGTTATGGGGAATCGGCGTAACATCCTTTATGAAAGTGATGTTGAAACCGGCCGCCTGCAGGGCCCGCAACGCAGCTTCGCGGCCCGAGCCGGGCCCCTTCACGAAGACTTCGATATTTTGCACCCCGTGCTCCTGAGCCTTCTTGGCCGCAATCTCTGCAGCGACCTGAGCGGCAAAGGGAGTGCTTTTGCGGGATCCTTTAAATCCCTGGCTTCCGGCGCTAGACCATGAAATAGCGTTTCCGCTCACATCGGTGATGGTGATAATGGTGTTGTTAAAAGTCGAGCGGATATGAGCTATGCCGTTAAGGATGTTCTTGCGCTCTTTTTTCTTTGTTCGAGGTGAAGCCTTCTCTTTTGCCATTTGCCATTCCTACGCTTTCTTTCGCTTGCCCATAACGGACCTGCGCGGGCCCTTACGAGTTCGGGCATTGGTATGAGTACGCTGACCGCGGACCGGAAGCCCACGGCGATGTCTCAAGCCACGGTAGCAGCCAAGGTCCATGAGGCGCTTAATGCTCATTGAGACCTCAGACCTTAAATCGCCCTCGACCTTCAAAGTGGAATCGATGACCTGCCTGATCGCATTCACCTGGACATCGGTAAGGTCGTCACTTTTGATATCCCCGCTGATACCGGCAAGAGCGAGCACTTTTTGGGCCGTCGGTCTGCCGATGCCGTAGATATAAGTCAGAGCGATTTCGATGCGCTTATTCTTAGGTAAATCGATGCCTGCAATTCGAGCCAATGTCCTACTCCTCTATGGATGCAGAAGCGGGGAGCAGGGGGCGCAAGGCGAGAAGGCAAAGGCCCTTCGCCGGTTGCCGCCTGGTAACGCTTCTCTCAGCCCTGGCGCTGCTTGTGCCTGGGGTTTTCACAAATCACCCTCACGGTGCCGTGGCGGCGAATGATTTTGCACTTCCTGCAAATACGTTTAACCGATGCCCGCACTTTCAATTTGGGAGTTCCTTTCCACAGGCCGGCGCCGCTGGAAGCTCTAGGCTTTGGACCTGTAAGTGATACGGCCCCGGGTCAGATCGTAGGGAGACAATTCCACGGTCACTTTATCGCCGGGCAAAATGCGAATGAAGTGCATGCGCATCTTTCCGGAGATATGAGCCAGAATCCGATGGCCATTGGGGAGCTCGACACGGAACATAGCGTTGGGAAGAGTCTCGACAACAGTTCCTTCGACTTCAATAGCATCCTCTTTAGCCATGGGCGAGTTTCTCCAAGATCAATTTACGAACTTTCTATAATAAATTAGCCATACAGTTTTGTAAACAAATTTTTTCGTCGGGTCAGAATAATGGGACCGTTATCCGTAACCGCTATCGTGTGTTCGAAATGGGCCGAGAGTTTTCGATCGCGGGTCACCGCCGTCCATTGATCTTCCAAAATATCAACCTCGGCAGCGCCGGCGTTTATCATCGGCTCGATAGCGAGCACCATCCCGGGCTTAAGCCTGACGCCTTTGCCCGGCGGTCCGTAATTAGGCACCTGGGGGCTCTCATGCAAATGTTGACCGATCCCGTGGCCAACGAACTCCCTTACGACCGAATATCCGCGCTTTTCCACATAGTCCTGGATAGCATGAGAGATATCCGAGAGCCGGTTACCACTAACCGCTTTCCGGATACCTTCATAGAGGCACTCCTCGGTAACCGTACACAACGAGGCGGCGTCGCGGGAAATTTCTCCCACCGGCACTGTCAGAGCCGCGTCCCCGTAGTAGCCGTCAAGCACGACTCCATAGTCAAGGCCTATGATATCCCCGTCTTTCAAGCGGCGGTGTTTGGAAGGCATCCCGTGGACAACCTCTTCGTTAACCGAGGCACAAAGAGAAAACGGATACCCGTGATAGCCCTTAAAAGCGGGTTTTGCGTGCTTTTTTGAAGTTAGCTCCTCGCTAATAGCATTGAGGTCCCAGGTTGTGACGCCCGGCCTGATATGCTCGACCAGCCGATCAAGTATCTCAGCAACAATGGCACACGAGGTCTTGATCTTCTCGATTTCGGCTCTGGACCTTAAGATTATCAATCCAACCGTCCGAATTAAATAAATTCAGAAACTGAGAGTCACGGGAAAGGGGCTCCGACAAGTTCCCCCTTCCCCTTACAAGGTCTCAATCTCTATATCAACAAATCTGCAGCACCCTCAATCACCCAAGAACCTTTATGATACGCTGCAAGATATCATCCATCTTTCCCACACCGTCAATCCGGCGGAGCTTGGACTGATTACCGTAGTAATCAATCAGCGGCTTTGTCTGCGCCTCGTAGGTTTCCAGCCTGGAAGAGACGGTGGCTTCATTGTCGTCGGATCTCTGGTAAAGCTCGCCACCGCATTTGTCACACACCCCATCTTTTCGGGGAGGATCGAACATCACGTGGAAGCCGGCCCCGCAGGAGCGGCAGGTCCTCCTGCCGGTAAGACGGCCAAGCAGTTCGGAAGCGGGCACTTCGACACTGACAACGTGGTCGATTTTCTGCCCCATACCGTTAAGAATATTGTCAAGTTCCCGAGCCTGCGCAACGGTTCGAGGAAACCCGTCGAGCATGTAGCCCACAGCCGCATCAGGCCTTTGAATACGCTCTTTCACCAGGCCGATCACAACGCTGTCCGGAACAAGGCCTCCGGCATCCATAAACTTTTTCGCCTCGAGCCCCAAAGGAGTGCCTTCTTTAAGGGCCGCCCGGAGCATGTCACCCGTGGAAACCTGCGGGATATGATATTTTTCGACGAGACGTTTAGCTTGCGTGCCTTTGCCGGCGCCCGGCGGTCCAAGTAAAATGATGTTCATCGCTTACCTCCGCAAAGTGCAATTAAGAGCTCACAGGTCAACAAAGAGAGAACCGCTGTAATCCTCTCACAGACAGCCGATCCGTCAGGTAGAAATAGAGCCGCCCGGAACAAGACGGTTTTGCACCTTTTGACGGCGTTGCCGGATGGGCGATGAGATCTACCGCCTGCCCTTAGCGCGACCGCTCTTGAGAAACCCCTCGTAATGGCGCGACAACATGTGCGCCTCAATCTGGGACAAAGTGTCCATAGCGACGCCGATAACAATGAGCAGGGCAGTGCCGCCGAAATAAAAGGGCACGCCGAATCTTTCAATCAATACGGTGGGTAGAACACAAACAGCCGAGACATAAATCGCGCCGCCAAGAGTAATCCGGCTCAAAACTTTGTCGAGATAATCGGCGGTCGGCTTTCCCGGCCGAATGCCGGGGATAAAGCCCCCGTATTTTTTCATGTTGTCGGCAACATCGACCGGGTTGAAAACAATCGCCGTATAGAAAAAGCAGAAAAAGATAATGAAGGCGACGTAGAGAAGGATATAAACCCAGTGGCCGGGCGAAACCTCCCGGGAAAGCGCCTGCACCCAGGGAATCTTAATGAAGTTGGCCACAGTAGCAGGAAACATGATTATCGAGGATGCAAAAATGGGCGGGATGACCCCCGAGGTATTAATCTTTAGTGGAATATGGGTATTCTGGCCGCCGTAGACACGCCTTCCAACGACCCGCTTAGCATATTGCACAGGCACCCGTCTTTCGCCACGTTCCATGAAAACGATGAACCCGCAAACGACAAGCATCAGGACGCCGATAGCGGTCAGCGCAAAGATACTCATCCCGCCGGCATTAACGAGTCGCACGGTGTTAAAGATGGCCGAAGGCACCCGGCTCACGATGCCCGCATAAATAATGAGCGAAATACCGTTTCCGATTCCGAACTCGGTAATCTGCTCGCCGAGCCACATGAGAAACGCGGTGCCCGCCGATAAGGTAATGACGGTGAGCAGGCGGAAGCCCCAGCCGGACAAAAGGACCAGGGGTACGCCGCCGGGAGCGCGCTGCCCCCCGAGGCCGACCGCAATGCCGAACCCCTGCACAGCGGCCAGGACTACTGTCCCGTAGCGGGTGTACTGAGTGATCTTTTTGCGCCCGGCTTCCCCTTCCTTGCTGAGCTTTTCAAGGGTCGGCACGACCACGGTCAGCAGCTCGAGGATAATCGAGGCACTGATGTAGGGCATGATCCCGAGGGCAAAGATGGAAAACTGGCTAAGAGCGCCGCCGGAGAACATGTCAAAGAGGCCCAAGAGCGTACCCTTGGCTGCGTTGAAGTAGGCCTGGAGAGCCACGGTATTGATATAAGGCGTCGGGATGTAGCACCCAAGGCGATAAACCGCAAGCAGCAGCAGGGTCAACAGTATGCGCCGCTTTAGTTCGGGAATTCTCCCTATGGCCGAAAAGCCGCCTGGCACCTGTTATTTTCCTTCCCTGGGCGTAATCATTTCAACCTTGCCACCTGCGGCTTCCATTTTTTGCACTGCAGAGGCAGAGGCTTTGTGTACGCGGATAGTAATGGCCTGTGAAATCTCACCATCAGCAAGGAGCTTGACCGGGTGGTGATTTTTCCTCATTAAACCAGCGGAGACGAGGTCGGAGGGACCGATTTCGCTTCCAGCGGCAAATTTAGCCAGATCACTAATATTAACAACTGAAAACTGCTTTTTAAATATGTTGGTGAAACCGCGTTTGGGAACCCTGCGCTGAAGCGGCATCTGGCCGCCTTCGAACCACGGAGGCGTTCCGCCTCCGGAGCGCGCCTTTTGCCCCTTGGTGCCCTTTCCGGCAGTCATGCCTTGGCCGGAACCCGATCCCCGGCCGAGTCGCTTCGTATTCTTCTTCGCTCCGGCAGGCGGAGCGAGTTCTCCGAGTCTCATCTATAACCCCTGTCTTTCAACGACCTTAACCATATGAATAACTTTTCGTACAGCCCCGAGCACCTGCGGGGAACTGTACAGGTTAACGGGCCTGTGCATCTTCGTTAGTCCGAGGGCACGCAAAATTTTGCGATGTTTTTCGGGATGCCCTATCGGACTTTTGACCAGACTGACCTGAATTGGCTTTACCATATCTGCACCTGAAAATCCTGTGAGCCGCCGTTAGCCGGGGCCCCCTTACGAGGTCGGAGCTTCCTCCAGGATGTTCTTCCCTCTGGTTTTTGACACCTGTTCGATGCTGCGAAGTTTCTTCAATCCTTCGACTGTGGCCTTCACGACATTATGAGGATTCCGAGAACCAACGCACTTAGTCAAGATATCATGAATTCCAGCCGCTTCCATGATGGCCCGCACGGCCCCTCCAGCGATAACGCCGGTGCCGGGGGAGGCCGGCTTCAAGATCACCGACGATGCCCCGAACCTGCCGAGCACTTCATGAGGAATCGTGGTTTCTTTGAGCGGCACATCGACCATGTTGCGCTTGGCCGATTCCATACCTTTGCGTATGGCTTCGGGAACCTCGTTAGCCTTCCCTAGGCTGTAGCCGACTTTGCCGGAGCCATCACCGACAACTACGATGGCGCTGAACGAAAAACGGCGTCCGCCTTTTACGACTTTGGCCACGCGGCTAATATGGACCACTTTATCAATCATCTGGAGCTGGCTAGATTCAACCGCTATCAATGTAAATGCCTCCGATCCTGATAAGGATTAAAAATCGAGACCCTTCTGGCGGGCTGCCTCAGCGAGGGCCTGAATTCGACCGTGATAAATAAAGCCGTTACGATCGAAGACGACCTTCGCTATTCCCTTTTCAATGGCCTTGCGAGCGATCAGTTCCCCAACGCGTCCGGCGGCGCCGACTTTTCCCTTGACCGGCCCCATTTCCCTGTATTCAGGGCAGAGGGTCGAAGCGGAAACCAGGGTCACGCCCGTCACATCATTTATAATCTGAGCGTACATATGCTTGTCGCTGCGGAAGACAGTCAGACGGGGCCGCTCATCGACGCCCTCAATTTTTTTCCGAATTCGTTTTTTTCTTCTGAGCCGAGCGGTATAGCGCGGATTTGTCGAACCTGATGCCATTTGAGCTTCCTCCGACCCTATTTTTTCGAACCGGTCTTACCGACCTTGCGATGGACCCGCTCGCCTGAATAGCGAATCCCCTTGCCCTTATAAGGCTCAACCGGCCTAAGAGCGCGAATGCGCGCGGCGGTCTCTCCCAGTATCTCGATATCGATCCCCTCGAGCCGGACGACATTAGACCTGTCAACGCTGGCGTTAATGCCATCGGGCAGATCGAACTGAACCGGACGGGAGAAGCCCAGGTTAAGGTTAAGGGTCTTTCCCTGCACCTCTGCCCGGTAGCCTGTTCCCTGAATCTCGAGACCTTTGACGAATCCTTCGCTCACTCCCCTGACCATATTGTTGACAAGGGCGCGGATCAACCCGTGCGTCGAGCGGGATTCCTTGGAATCGTCCCTGCGCATGAACGCGACAGTCTCCTTGCTGATATCCACATCGATACCGGCCGGAATCGACCTTTGAAGCGTCCCCTTGGGGCCTTTTACCGTGAGGGCCGATCCTTCAAGACTGACATCCACCCCTTTCGGTAAAGGAATGGGCAACTTACCCACCCGTGACATGCCGTTGCTCCTTTATTAATGCGGAAGCAGGGAGCGGGAAGACTAAGGATTTTTCAGCTTCTTGCTACTTGCTTCTCGCTTCTCACTTCCAGCTTCTAGCTTCCAGTCTACCAGACGGCGCAAAGAACCTCACCGCCAACGCCTTCCTTTCGGGCCTGCCTGTCGGTCATCACGCCCCTCGATGTAGAGAGGATGGAAATACCCATACCGTTCATTACCCTGGGAATTTCGAGGTGGCCGACATAGACTCGACGGCCGGATTTGCTGATTCGCTTAGCTCCAGCCAGAGCACCTTCGCGGCTTTCTCCGTATTTTATATTGATGCGGAGAATTCCCTGCTTGTCGTCCCTGATGAACTTATAATTCTTTATGAATCCCTCTTCCTTGAGGATGCGGCACAAGTTGGCCTTCATGCGGGAAGCGGGGATATCAACCTTGTCAAAGCGCGCCTTTTGCGCATTGCGAATACGGTTGATAAAGTCGCCTATCGGGTCCGATACCATCATTTCCTGATCTCTCCTGCGGTGCTACCAGCTAGCCTTGACCACGCCGGGAAGTTCGCCCTTGAGCGCCATGTTGCGGAAACAAATACGGCAGATTCCGAACTTGCGGATGTAACCTCGAGGCCGGCCGCACACTGGACACCGGTTGTAAGTGCGCGCCTTGAATTTGGGACTCGCCTTCGCTTTTGCAATGAGTGACTTTTTAGCCAAAGGGGCCTCCTTATCATCGCCTAAACGGCATACCCAAGAGGGCGAGAAGCGTTCTGGCCTCATCGTCCGTCCCGGCCGTCGTAACTATAGTAATATTCATCCCCTTGATCTTGTCTATCTTGTCGTAATCGATTTCGGGGAAAATAATGTGTTCCTTTATACCGAGCGTGTAATTGCCTCTGCCGTCAAGGGCTTTAAAGGAAACGCCTCGGAAGTCGCGGACGCGGGGCAGGGCGACGTTGACGAGCTTATCGAAAAACTCGTACATGCGATCGCCTCTCAAAGTGACCATACACCCGATCGGCATACCTTTCCTCAGCTTGAAGGCGGCAATGCTCGAGCGCGCCCTGGTGATAACAGGCTTTTGCCCGCTTATCTGGCCCAGTTCGGCGGCGGCAGAGTCCAGAACCTTGACGTTCTGAATAGCCTCCCCAAGGCCCATGTTGATAACGATCTTGACAAGCCTTGGAATTTGCATAGGGCTTTTATACTGGTACTGTTCCCTTAGCCCGGGAACAACTTCCTCATTGAACCTATCGCGCAGTGCTGCCATCTCACCTCCATTCCCGCCTTTTTGGTGGACGCCGCTGAATCGGGGCGCGGTAACGGCGGAGCAGTCGGGACCACAAAAAGCCCTTCTGCCGCCTCAGGCGCCACGGCACAGCCTAGTCGATGACTTCCTTACATTTCTTGCAAAACCGCACTTTCTTCGTGTCATCGAGCACTCGATAGCCCACCCTGGTCGGGTCAGTGCACTTGGAACAAATCAACATGAGATTAGACATCTCGATGGGGGCCTCCCTTTCAAGGATCCCTCCCTGCCTGGCTTGCTCACTGGGCCGAAGATGTCGCTTGACGATGTTGAGCTTCTCAACGATCGCACGACCTTTTTTGGGGATCACCCTTAAAACCTTACCGGTCTTCCCCTTATCCTTGCCGGCGATCACTTTCACCGTATCGTTTTTCTTTATGGCATAACTTTGGTGCTTCATCGAACGAATCCCTTTTTCGCTAAAGTACCTCAGGAGCAAGCGATATTATCTTCATAAACTGCTTGGCGCGCAATTCCCTGGCCACAGGCCCGAAGATGCGGGTACCGATCGGTTCCTTGGAGGCATTGATCAGCACCGCGGAGTTGTCGTCGAATTTTATATAGGAGCCGTCCGGGCGACGGACCTCCTTTTTGGTGCGCACGACAACAGCTTTGAGCACATCGCCCTTTTTAACTTTGGCGTTGGGAATCGCTTCCTGGACGGACACAACGATAATGTCGCCAACCGAAGCATATCGCCTTCGGGTCCCGCCGAGCACCTTGATGCAATAGAGCCGCTTGGCCCCGGAATTATCAGCGGCGTTCAATTGAGTTTCCGCTTGAATCATCTCTTACTCCAAATGGTCTCGCACATGTCCATTGCGGTGGGCCAAACGTTGATGCCCAACCTGACCCGGTCCGACACGGACCGCGTTAGAAAGCCGCCTTCTCGAGGACTTTCACAACCAGCCAGCGCTTTTCTTTACTAATGGGCCGGCTTTCCTCGATGAGCACCTGGTCGCCGATCGAGCAGGAGTTCTGCGGGTCGTGGGCCTTGAACGTATTCCTTCGCCGAACGAACTTTCGGTATTTGTCGTCCTGGATCAGCCGTTCGACCATGACTACCACAGTTTTATCCATTTTATTGCTCATGACCTTGCCGACACGAGTTTTCCTGGTAGATTTCAGCTCTTTCATAGCTCTTCTCTGCCCCTATGCTCCCGCGTTTCTGTCCATCTCGGACAAAACCGTGAGTATCCGCGCGATGTCTTTCCTGTTCTTCGGGAGTTGGGCGGTATTGTCCAGTTGCCCGGTCGCCTTCTGAAACGTGAGATTGAACAGGGCTTCCCGGATCTCCTTGAGCTTCCCGATAAGCTCGTCTCTCGTCATTTCCCGCAGCTCGCCAGCCTTCATAGTATATCCTGCCTCGATACAAAGCGTGTGGGCACAGGAAGCTTATGCGAGGCAAGACCCAGGGCCTCGCGCGCCACAGCTTCGCTCACACCTTTTATTTCGTACAAAACTCTTCCAGGCCTCACTACGGCCATCCACCCCTCGGGCGCCCCCTTGCCTTTGCCCATCCGGGTTTCAGCGGGCTTTTTGGTGAAGGGCTTATCGGGGAAGATTCGAATCCAAACCTTGCCCCCACGCTTTACGTGGCGGGTAATGGCAATACGGGCGGCCTCGATCTGCCTGGCGGTAACATAACCGGGCTCAAGCGCCTTCAGCCCGAAGTCGCCGAAGCTCACATCGCTTCCGCGATAGGCTGCGCCCCTCATGCGGCCTTTTTGCACTTTTCTGAATTTAACCCTTTTTGGAGCTAACATCACATTTCTCCAATTACGTGAACAGGGAATACGGACAAATTATGCTCACTGGTCACTGTTCACAGATCACCAGTCACTAATCCGGCAGTACTTCGCCCTTAAATATCCAGACCTTCACGCCGATGATGCCGTAGGTGGTCCTGGCAAGCGCCGTGCCGTAATCTATATCGGCCCTCAAAGTATGAAGGGGGACTCTGCCTTCACGATACCACTCCCTGCGAGCCATTTCGGCCCCGCCCAGGCGCCCAGCGGAGGCGACCCTTACGCCTTTAGCCCCGAACTTGAGGGCCGAGCTGACGGCGCGTTTCATAGCACGGCGGAAGGCGACCCGTCTAACGAGCTGAAGGGCAATATTTTCGGCGACCAGAGTGGCGTCGAGCTCAGGACGGCGCACTTCCTGGATATCGATCAGGACTTCACGCTTGAACCTACGCTCGAGGTCGCGCCTCAGCACCTCGATTTCAGCGCCCTTCTTGCCGATCACGATCCCGGGGCGCGCCGTATGAATGCGGATCTTAACCTTGTTGGCGGCCCGTTCGATCTCCACCTTAGAGATGCCGGCGTGAAACAGCCGTTCCTTTATGTGATCGCGGATCTGGCGATCCTCGAAAACCAGCTTGGAATAGCCCCTTGTAGCGAACCATTTCGAATCCCAGGTCTTGAGGATACCCAGCCGGAACCCTGTCGGATGAACTTTCTGTCCCAAACGTCACCTCCGTGAGTGCTGAAGCAGGCAGCGAGGAGCAGGAAGCAAGAAGTTTTTCGCTTCTGTCTTCCCGCTTTCTTAATTTCTATTTTTTATCGTCCAAAACAACCGTTATATGACTCGATGGTTTGATGATCCGGGTGGCTCTGCCCATCGCCCGAGGCCGAAACCTTTTGAGCCTGGGTCCCTGGTCGACCTTTATGGTCTTAACGTAGAGCTTATCCAGGTCGCCGACCTCGCTATTTTCGGCGTTAGCCATTGCCGAGCGGAGCACCTTGGTTATGAGCCGTCCGCTTTTTTTGGGTGTAAACCTGAGCAGAATCAGCGCATCATCGACTTTTTTGCCGCGGACCATATCGGCAACCAGGCGAGCTTTCTGCGAGGAGACCCGCAGGTATTTGCCAACAGCTCTCACTTCCATTATTTTTTCCCTTTTACTTTGGTCTTTTTATCTCCGGCATGGCCGTGAAAGGTCCTTGTCGGAGAAAACTCACCCAGTTTGTGTCCAACCATATTCTCGCTCACGAACACGGGAATAAATTTTTTCCCGTTGTGCACGGCAAGAGTGATCCCCACGAACTCGGGCAGTATGGTCGACCTGCGAGACCAAGTCTTTATGACTTTGCGGTCGCCCGTATCTTTGGCTTTCGCAACCTTATCGAACAGGGAATCGTCAACAAACGGCCCTTTTTTTAATGACCGAGGCACCTTATCCTCCTACTTCCGGCGATGAATAATGAACTTATCGCTCAGCTTTGCCTTACGGGTGCGGTAACCCTTTGTCGGGATGCCCCAAGGGCTGCACGGGTGACGACCGCCAGAGCTTCTTCCCTCGCCGCCCCCCATCGGGTGGTCCACAGGGTTCATCGCAACGCCGCGCACATGGGGACGTTTACCCGCCCAGCGAGTGCGCCCGGCTTTCCCGAGAGAAACGTTCTCATGATCGATATTGCCGACCTGACCGACAGTGGCCTTGCATTCCACGGAGATCATGCGCATCTCGCCCGAAGGCATGCGAAGCGTAGCGTACTTACCTTCCCGGGCGATCAACTGAGCACTCGAACCGGCCGAACGGGCCAGCTGCCCACCCTTTCCCGGCCGCATCTCAATATTGTGCACAACGGCGCCAAGCGGCAGGTTGGCGAGCTTGAGGCAATTGCCCGGCTTTATGTCGGATTCCGGGCCGGTCATGAGGCGGTCACCGACCTTGATTCCGACAGGGGCAAGAATGTATCGCTTTTCCCCGTCGGCATAGTGGAGCAGCGCGATATTGGCAGAACGATTGGGATCGTACTCGATTGTGGCAACCTTTGCCGGGATGCCTTCCTTGTCGCGCTTGAAGTCTATGATCCGATAAAGCCTCTTATGGCCTCCGCCGCGCTGCCAAGCGGTAACCCGCCCAACGTTATTGCGACCGCCGGATTTGCGCAAAGGCTCGACCAGCCCCTTATGAGGCCTGTCCGCCGAAATTTCCTCGAAGGTTGCGTATGTCTGAAACCGGCGGCCCGCTGATGTCGGCTTGACTTTTCTAATACCCATTATGACTTTTCCTCTCCAGACCAACGAGTGAACAGTGAACAGTGACGAGTGATGCGAAAGATACCTGATCCCTGATCACTTGAGCGAACAGTGAGGAGTAAAGGGAAAAAATCCTTTCACTGATCACTATTGACTCATCACTGCCCTTTACACGCCTTCAAAAAATTCGACCCGTTGCCCGGCTTTAATCGTTACGACGGCCTTTTTCCAATCGGGCATTTTAGTAAATTTTCGGCCGACCCGTTTCAACTTCCCGTTCATATTCAAAGTGGCGACATCGAGAACGTTGACCTTGAAAATCGTTTCGACCGCCTCTTTGATTTCGATCTTGTTGGCGTAGCGGTCAACTTCGAAGAACAGTTTGTTTCTCTGGTCTTTTTCAGTGGTGCTCTTCTCGGTTACAAGCGGCCGCTTCAAAATGCTGTATATCTTCGGGTTCATGCCAGCGCCTCCTCTATCCTGCTCACGCACTCCCGGCTGAGGATCACCGCGCGGTAGTCAAGCAGGTCGTAGAC
Source organism: Deltaproteobacteria bacterium (assembly GCA_021793275.1). Lineage (GTDB taxonomy): Bacteria > Desulfobacterota > Syntrophobacteria > Syntrophobacterales > Syntrophobacteraceae > SbD1. The sequence goes on along the minus strand of JAJYTC010000003.1, from coordinate 2,609 downwards.
GTTGAGCCCCTCGGAGCGCAGCACTTTTACATTGGGAATGTTCCGGGCGGATTTCTCAATTATTTCGTCAGGCCCCGGCAAGACGACAAGGGTCTTGCCAAGCTCAAACCGATCGAGCAGCCCTACTAAGTCCCTGGTGCGGATCTTTTCGAGCTTAAACTCGTCGATCACCTTGAATCCCTCGTCAAGCACCTTCTGGGTAAGGGCCATCTTGAGCGCCAGGCGACGCACCTTCTTGGGAACGCGCATCTCGTAGTCGCGAGGCTGAGGACCATGAATAATACCACCTCCTCGCCAGACCGGAGAACGGCTGGTGCCCGAACGGGCGCGTCCGGTGCCCTTTTGGCGCCAAGGCTTCTTGCCTCCGCCGGAGACTTCGCTTCTCCCCTTGGTCTTCGCAGTACCGGCCCGCCGTTTGGCGAGTTGATAGACGACGACCTCATGGAGCACATGAGATTTTACAGGCACACCGAACACAGCTTCACTTAGCTCGAGTTGACCCGTTACTTCGCTTGCAAGGTTATATACATCCACAGTAGGCATGGCAGTCCTCAAAAACTAGGGCTTTTTAAGCCCTTTTCACTTTTGCCTTTTTCCTTCCGGCCTCATCCTCTTTATTTCGCACGATTGGTCTTGCGAACGATAACAATACCGTTCTTTGCACCCGGAACCGCGCCGTGGACGAGCAGGAGATTGTTCTCCGGAAGGACATCGACGATCCGAAGATTCAACACGGTCGTGCGCTTGTTACCCTTCTGCCCGGGCATTTTCTTGCCCTTGATCACCCGGCCCGGATAAGTGGCCATACCGGTAGAACCAGGCTCACGGATATTTTTGGACCCGTGGGCACTGGGTCCCCGTCCAAACCTCCAGCGCTTGATCGTACCCGCGTACCCTTTGCCCTTGCTCTTTCCGATGATATCAACGCGATCGCCGATCTGGAAGATATCGGCAAGCACCTGGTCGCCGGGATTGTGTTCGGAGGCATTCCGGGCCGGGATCTCCCGCAAAACCTCGAAATAGCCCTTTCCCACCTTATCCAGATGGCCCTTCACGGGACGGGTGACGCTTTTGGGCTTTTTGGTTCCAAAACCGACCTGCAAGGCCGAGTAACCGTCCTTTTCGACCGTTTTTACCTGGGTTACAGTGCACGGACCGGCCTGGACCAGTGTTACCGGATAGGCAGCGCCGTCACCTGCAAAAATCTGGGTCATATCAAGTTTGCGTCCAATAATTGCCGTAATCATGAGCTGCTGCTTTCTTTCACCTCGACTTGCGCCAAAGTCCTAAAGCTTAATTTCAACATCCACCCCGGCAGACAGATCCAGCTTCATCAGGGAATCGACAGTTTGCTGCGTGGGCTCCAGGATATCGATAAGACGCTTGTGAACACGTATCTCGAACTGCTCCCGCGACTTTTTGTCGACATGAGGGGAACGCAGGACAGTGTACCGGTTGATCTTGGTCGGAAGCGGTATCGGGCCGGCCACCCGCGCACCGGTCTTCTTGGCCGTCATTACGATCTCGTTGGTTGACTGGTCGAGCAGCTTGTGATCATAAGCTTTGAGCCGGATGCGAATTCTTTGATTCGTCACCATTTGCATTCCTATCAAATAGACAACCGGAGCAGTGCCCCGGTTATCCTGCTGTAAATAAAACCTAAGCAATAATTTCGGTAAGAACTCCCGCGCCAACGGTGCGGCCGCCTTCGCGAATAGCAAATCGCAATTCTTTTTCGAGCGCTACAGGCGTAATGAGTTGCACTTCACAACTGATATTGTCGCCGGGCATAACCATCTCGACACCCTCGGGCAGGGTCATGACGCCCGTGACGTCGGTGGTCCTGAAGTAGAACTGCGGCCGGTAGCCGGGAAAAAATGGAGTATGGCGCCCGCCCTCTTCCTTTTTGAGTACGTAGACTTCAGCCTTAAACTTAGTATGGGGAGTGATCGAGGCGGGCTTGGCGACGACCTGGCCACGCTCGACTTCCTCTCTTTTGGTGCCGCGAAGGAGCACACCGATGTTGTCGCCGGCCTGGCCCGAATCAAGGGTCTTTCGAAACATTTCGACGCCGGTGCAAACCGTTTTGAATGTGGGACGGAAACCCACGATTTCCACCTCGTCGCCGACCTTGACAACCCCGCGCTCGACCCTGCCAGTAACAACCGTACCGCGCCCGGAAATCGAAAACACATCCTCGATAGGCATCAAAAAGGGCTTATCGATATCGCGCACCGGCTCGGGGATATAAGCGTCGATCGCGTCGACGAGTTCGAAGACGCACTTAGCATCATCGGCTGCCGGATCGTCGGCCTCGAGGGCCTTCAGGGCAGATCCCTTAATGATCGGGATGTCGTCGCCGGGAAAGCCGTACTTGGTCAAAAGCTCGCGAAGCTCGAGCTCGACAAGCTCGATCAACTCGGGGTCGTCGACCATGTCCACCTTGTTTAGAAAAACAACGATGTAGGGGACGCCGACCTGACGGGCCAGAAGAATGTGCTCGCGGGTCTGCGGCATAGGACCGTCGTCGGCGGCAACCACCAGGATAGCTCCGTCCATCTGGGCGGCCCCGGTGATCATATTCTTGATGTAGTCCGCATGGCCGGGAC
>JAJYTC010000122.1 GCA_021793275.1 Deltaproteobacteria bacterium | reverse complement strand
AAATCATTCCTGTATTGCATCCCCGGAATAAATCTGTATAATATGCTCATTATTGGAAATACAGTGAGAAAAGTCCAAACTGCTAGATTGACCGATTAGGAGACTGTCGCTTTTTTACCCCGACGTATGCATCGTGGCCGAACCAAATTGAAATCCGGTTCGGGCTTTTCACCCGCGAAATTGTCGGGGGGCGGTATCCGGCAATCCCAACAGCAACTCGTGAAACAGATTGTGTCCTGCATCAAACGCTACAACGAGAATCGCGCAGCGCCTTTTAAGTGAACATAAGAGAGAGAGAAGGTTCCGGGTCGTGTAGTATCTATCTATTTACGGTAAGCGTCACTGGAACGTCCGCCGGATAGGCCATCGAGGTTCGGGCATCCGGCAGTCACAAAGGGTACCCTTCAATCGACAAGCGTGTCGTATCGAAGCGCACGGTGAAGTTTTGCGCCTTCGCATACGGTTGCAAAACAGCCGCTGGGATCTTGCAAAAGGCTGACTGACAAATAGAGGAGTCCAGGAAGTCGATAACCTCGAGGACATCGGAGGAATCTGCCGTGTCTACCACCATCCCACGAGTTTGCGTGATCACAAGGACAAAAGATCGACCACTGATGCTTAAGCGCGCCGTTGAGTCGGTACTCAAACAGTCCTTTCAGGATTGGTTGCATGTCATTGTCAATGACGGCGGAGACGCGTTAACTGTGGAGTCTGCGGTGTCCCCTTATCTTGGCCGTTACCGAGGACGTCTCAAGATTATCCACAACGAGACATCTCCGGGGATGCAAAATGCCTCGAACTGCGCCATTACCACGACGGACAGCGAATATATCGCCATCCACGACGATGACGACAGTTGGACCCAAACGTTTTTAGCAGAATGTGTCAGATACCTCGATACCATGGGGTCTGCCGATATTATTCAAGGAGTTGCAACGCAATCGATATGGGTCTTTGAAGAGATCGATAAAAACGGCAATATAATAGAACTGAGACGACAAGACTATTTTCCGTTCAAGGACGTCAGCCTTTTTGATCTTACAGGCCGAAACGCCTTTCCTCCTATTGCCTTTCTCTATAGACGAAAGGTTCACGACCATATCGGATTATTCGATCAACAATTCAACTATATTGGAGACTGGGACTTCAACATCAGATTTCTCAGTAAGTTCGATATAGGAGTTATCGATCGGCAACTGGCTTTTTATCACTGGCGTCACAAAGGATCAGGATCGAGTTACGGCAACACGGTGACCGACGAAATAGAGGAGCATCTAAAACTTGGCACTAAGTTACGCAATCACTACCTGCGGCTGGATTTGGAGAAAGGCAGGGTCGGATTGGGTTTCGTTATGAATCTGTCCGAAAAATCGGCAGGGCAGACATCGATACTCTGGGGTTTGCAGGAACGGTCGAATACCGCGTTGGGCAAGCTCGAGCATCTTGAGACCATGAGTAACTACTTTGAGAGGATAACCCGCGACCTCAGGCGGTTCTACTCCCTTAAAATTTCTTTCTATCGAGCAAGAAGAAAAGTAAAAGAGCGCGTGATAGGCGCGATTTCTCATCTATCCCATCGATCTGCACACGCCGCGGGAAAACGGCCTGATTCCGATGAGCAGGTCTTGAACAGACTGCTTGCGCCGGTACAGGTTGTATCCTTCGATGTGTTTGATACGGTCCTGCTTCGAAAAACCAAATGTCCGACCGACGTCTTCTTATACATGGAAAGCGAAGCCCGGAAGATTCTCGGAAACCCGAAGGCGCAGTTTCCCGAGCTTCGCGTCAATGCCGAGAGAATTGCGCGCGAGAGAGCTTGCGAACAACACGGTTACGGCGACACAAACCTCGTAGAGATCTATTCCGTCTTACAGGAGTTGGCAGGAGTTGACGACAGCGCATTGAGCGCTCTGATGGAATTGGAAATCGGTTCGGAAGAAAGGCTTATTTACGCAAATCCTGAGGCCGTGCGGCTGCGTGACCTGGCCGTTTCCCTGGGCAAGACCATTACCTTTACCTCAGACATGTATCTGCCCCGGTCCAATGTAGCGCATTTGTTGGAAACAAACGGGTTTTCCGCTGAAAACCTTCTGCTTTCCTCGCAGACCCGGGTGACCAAGCACAGCGGCAAGCTGTTCGACCTGGTCTTGGAGAAATTCGGGGGTGATCCGGGCACGATCTTGCACATAGGGGATAATGAATGGTCGGATTTCAAGCAAGCGAGGTCGAAAGGACTGAAGTCATTGCATTGGCGCCCGAAACCGGAACAGATCCCGTTTGTGGACCAAATCGCCACTTATGCGGCAAATTGGGTTTCCGACCTGTCCTCGAGCATCTATACGGGTTTGGTGCGAAAACGCAGGCTCAGCCATCCGGTCGATGGCGCCGGGGCCCCGGATTTTTGGAAAGCCATCGGTTATGAAGTGGTCGGACCGCTTTATATGTCGTTTGTCTCCTGGGTTGTGCGTCAAGCGAAAAGACTTGAGGTTGAAAAACTCTTTTTCCTGGCTCGGGACGGGTACTACCTGATCAAAGTGTTCGATATTTTAAAAGAGCGCTGGAAGCTCACGATCGATGCACACTACATCTATGCTTCACGTCGTTTGCTCAACGTACCGCGGATACGATCTATCGATGAAAATGCACTGGCGTTTTTGACCGAGCCTAATCCGTGCATGTCACTTAAAGACTTTTTTGAAAGGATTGGACTCGATCCAGCCTCGTATTCCGATTGCATCTCCGATTTCGGTTTCACTTCCCCGGGCCAGTTGCTAACTACCCCGAAGGGTGTTTTCGTATCTGCTGAAGTTAAAGATAGCATGCGGACATTGTTTAGGAACCTTGCCGGCGACATTTTGGCCAAAGCAGCGGTGGAGCGATCCAGGCTGCTGTCCTATTTGTTCGAGACCGGCATTACATCGGGCAACTCGGCGGTAGTGGATATCGGCTGGCAAGCATCTTCGATCAAGTCCTTCCGAGACTTGTTACATCTCAACGGGGGCAAGCCGAGCCTGCACGGGCTCTATTTTTCGACATGGCGATTTGCCCTGGGCGCCTTGAACTCCGGTTGTCCTGTGCAATCTTTTTACGTACACCTGGATCAACCCGAGCATCGAGCCAATTTGATTCGAGAAAGTGTTGAAGTATTGGAGGCTTTTTTTGGCGCTCCCTACCCATCGGTGGTTGGACTTGCAAAAGACAACGGCTGCTGGCGTCCGCTCTATGGCGAAAAAGAACTCGACGATGCGCAGCAGCGCTACTTGGACCTGGCCAGAGAAACGGCGCTGGAATTCGTGCTCGATGCATCGGATTTAGTATCCGGCCCGGATTCGAGCACCCCCGGATATGGTTATCTTGACACGGTGCTGGAAAGAATCCTGCGGCATCCACGACCACAGGAAGCTCAATTCCTGGGGCAGCTTTCCCATCGCAACACTTTTGGAGGAAGCGGCCCGCTGCGCTATGTAGCCAAAGTCCCATCAGGAAAGATCCGAAAGAAACGGAGGACATTGCGCGAAGCTTATGACTACTGCTACTGGAAAACGGGCTTTTTAGCCCAGCTCTCGGAAAAGGAAAAGGCGCTCCTCGAGCTATGATTTGGCGGAGATGTTTTGGGCGAATTCAGTTGTGACACCAGATCCGGGCTCGAAGTTAGAGGAAATGACAGTTCATGCCAGTCCATGTGAAGAAGGATTTTAACAGGCGGCCTCGGCTCCTGATACACGCGGGTCTTCATAAAACCGGCACGACCACACTGCAAACTTTTCTTTTATCAGCCTGCGATCAACTCCTTGAGCGGGGAATTTTTTATCCTCGAACCGGCATAGTCGATGAGGGGCACTTTAACATTGCCTGGCAATTGATGCGAGATCGGCGATTTTCGAGCTTGCGGGGGACTATAGATGATTTGGCGAAAGAAATTGGCGGGTTCACTGGAGATATAATTCTTTCCTGCGAAGATTTTGAATCCATCCTCGACGAACCGCAGCGATTTGCTCCGTTGCGTTTTCATCCCGCTTTTGCGGAGCGTGAGTTTATTGTTCTGGTTTACCTTCGCAACCAGGGCGCCTATGCCGAATCCTTATATCTTCAGCTCCTGCGGCACGGCTTCGGTCAAGAATTCCTTTTATTTGTCGAACAAATTCTAAGATTTCGGAAACTTCAATTAGATGAGCTGACGTTGCATTTCGACTATGGAGGAATTTACTCGCGATGGGCCGGTTGCCAATGGGCTCATCTCATAATGCGCAACTATCATCAACTGGAAGGAGGCTCGATCCTGACCGATTTTTTTGGTTTTCTTTATCCATCCCTATCCGGGAAAGCTTCAGAAACAAATCTGCAATACAATCAGAGGGACACGGTCCAGAAGAGCGTGACGTATTTTTATACTAATCGATGCAAAAGAAATTTGACAGACCATGAGAAGGAGACTCTGACGCATATTTGCAAGGCGCTGCATGGAAAGCGCGTCGCTATGCCAAACGAGGTGAGATCGAAATTCAGCCGAACTTTCAGCGCGAACAACAAGTCTTTTTGCGCGCAGGCCGGCCTGGCTGATAAGGGTCTTGTCGAGATGGGGAAAGCGTCTGACGATATAATCCCGATGGATCGTTTATTTTCCTTTGAACTGGCCAATTGTATCGCCGGCAACAAACCAGCGGTTTCTGAGGTGGGCAACGACTGCAAAGGACCTTGGCGATATGCTCAAGACCTGGGAAATGGGTGGAAGTGGCTTGACTGGTTTGGTTACTTCATGGTCCGCGATGAGGCGTGGATATATCACGAGCAGCACGGATCGCTGCGTTGCTTCGGGACCTCCCCGGACGACATCACTTTTTGGGACGAGGACATGAAGGCTTTTTGGTGGACGAGCGACCTCCTGTATCCCTATATCTATCGTTTTTCTGACCAAACCTGGCTTTTCTACGAAAAGGGTTCTTCAAGTCCACGGTGTTTCTATAATTTTAACCAGAAGACAAGAGAAGGCGCGGTATGATCTTCTTACTTGGAAGAATTCCAAATCGGGGAAGGCGATTTGGGGGCCATGAGGGACTTCGGGAACGACGCGCATGTCGGGTTCCCCCCGGACTGCGAGGTTTCCCATTGACAACTCCATTTCCAGCGTGTAAGGACATCTATCCTTTGGGGCCCGAGGTAAACCTTCATAATCACGATCGAGTAGCCATTTATGAAACTATCTGTTAGTGAAAAGCTTGGCAAGCTGGGCGTTAATAATGACCACTTGCGGCAAATTGTCCAGTTGCTCAAGCCGCATTGGAAGAAGCTGGTGCTGTCGGTCATATGCATGATCGGAGTGGGCTGGGCCGCGGCAGGCACAGCATATTTGATCAGACCGGTCCTTGACAAGATATTCGTGGACAAGAACGCAACCATGCTGAAGATATTGCCCCTTGCCGTCCTGGTCATCGTGACCGTCAAGGGAATATGTCTTTGGGGTAATGCCTACCTCACGAGTTTTGTGGGCCAATCCGTTGTGGCCGAACTGCGCAGGAAGCTGCACGATCATATACAGATGCTTCCCCTGCCGTTTTTCGACAACAACAAGATCGGCGACCTCATGTCCCGGATGTTGAACGACGTGGATTTCCTCCAGAACACGGCAACCAGCGCCCTTACCGGACTTGTGCGGGACGGTTTCAGCGCCATGGGGCTTCTCTGGGTGGTTTTCTATCAGGATTGGCGGCTTGCTCTTATTGCGCTGGTGCTTCTTCCCGCCGGGTTCTATCCTCTTTTCAAGATAACGAAGACAATACGGGGACTTGCAGGCAAGGCCCTTGCCTACATGTCCGAAATCACGGTTCGGCTGCACGAGTCGCTGGGAAGCGTTCGGATCGTGAAGGCATTCGGGATGGAAGAATACGAAAAAAAGCGCTTCAAGGCTGTGAACGATCAGAATCTCCATTTTTCAATAAAGATAACTTCGATCACGGCGCTTTCTTCGCCCATCATGGAGTTTCTGGGCGGTTTGGTTATCGTTTTCACCGTATGGTACGGCGGATGGTGCGTCATACATGGAACAACCACGCCGGGGGCCTTCTTTTCGTTCATAGGCGCCCTGCTCATGCTCTATGAACCGGTGAAGAGGATAAATAAGACGATAGGGCTGCTCCCGGTGGGACTTATGGCTGCTTCACGTGTTTTCGACATAATGGAACTTCCGCAGGAGATCCTTGATCGTGAAGACGCCCGGGATTTGCCATCCATAAACGGGAGCATCGAGTTTCGAGATGTATGCTTTTCCTACGGCGACCACGATGTATTGAAGGACATCAACATTACCGCGCGGGCCGGGGAGGTTATCGCGCTGGTTGGAATGAGCGGGGCGGGAAAGACGACGCTGGTCAATCTCATCCCGCGTTTTTATGAGGTGAGCGAAGGGGGGGTATACATCGACGGCGTCGATATCCGCGATATCAAGTTGTCTTCTTTGCGGTCGATGATCGGGATGGTGACCCAGCAATCCATTCTTTTCAACGATACTATCAGGAACAATATCGCCTACGGCGATATAACCAAGGGTGAAGAGGAAATAATCGCGGCTGCCAAGGCGGCAAATGCTTATGACTTCGTGATGAAATTGCCCCAGGGCTTCGACACTTCCATAGGCGACCAGGGAGTGCGGCTCTCCGGGGGGGAAAGGCAGCGGATCTGCATAGCGAGGGCGCTTTTGAAAAATGCCCCCATCCTAATCCTCGACGAAGCCACCTCCTCTCTGGACAGCGGGTCGGAAAACGAGGTCCAAAGCGCGCTGGACAACCTCATGGTTGGGAGAACAACTTTTGTCATCGCCCATCGTCTTTCCACCATACGGAATGCCGACCGGATATTTGCTCTGACCGATGGAAGGATCCTTGAAGAGGGCCGCCACGATGAGCTTTTGAGAAAGGGAGGCGAGTACAGCCGCCTGTACGAACTCCAGTTTGCACACCTTCAGTAGGACATGTCCGGAAGGATGAGGTGGACATGGCCCGGAGTTGCTCCGCGCCATGTCCATTTTTTGATTTCAAAGACTATCGGGCATCTGCTTTTCGGTCTTTATTCAATGTTTCTCCCACGAATTCGTCTTGAAATTGTAAAACCACTACTCCCTATTCGCTGACCAGGCGCAGTTTAAGGGTCTCCCGTTCGGCTTCGAGTATTCGCACTATATCCGGCTCGCATCCCGGGGCAATGGCTAGGGACACCAGTCCCAGGGCTGAATCCACGGTCGATACGACGGCCATGCCGGGATAGGCTTCGATTATGAACCGGAGATAGTGTATCTGGCGCCGGTCAATCAGGTATCGGTGCACGGAGCAATGTTCTATCGGATTTCTCAGAGTTTTTTCTCCTTTTCCTTGAGCCGCTAGTATGATAGCAAATAAGGTTTTAAAAAGAAAACATGCGTTGTTTGCTTTCGGAGCGGTCAGAGAAACCGCCGGACGAAAGCCGAGCGGCCTTGTCTGCCGCCAAGGACCTTGTTACGTCCTCCATCGACCGGCCGGGGTCTTTCGCTATGGCGGTCCGGGGGGCATGAAAGAACCGGGGAAAAAAAGACATAGGATATCGGAGATAACCTCTAATGAGAAAACACGCCTCGATTGTAAAAGTCGGTGTACTTTTTTTCCTGGCTGTAATTTTGGCGGTTCCCGCTGCCAGCCCTGTCGCTGCGGCGCAGCCAGTGTCGAAATCCTTTTTCAGCAACGGGCAGGCCGTTTCTGATGCGCAGAACCAGGCAAAAAGCCAGCAACAGGCAATTCAAAACCTTATGGCCCAGGGGCTTATCCAGGCGATAGCAACCTTTCTTACCCCGGCACAGATGGGCGCACAGTTCGACAAGCTCCAGAAAAGCGTGCTAGCCGGGCCGGAAAAATATGTCGATTCCTACCAGGTCTACTCTGAAAATCAAGCAGGCGGAGAATTTCAGGTGATCGGGGTGGTTACGGTCTCGATGAACACCCTGAAGGCAGAGCTTGTCACCCTCGGACTGCTCGGCGCCCAAAATACTCCTGCTGCCGCCTCTTCACCGGGTGCGCCTGCCGCCCCGGGATCGGCGGCATCGGCTTCCGCCGGCCCTGCGGCTGCGGCTTCCCCGACGCAGGCGGGCGCCGGGGCAAACAACCAATCGGCTCAACCGATACAATCTCAGGCGCCTGCCCCTGCAACCGTTTCGACCACGCCCGCGAGCGCAGGGCAGAACGGCGCGGAGCAGCTTTCCAGGGGGATTCGTCCCACCAAAAAAGAGATCCTGTGGGCCGTTGTGGAGAAATGGGACGAAAAATGGGTGCTTCCGACCGACAGCAGCAATATCAGTTGTATTTTTGCGCATAGCATCGCAAAGGAAATGGACGGTTTTGGCTTTTCCATCCTCCTGCCTCAAGCCGGGTCGGTCGAGATGGACAACGACGGCAATATCCCGCCTTATCAGGCCGTATCTCTTGCCGACGCTCTTGGCGTAAAGGACGTGGTTGTCGGCAAGGTTTCCTACAAGGTGAACCGCCAGAGCCAGGAGGTATCGCTTAACGCCGACCTGAGGGTGCTAAATGGCGGGGGCAACCAGAGCGGGGTCGAAATTCGAAAGACCCTGAGCATGGATGACCTGTCGAACCAGGCAGGGGCGCTCGAGCTTGCCCACATGATGGCGCCGCAATTGAGCGGTCTGTTTGGAGGCCCCAAGACATTGGCGGAAAACGGTGGACCGGGCTCGGCCGAGTTCCCCGCGCATCTGGGAAAACTCGTGATTTATCTGCCATCCCTCCAGTATTCCAACTGGACGGAATTGCAAAACATCTTGCACCAGCAGTTTCAAACCATGCACGTAGACGACCTCCAGATAGGGCCGGTTCAAACCACGGTAAACCTCAATGGAATCGATGCCGGATACATTTTAAAAATGAACGGAACCCGGCTTCCGAGCGGCGCCAGGGTGCGGATTGATTCCTATTCGACGCAGGCCGGAACCATGAAGATATCGTTTATCTCCCCCGCGAAGGTCCAGGCTAAATCGAAATGAAGATACCCAACTTCCTCACGCTGGCTCGCATCCTCATTACGCCTCTGCTTGTCTGGCTGCTGCTTCGAAATCATGTGGCAGCGGCCTTCTGTGTCTTCGTTTTCGCCGGCTTGACGGATGCCCTCGACGGGTTGCTGGCCAGGGTCCTCGATCAGAAAAGCCGTTTTGGCTCTTTTCTGGATCCGCTTGCCGACAAGCTGCTCCTGGTTACCTGCTTTCTCATTTTATGGAAGATCCCCATCCGGGGGGTTCACATCCCTACTTGGCTCGTTTTTATCACTGTAGGCCGAGATTTTCTGATTTTGACCGGCTTTTTCGTCCTGTTCCTCTACAAGGTAAGATTCGAAGTAAGGCCGCTTGTTTCGAGCAAGCTGACCACCCTTTTTCAACTGATGACAATTTTCACTGTGCTCGGCAGATCGATTTTTGCGCTTCCGGAGTGGACGTACCTGATGCTGTTCGTCATAACAGCGGTTTTTTCCTTTGTGAGCGGCTGGCAGTACGTATCTATGGGGATGTCCCTGTTCAGGATGCGTCGGAGATGAGATCGGTGATCTTCGTCTTCGTTTGAGGAAATACAGAAAAGGCGTTCGGCTGCTTCGCCTGATTCTCGCTCCACACTTTTCGCCTTCGTGTCCCTTCCCCCTCTTCGTGGTGGAAAAGAGTCTTACCCTCAAAGCTTGTGATGACACCACGAAGACTGCGAAGAGCACGAAGGAGTAAAAGCCCGGAACGTGTTTAAGCAGGCGGCTATTTGCGCGGGGCGGGAGCGGCCCGGCAACGGTTGCTAATTTCCATGCTTAATCACTCTCCCACCTTCCCGTGTTGAAATTATAAAACCAGCACGGATTGGAAGAGCCTTCCTGATAATAAAGCCAACTCCCGTCACTTGCCCTGTAGAGATACGGATATGTTGTCCGGCTGGTCCACCAGAAAGCGTTCATTTGAGCGTCCCAAAACCAGATGCTGTCTGTAGAAGTTCCGTAAGCATAGAGCCAACCCAGCGTCGAATGGTAAATCCAGGGAGAACTGTTGATGTTGAAATAGCCGAACCAGTCAAACCACTTCCAGCCCTTTCCAAGGTCCACTGCGTTTTGCCACAGACTGCCGGTCGCTGAAGTGTCGAGAACGAAAACGGCGCCGGCGTCGTTTTCGCCTCCGACCACAGTCGTTCCATAGAGTACCGCGTTGGAGATGGTGAGGGGACCCAACGGATATAATACGTTCAGGTCTGTAAAGCTGATGAAGCTGTAGAGCACCTGGTATCCGGAACCGTCCGTTTTTATCTGGAAAATCGTGCCGAACTGATTGCCGCCTCCGTTTGGCGTCATCCCGTAGAGTGTCGAGCCGGAGATAGTGAGTGGCCCCAGCGGATTAGCTCCATCATTAGCAACGCTGCCGAAGCTGTGCAGCACCCGGTAGCCGGAGCCGTCCGGATTTATCTTGAAAATCGCGCCCAGGCCATCGACGCCTCCACCATGGGTCATCCCATAGAACGCGGACCCCGCGAGGGTGAGGGAACCGTAAGGATGAGCCCCATCATTTCCAACATTACTGAAGCTGTATAGCGGTTCGTATCCGGAGCCGTCCTTGTTTATCCGGAAAATCGTGCCCCTGGAGAAGTTTCCTCCCCCTGAAGTCATACCGTAGAGCGTCGAGCCCGCAAGGGCGAGCGAGCCATAAGGATTGGCGCCATCGTCCTCATTTATGCCGAAGTGGTGGAGCACCTCGTAGCCGGACCCGTCCGTGTTTATTCGGAAAATCGTGCCAAAGTCCGCATACCCCCCACCCCAGAGGACCGTGCTGCCCCCCTGCTCGGTCATCCCGTAGAGGGTCGAACCGGAACGGACGAGAGCGCCGTAAGGATTGGCTCCATCGGTTGGAGCGCCGGCAAAGCTGTGCAGCACCTGGTAGCCGGAGCCGTCCGTGTTTATACGGAAAATCGCACCGTCACCGTGCAAGCCGCCACCTGCGCTCATCCCGTAGAGGGTTGAACCTGAGAGCGTGAGGGGGCCGTAAGGATTGGCGCCATCGGTTGGAGGACCGGCGAAGCTGTGGAGAAGCCGATACCCGGAGCCGTCCGTATTTATACGGAAAATCGCGCCATTGCCGTAGTCGCCACCTCGTTCGGTCATGCCGTAAAATGTCGAGCCGAAAAGGGTGATGGAGCCGTAAGGATAGGCCCCGTTGCCCGCAACACCTTCGAAGCTATAAAGGGTGTATAACCCGGCCTGCGAAACGGAACAGTTTACAAGCGCCCACGCCATGCAGGTGAAAAACAAGACGCCGAAAACAAAGCACCGCAAACCCCCCTTTTCTGCTCTCATTTTGTATCCTTCCATGCGAATAGACTTCGGGACAGGAGCAGTTGCCATAGGGCCGGCCGCGCCTCAGGCAAAAACCCCGAAGGATTGTGGCAGCGATTCAAAAACGGCCTTCCTCCAACTCGTAATAAAGCCGGAACTCAACTACGGATGGGTCTCCGCCGGGTTTTACGATAATGTTGTGCTGGAATTGGCGGTTGTTGCAGTAAAAAAGGAGCCGTGGCGCCAAGAAAGATAAAGCAAACGCGGAACATCATTCCCTGCGGACAGCATTCCGTCTTGGATCTCCCCTATTCATAAGATCCTCAGGCAAGATTTTGACGGAATCACTGTCTATGATATTGTCTTTTTACTCATATCCGAAGAATTGTCAATGCGTATATATGGCAGGAAATTCAGTGTTGCATGCAACTTCGTATTAATCGGTTGCTACATACGGCTTGACCATCTTTGCAGGATCGACTGCGCGGTCGAACTCCTCCTCCGTCACAAAGCCGAGCTCGAGCGCCGCATCCTTAAGCGTGATGTCGTTATCCATCGCGTAGTGGGCGATTTTTGTCGCCTTATCGTAACCGATAACCGGCGCAAGCGGTGTCACCAGCATCAGCGAGCGCTCGACGTATTCATTGATTTTCTTAAGATTGGGCTTAGTCCCTTCGACCAGGAATTTCCGGAAATTTGTACAGCCATCGGCCATGATCGTGATCGAATTCATGATGTTAAAGATCATGAGCGGCTTGTAGACGTTCATCTCGAGATAACCTCCCGCCCCCCCGAATCCCACGGCCACATCGTTGGCCATCACCTGCACGGCGATCATGGTCAGGGCTTCGGCCTGGGTGGGATTCACCTTGCCCGGCATGATCGAGGAGCCCGGCTCGTTTTGGGGAATCAGCAGTTCGGCGAACCCGGCCCTGGGGCCGCAGGACAGAAGCCGGATGTCGTTGCCTATTTTGTAAAGCGATACAGCCAGGGTGCGCAGCGTTGCGGAAAGCTGAACCAGGGCGTCGTGGGCGCCCTGCACCGTGAACTTGTTGGGCGCTCCGGCAAACGGCAGGCCGGTCAGATCGGCAATAGACGCCACGGCAGCCTCGGCAAAGCCGGGCGCCGAGTTGATGCCCGTCCCCACCGCCGTTCCGCCCAGAGCCAGACGGTAAACACCCTGCAGGGAGGCCTCGATCCGATCGAGGTCGTCTTCGAGCATCCCCGCATAGCCGGACCATTCCTGGCCAAGAGTGAGCGGCGTCGCATCCTGCATATGGGTTCGGCCGATCTTTATAATATCTTTCCACTCCTCGGCCTTCGTTGCAATCGAATCGCGCAGCGCCTGAACCGCAGGGATGAGGCGGTGTTTCACGTTTAGCGCCGCCGCGATGCACATGGCGGAAGGAAACGTATCGTTGGTGGACTGCGCCATATTGACGTGATCGTTGGGATGAACGGGCGTCTTGCTTCCCAGCGGAGTGCCGGCGAGTTGGCAGCAGCGATTGGAGATCACTTCGTTCACGTTCATATTGAACTGAGTACCGCTGCCCGTCATCCATACGTGCAGAGGAAACATGTCGTGATGTCGGCCGGCGAGGATTTCGTCACAGACCCGAACGATAAGCTCGTATTGCTCGCCGGCGAGCCGCTTGCCCTCATGGTTGGCGATGGCGGCGGCCTTCTTCAGTATCGCATAGGCGGTGATCATTTCTCGGGGAATCAGATCCGTGCCGATATTGAAATATTCGAGCGAACGCTGGGTTTGAGCGCCCCACAATTTATCCGCGGGCACTTCAATCTCACCGAAGCTGTCGGTCTCTTTTCTGGTGTCTGCCAAGTTATCTCTCCCTGCCGATGGTTAATCTTGAAGCCAAATTATGTCGCGGCACAGCAATCAAAGTAGGGGAGGAAAACCCGGAGGTCAAGACCCGATCTGGCTACACGGGCGGTGAGGGCAGCTTATTTCAGGGTGGTGTCCGCAGACATCGGATTCAATGTCGTTTGCAGGCCCGAAATCCCTTCCACCCGGCAATCGGCATGGTTATAGTCAGACTTGAACAATGCTGCGACGGCCGGGTAAAGCGAAGCAACGAGCAGATTGGATCATTGGTTCTTTTGAAGAACTTTTTTACGAATATCTTCGAGGACGACAATGGCATACCCGGATCTCTCACATAAAGCGCTGCAGGAACTAGCATCCAAATGGTCATCTTTGAAGCCGGGCCGGCCTCTTAAGGTGCATACGGATACAAGTAATTTTTTTCTTCTTGAATATGGAGACATCCTTATCCTCGAGGGGCGCCCTTTTCTGATTCGACACAATGCGAAAGAAGGGCGTTTTGGACTAGACGACGAGGAAAAGTTCTGGGTCAAGCGTTCGATCGACCTCGATTCAGGCATGCCGAAAATTATCAAATGCGTGTTTTTAGAAAAATTTATCTCCCGGATCGGCGACATAGAATTCGAGTGTTTCCGAAGCCCGAAGAAGGAAGCCCGCATACTTGAACTCGTAGACACTCTTCCCAATTTCATGCATGGTTATTCGGCGCCGGACGATCATGGCAACATCGTCCGGGTCCTTCAATTCATCCATGGCGCATCGCTTGCCGAACACATTCGAAACATTGCCTCGGTAAATGATCACGAGACATATTTCTATCGGCACTTTCCTCAAATTTTTAATAATTACATCGAGTGCGTCGAGGGTATCCGCTTCCTCCACGATCACGGCGAAAAACACGGAGACATCCGCAGAGACCATATCCTGGTTGACCGCGAGAGTGGAAAGTACCGTTGGATCGACTTTGATTTCAATTTTCGCCAGAGGGAGAGCCTGTACGGCTACGATCTGTTTGGTCTTGGAAATGTTTTGTTATATCTGACAGGTATGGGAGATATCTTATATCAGGATTTAAGGTCTTCCAATCACCCTGCGCTCGCAAGACTGTGTGAAGGCGACGTCAATATCGTTTTCAACAACCGAATTGCCAATCTTAAAAAAATTTACCCCTCTATTCCTGAACGGTTGAACCGAATCCTGATGCACTTCTCAAAGGGCGCCAATGTTTTTTATGACCACACCGCTCAGTTGCTTGACGATCTGCGCGAAGCACAACCGGCGCTCGAGGCATCAGCATAACAAAAGGAGCCGGCCCGGATGGACCTTCAAATCAATCGCAATATTCTGATCGCTGCGGATGAATCCGAGAATTCCGAACGCGCCGTCGTTTATGTCGGAAAAC
>JAJYTC010000121.1 GCA_021793275.1 Deltaproteobacteria bacterium | reverse complement strand
GCCGCCCTTCTCAGCCGAGAGTCACAAAGAGGCCTCCAAACAAATGGTGCTCAAGCAGGCGGGAAAAGCTCGGGGCTTCTTAACTCAACAACATTGCCCACGGGGGTGCGGGGGGGGTATAAGCGCTAATTTAAGCGGGTCGTTTCTTTTAATCGCCGGATTAATCCCCCTAAGAGCGGGATTGCCGTGGTGACGGACTTGGCCCTTAGCAGCTAGAAGTTTCATCCTCGTTAAGACCGCGACGAAGGACGCGGCGCCGTCGCTTTATTCCGGCCCCAAAGCCCTGCCGGCAGTCCTCTCATGGGGCGCCTTCGAACGGTTTACAACCGAAGTCCTTCGTCGTTGTTATGATATGTCAACCTGATAAAGACTGAGGCCAAAGACATTCTTTCACCCTTTGACAATGAGGACCGGACACGATGCGTATCCGATTACCCTCTCGGCCACGCTGCCCATCAGCAGCCTCTTGAGGCCCGTCCTTCCGTGAGACCCCATTACAATCAGATTTGCACCCAATTCGTCGGCTACGCTCAAGATCTCCCTGTATGCCTTTCCCTGACGTACTATACATTCAGGATGCACACCCATCCTCACAGCGTGTTCCCCCACATCGGACACACAGTATCTTGGCCACTCGCACAATTTCTCGGCCAATTCCGCTGATTCAGGATGCAACTCGTAGGCTATGTCGGTAGCGGAAACGACTTTCAACTCTGCGCCCGTGGCCTTAACCAATTCCATCGCCCTTATGGTTGCAGTTTTGCTGAACTCGGAACCGTCTGTGGCCAGAAGAATCCTGTCCCATCCAAGGGAGGAATCGCGGGGAACGACCATAACATCGACTGGACTGAACCCGATTACTCTGGCTGTAACGCTTCCCGTGAGGGTTCGTTCTATCCGTCCCAACCCTCTTCTTCCCAGCACAATGAGATCGCAGCCTGTTTGTCGGGCATTTTCTACGATTACTTCATGAGGTTGACCCATTTCGCAGATGGTTTCAATGGAAACGGCTTTGTCTTTCGCAATTTCCCCTGCCGCCGCGAGGGCCTTGTCGCAGAACTGTTTCAACTTCTCCTGGACGTTTGTTTTGAGCATTTGCAGGTCGAGCAAACTCAGGTCTACCCCGTAGAAAGGAATGGCACAAACAACGGTGACCAAGGCCTTCTCGATTCGAAATGCCTGCTTCAAAGCATTCAGGCTCGTTAGAGAGCCGTCTACTGCAACGATGATCGACCGATACATTTTCAAACCTCCTTTCCGGGAAACTCAATGTTGTCTGAGCGTAAAAGCCGGCTTCACCTACATTAAGGACGCGAGTATATTGGGGCAAGGCAGGAAAAGAGATCGATATCGCTGAAGGCAAGCAGCCGGAAGATTTGCTGTCGAGGCTTTTTAAAAACCGTTGAGCAGCGCCGGTGATCCATCGTTGTCTGAAATAGTTTGCATCCCTAGGCGTTTACCTGAGTTTCGGATATAATGTGATGGTAAACGAGATTTGCAATACTCGCCGTATATCCGGCGCAATCTGGTGCAGGTTCCTTGCCATTAAAGATGAGTGATCCGGGAGGACCCGGCGGGGCTTTTTCCCCGGTGATCGAGAGGAGCTCAGCCATGAGGGAGGACATAAAAGGATTCGAAATCATCGATCCCTTCGCAGAGGAGTATACCGAGCTCATAGCGGCGCGAAGCGATGCCTATTACAAAAAGCTCTATGAAGAACTCTTCGAGAGCGTCCCTACCCGTGTACGTGCCGCCATAGCGAAGAACTATTCCAATTACCTGAATAAATGCACACAGCCTTTTTTCTCCCTCATGAGCCCCTTTAGCTGGGCAAGCCCCGCAGAGGCCATGAAGGCTAACGTGGAGATTCTCGTCAACTGCCTGAATCTCTATAAGGGCGCATCAAAATATCTCCAGGATTCGTTGGTGTCGGCAAAGCTCATCAGAGAGTCGCATGTCAAGTTCAAAATTGGCAAAAATATAGCGCTCACACCAAGTGAAATCGTATACGACACTCCGCTGCTCCAACTCAGGAGGTACATACCCCGGGAAAGGACCGTCTACCAGGCGCCTTTACTCATGGTCTACTCGACTATAAACGGCTATTTCATTTTGGACCTCACCAGGGAGCTCAGCCTTGCCGGCCACTTTGTCGATAGGAGCTACGATGTTTTCGTGACCGACTGGAAACTGGTCACCAAGAAGACAAAAAGCGCCACCCTGGAGGATTATATAAACCAGATTGTTGAGGCGAAGCGGGTGATAAGAGGTCTCACCGGCGAAAAAGAAATCGGCGGCCTGGGCTACTGTATCGGTGGGACCCTCCTGGACATGGAGGCCGCGCTGAATGGCGGCTACAAATACATTATCAATTTGACAACTCTTTTGAACTCCAAGGTCGGCGACGAGGGCGCCGGGTTGATGGGCGCCTTTTCCGATTTTTCGATTCACGATATAGACAAACTGGTAAAAGATAACGGCGGCGTCTTTCCGGGCGAGGTGCTGAAGAGCTATTTCGACTGGGTAAAACCGGAGAAAGCCGCAACCGCCTTCATGGACCTCTATTTCTACGGCAGGGAATACGATTACGCCAATGACGCCATTTATTTCTGGAATACCTTTTCCGCTCGTGATGTTGCAGGGCCGGCGCATAGGCGGTTCCTGTGGGAAATCTACTACCAAAACAACCTTGCCAAGGGACTGACGAAGCTTTTCGGAAGGCAAGTCAATCTGAAGAACATCACCGTGCCTTTTTGCAACGTTGCGGCCATTTTCGATCACATCGTTCCATTCCCCAATGCTCTGGCGACGGCCCATCTTATCGGAACTCCCCCGGCAATGCAGGTCACCGTCAAGGTTGAAGGCGGGCACGTCCGAGGCGTTGTCAACCCTGTACTTTATCCCGTTCTCGAGGATTTTGCCCGATCCAATTCAGGCTTGCGGCTAAGAGCCGTGGATGACAGCCCCCATCCGAGGCTTACGGGCCCATCGAAACATGCACAGCCGGGTTCCCCAGTGTGACTTTCGCAGAGGGCTCAGCCAAGGGCGACCAGGATGTGAAGGCGCAGGAAAATGCCGTCACTTCCCGGATCGGCGATCCGGTAACATCGAATATCGAGCCGTCAAGGAACAAATTGTTGCCTATAAAATCTGAACCGGGATTTATAGCTTCATCCCTCCCCAAGCAGTGAGCCGATTCTCGGTCTTGAATCTTTCTAGAATTGATGGCACGGCGCTTGCTCAAGTTTAATATCGAAAGGGTATTAGACAAAGGGGGCAAATTTTATGAGCACCTCTGAGAATTTGAAATGCAGCCGCAGCCAGCACCAGGAGGACAATGCACGTATTCAGGAGCAACTCAGCCGGATTGGCCACAAACTGCTGGTGATGAGCGGCAAGGGCGGAGTCGGCAAGAGCAGTGTGGCCGCTTATCTATCCCTGCGGCTGGCAGAGTCGGGCCGGCGAGTTGGTCTGCTCGATGTAGACCTTCATGGGCCCAGTATCCCGCGCATACTTGGTTTGAAGACCGTTTTAGGCATCGGCCGTGATAAGCGTATGATACCCCATGCCTATAATGAACGGTTACACGTCATATCGATCGAATGCCTTCTCGACGACAGGGATTCGGCCATTATCTGGCGCGGCCCGATAAAGCACGGCGTAATAAGGCAGTTTATCTCGGATGTAGATTGGGGAGAGCTGGATTTTCTGGTCATAGATTCACCTCCCGGCACAGGGGACGAACCGTTGACCGTGGCGAAAACTGTCCCGGAGGCTCAGGCTATAATTGTCACCACCCCGCAAGAGATTGCACTGGCGGCTGTTAGAAAGGCGATCAACTTTTGCAGGCAGCTACATATGGCGATACTCGGGCTTGTTGAGAACATGAGCGGATTTGTCTGTCCGCACTGCAACACCGAGACCCCGCTACTTGGAAGAGGCGGAGGCGCCAGGACCGCAAAACAGCAGAACATCCATTTTCTTGGAAGCCTTCCGTTCGACCCGCGTATTGTGCAGGCAGGCGACGAAGGCAGGCCTCTGCTGGAAAGCCCTGATGACAGCCCCCTCATGGGCGCCCTCGAACGGTTTACAGCCGAAGTCCTTCGTCTTTGTTATGATAGAGGAGGTTAAGGATGCGCCTTCAAAATATCGATAAAATATTCAATCCTTTTTCGACGGCAGTTATTGGGGCGAGCGAAAAAGAGGGTAGCGTAGGTTCGGCGATAATAAAAAACATTCTCAAAGGTGGGTACAAGGGAAGATTGCTTCCTGTAAACCCCAAACTCCGAAAAGTTTACAACCTGGATGCCTACCCCAGTATCGAGTCTATTGACGAGCAGGTCGACCTGGCTGTTATAGCCACGCCAATTATCACGGTTCCGAAAATCATCAGAGAATGCGTGCATGCCGGAGTCGGGGGAGCGGTCATACTTTCCGCGGGCGGCAAAGAAACGGGTGAAAAGGGACGCGAAATCGAGGCGTCCATCGCCAGGGAGATACGTGGAACCGAGTTGAGGATCATAGGTCCCAATTGTGCCGGGATAATAGCCACCCGGAGTAAGCTTAACGCCACTTTTGCAGATGGCTTTGCCCTTCCCGGAGATATCGCTTTCATCTCTCAAAGCGGTGCAATCTGTTATGGAATACTCGATGTTGCCCAAAAAGAACGAATTGGCTTCAGTCACTTCATCAGCATCGGATCGATGCTCGATATTGATTTTGGCGATTTGATAGATTATCTGGGCAGCGATCCGAAAGTCCGCAGCATAGTCCTGTATATCGAGGGACTGAGCAATTGCCGAAGGTTTATGACGGCAGCAAGAGCCGTTTCACGAGTCAAGCCGATCATTGCGCTAAAGTCGGGCAGGAGCCCTGCCGGCGCCCGCGCCGCCGTCTCTCATACCGGGTCGCTCGCCGGAGCAGACGCAGTCTATGATGTTGCATTTAAGCGTGCGGGCATTGTAAGGGTCAACTCCATCGAAGAATTTTTTGACTGCGCCGAACTTCTGTCTAAACAGCCCCTGCCGAAAGGCCCCAATCTGGCAATTATCACCAATGCGGGCGGGCCCGGCGTCATGGCTGCGGACGCCCTGTCCGCCTATGGAATCGAGCCTGCCGGCTTGGGTCCGCAGACTCTGGAAAAACTCGACTCGATACTCCCCCCGTACTGGAGCAGGAACAATCCCGTAGATATCCTCGGTGACGCGTCCGCCGAAACCTTTCGCAGTGTGGTGGAGGTGTGCAATGGAGCTGCGGAAGTTGATGCGTCGCTGGTTATCTATGTTCCTCAAGCGTTGAGCAACCCGGTTGACATAGCAAAATCGCTTATCGAAATCAACGCGTCCAAATCCTACACCATCCTCACTGTTTGGATAGGAGGACAGTTTGTAGAAAAAGCCTCCGAAATGCTGAATGAAGCCGGCATCCCGACTTACGAGACTCCGGAGAGGGCCGTAAGGGCCTTTATAGATCTGCTTTCATACGGGCGCAATCTTGCAGCTTTACAGGAAATCCCGCCGAGACTTTCACACGACCTGGAATTCGACTCCGAAACTGCACGAAAAACTGTCGATGATGCGCTCGACAGCGGAAACCAAATCCTGACTGAAATAGAATCCAAAAGGCTTTTGGCGGCTTACGGGATTCCTGTGAGCAGGACAGAATCGGCAAGATCGGTGGATGAGGCGCTCTTCCTTGCCAAAGGAATTGGATTCCCGTTAGTGATGAAGATAGACTCCCCTGATATCAGCCACAAATCAGATGCAGGAGCGGTTAGACTCGACATTCGAAACGAGGAAGAGGCGGGAAGTGCGTTCCACGAGATTATGGCAAACAGTAGAGCTTATAACCCCCGAGCCCGGCTGGCGGGCGTATCGATTCAACCAATGCTGCAACAACCAAATTACGAGCTCATTTTGGGATGCAAAAAAGATCCTGATTTCGGTCCCGTCCTCCTTTTCGGGACGGGGGGCATAATGACGGAGGTGCTGAAGGATCGATCTCTCGCTCTGCCGCCGCTCAACAGGCTGCTGGCCGGGAGAATGATCCAAGACACCCGCGTCTACCAACTTTTAAAAGGCTTCAGAGGCCGACAGGCAGTCAACCTTGAATTGCTGGAAGAGATTCTAATCAGGCTTTCCCAGTTAGTAATGGACTTTCCCGAGATCGTCGAACTCGACATCAATCCCTTGATTGCTTACGGCAATCAGGTCTTGGCGGTGGACGGGAGAGCCGTAGTGCAGAGAGCCAAAGTGGTTTCGCCTCAGCATTTGGTTATTAGTCCCTACCCTCGACAATATGAAAAGACTTCGCAGACCGACGACGGAATTCCGATTCTTTTGAGACCGATCAAACCGGAGGACGCTCCACTGGTTTTGGACTTGTTTTCCGGCCTTTCGCCGCGAACTATTCGCAGTAAATTCCTCTGGCCGATGAAATCCCTGTCGCGGCAGTTTTTAGTGCGGCTTACTCAGATTGATTATGACCGGGACATGGCCTTGGTGGCGATTCAAAAACAAAATAAAATTGAAACGATGTTGGGCTTAGCCCGATTTATCTGCAACCCGGAGGGAACAAAGGCGGAGTTTTCCGTCGTAGTGCGCGATGACATGCAAAAGAAAGGGATCGGCCGCAAACTGCTCGATGCTTGCCTGTCCGCAGCCGCAGACCGAAATATTGAATGCATTTGGGGCCTGGTCTCAGGCGACAACACTCTCATGCTTAATCTTGGAAGAGAAATTGGTTTTACGGAAACAAAAATCAGAGAGACCGATCAGTTCGAATTGAGAATAAATCCCTGCGCAACAGCCGGCTCCATGAGCATTAAGGACGCGAGTACATTGGAGCAAGCCAGGAAAGGAAGAAGAGAAGATGTCACGACTTAACTGTCGAGAGCGTGGAAAGGCAGAGCGTCCCGGGGAAGCGCCGATTGCGGACAAAAAATTCAACGGCGGACCGGCCTTCTACAAGTTCGTGCTCGATAGCGTTCCTGTAGCCGTGGTTACCATGGACTCCTCGCTAAGCATCACCGGATTCAATCATTGGGCCGAGAAAGTCACCGGGTATACCTTCGAGGAGGCGCTTGGCAAGCAGTGCCGCGACATTCTGAAAAGTGAAATGTGCCATGGCAACTGCCCTGTAAAAACAATCCTGGACGCTTCGAAATCAACTGTATTCGGTAGAACAACGATCCACAACAGAGAAGGGAAGGCAGTTCCCGTCAATTTCAATGCCGCCGCTCTTTTTAATGCCGAGGGGAAGCTGATTGGAGCGGTAGAAGCCTTCATGGATATAACCAATGTGGTTACCATGGAGCGTGAGAGGGCCAACTTGATCTCCATGCTCGCTCATGACATGAGGTCATCCATAACGGGAATCCATGGGCTGGGGCTTCGCCTTTTGCGAAGGCTGAATGACCTTGGTAAAGAGGAGCAGGAAAGGTATCTGGAGATCATCACAAAGGAGGCCGCGACCCTGGAATCATTGATCGATGACTTTCTCGATCTTTCCAGCATTGAGGCCGGCAGGCTAAAGCTCAATATCAGGGCCACCTCCCTCGATGAGGAGATCGAAAAGCTTTTCGAAACCTACCGTGTCAAAGCCGCACAACAAGGCATCAGGTTCGATCTTCAGGTAGAAAATGTACTACCCATAATAGAGGCTGATCCGAGAAGACTGCACAGGGTTTTCACCAATCTGCTGGACAATGCCATCAAATTTTCCGGAAACAAGGGAACGATAACAATCAGGGCCGTAGAAAAAGAAACAGAGGTCATGGTGGCGGTTACTGATGAGGGCATCGGAATAGCCCCTGAGGATCTGCCCGATATTTTCGATGTTTTCCACAGGGGCCGAACGGCGGGTGGAACGGAAGGATACGGATTGGGCCTTGCAACGGTGAAGACCATCGTCGAAGGTCATGGCGGGCGCGTTGAAGTTGCCAATGAACCGAATGCAGGGACAACTTTCACGGTGTTTCTTCCCAAAAGATAACGACAAAAAACAGGCCGAAGCCTGGCGCATCTTCTTATATTGCCAGATAAAACATAAAGAGAATTCCTGCTACAAAGCATGCGAAATCGGTTGCCGCCCTTTTGATATCGGAATGCGCTTTGATTTCAGGCACCAGGTCCGATGCGGCAATATAAATGAAGTTGCCGGCTCCAAATAGAATCAGGCCTGCGACATT
Organism: Deltaproteobacteria bacterium; assembly: GCA_021793275.1. Classification (GTDB taxonomy): domain Bacteria; phylum Desulfobacterota; class Syntrophobacteria; order Syntrophobacterales; family Syntrophobacteraceae; genus SbD1. Next base: position 6,402 of record JAJYTC010000121.1, on the reverse strand, counting down.
AAACTGAAGCGAGACCACAAAAGCTGTCAATGCGCCGAGCAGGAAGGTCAAGCCCGAGATGAAATTCCAGATTAAAGCACTGCGGCGATTCCAGCCCCCATGAACCAGTACGCCGAAATCACCAAGCTCCTGTGGAACTTCGTGAGCCGCTGCTGCAATCCATGCCGCCACACCGGCTTTTGGATCTACGAGAAATGTGCCGGCGATGCCCAGGCCGCCGAGAAAGTTGTGAAGAGCATCGCCCGTAAGAATGAGATAGGTCATGGGTTTCCGACACTCAGCCGCAGCGCGGCGACAATGATGCCAATGGAGAAACTGTTCCAGGGCGAGAAACGTGGCGAAACCGGCTAGAAGCCATGCACCGGCGTAGATGGGGGTGAGGGCCGCAAGACCCGTTGGAATCATATGCAGGAAAGCGCCGCCCAACAGGGTGCTGGCCGCAAGAGAGACCATGGGAAGAAGTAGACGATCCAGTGTGGCGGGCCTCAGCACTGTTGTAACTCCCCCTATGAGAGCGATTGCACTCATAAGCAATCCACCCGAAACGATCCATACAAGAGTATTCATCTGCAACCTCGATTCCGCTCCTCCATCGTCTCCTCCCGGGACTCCGGTGAATTGCGGTTCAGCAGGAGACAACGGTTGTGAGCTTGTTTTCCCTTCATCGGTCTTCTATTTATCTTCGCAAATCATATGCCAGAAGAAGAGTTCCATATGTCATACATAACATGTGACATATTAATAAGGTGATATGTTACATATCATTTATTTTAGCGGATGATTGATATATTAACATGTTCTGGTTATGTTCTTTTCCGCGGGTCTATTTTGCATCCGCTACATTGTGGATTAGGAACAAAATATACCGCTACCACGGACAAATAATATTTTTTTATTTCTTGAAAGAGAAATAAAAAAGACATGAGAAGCAAAAATGTCCAGCGTGGCGTTACACATATTAGTTATCATCCCCAAAAATCTGCATTCCGGCTAAATCCCGCTAAGAGCGGGACTGTCGGAATGACGACATAGGAAGAGGTTAACTACATTTAAATATGTATGACTTTATGGAACGCAACACGAGAAGGGTAATTTGGAGCAGCAGATGTGACAGCCGCCAAAAGCTTCCCGGTCTGTTAACGCAACACCATTGCAGCCTCCAGTCCCAATGCTGTTGGCCCAGGGGCGAGATTGTTACGTGCAGTTCACCTAAAGTACCAATATTACAAGATTTTCGATTGTCTTGTCCCTCCATCCATGAGATTATTTCTTTCTGAGACAGATTATTAGACGATCTTGTGAAGCGGGTTGGGGAGTTGCACTTTACCGAGGCAGTCATCGTGCCGTCGCGGCCAACGAACGTAGGCTCTCGGCGTCTCTGCGCCTCTGCGTGAGATAAAAAAAAACCGGCCTCACGCAGAGGCGCAGAGACGCCGAGGTTATTGGCCTTCGGCCAATTGACGATCCGGGCGGCCAGTCTGTCAATAGTCGGTGGGCTGAAGGCGACGTCTAAGGGCAATCGAGATCTTTTCCGATATTCTTGCCACGATCTGAGGGGTCAGATACTATAGGCCCAAATCTTCACGAGCATCTCAGCCCAGGATAAGTAAAAGACCGCCCGCCAAGTGGTGCTCGGGAAGAGCGCAAAAAACTTATGGCCCCTTAACTCAACCGTATCGCCCCCCGGTCCCCCGGGCTTTATCGCTAATTCGGCCCAAAGACTGTTCTCAAGCAATGGTTACTTCGCTGTTAAGGTAGACGTCCTGAACGGCATGTATCAACTGGACTCCGTCTTTCATGGGTCTCTGGAAAGCTTTTCGCCCAACGATGAGTCCCATCCCGCCCGCTCGCTTGTTGATAACGGCCGTGCGGACGGCCCGGGCAAGGTCATTTTGCCCTGAGCCGCCGCCTGAGTTGATCAGGCCGGATCGACCCATATAGCAGCTCACCACCTGATAGCGCGTAAGATCAATGGGGTGATCCGAAGTGAGCTCCGAGTAGACCTTCTCACTTGTCTTTCCGAACTGCAGGGCCTTGAAGCCTCCATTGTTTTCCGGCTGCTTTTGCTTGACGATATCCGCCTCGATGGTGACAGCGAGGTGATTCGCCTGTCCTGTCAAATCGGCGGCGACATGGTAATCCTCCTTATCGGTCTTGAAAGCACTGTTCCTCAGATAGGCCCAAAGAATGCTCACCAGCCCAAGGGAGTGGGCATATCGGAATGCCTCGGAGATTTCCTGAATCTGGCGATTGCTCTCCGAGGAGCCGAAGTAAATGGTTGCTCCGACCGCAACGGCCCCCATCTCGAATGCCTGATCAACATTGGCGAAAAGGATTTGGTCGTACTTGTTCGGATAGGTAAGCAGCTCATTATGATTCAGTTTCAGGATGAAGGGGACCCTATGGGCGTACTTTCTTGCAACGGCGCCAAGAATCCCGAGGGTCGAGGCCACAGCATTGCACCCGCCTTCAATTGCGAGCTTCACGATATTTTCCGGATCGAAATAGATGGGATTGGGAGCGAAGGCGCTCCCCGCCGAATGCTCTATACTCTGATCCACGGGAAGTATGGAAAGATACCCTGTTCCTGCGAGTCTTCCCGAGTTAAAAATCATTTGCAGGTTGCGAAGCACCGGTATCGGGCGGTCTGATAAGGTTGCGATTCGCCCGACAAAATCGGGCCCCGGCAGATGCAGATTCTCTTTGGGAATAGTCTTGCACTGGTGGTTAAGCAGGCTATCGGCTTCAACACCCAACAATTCTAAAATTCTTTGCTCCATGGGGCTGCCTCCTTTTCAAAATGCCTTGGGGAAACACTCAACTAATTTTTCTATCAATGAGCGTGCCAGCGTCCTCACTCGCTGAGAATATAAGATCTTTTCCATCCGGTGAGATCATTTAACACCATTTCCATATTTTCAGCGGGTGCATTCTGAATCCGGTACGCTCTCAGGAAAAGGTTGCTTCGGCAGCCGGAATGACCTCCGGGCATCTCGTTCATTTGGCACGAAAGTTGATTATAAGAACAGATAGGTATGAGCGTCCCAATACGGGCGCTCTGCGCGCAATGTCGGAACAAAGAGCCGCCGTCGCCGGTGAGGCGGCCCGACGAGGGAAAACGATGAGGCAGCCGCTACAGATCACGGTTGTATACAACAACGTCCCCCACACATCCGGCCTCGCGACAGCGTGGGGTTTCGCTGCCCTGATACGGACAGGGAAGGACGCGGTGCTGTTCGATACCGGCGGTGAGGGTCCAACTCTTCTGTCCAACCTGCGGCGCCTCAGGATCGATCCGGCTTCGATTGACGCGATAGTGCTGTCCCACATTCATGGCGATCACACCGGCGGCCTCGATCGGGTTCTCGATCAGCGCTCAAGCGTTACGGTTTGCATGCCCGTGTCCTTCCCGGCAGCGTTTCGCCGCAAGGTGGAGAAACATGGTGCACGCGTCGAAACCGTGAGCGGGCCAAGGCGGCTTTTGGCAAACCTTTATACCACCGGCGAGTTGGGTGAAAGCATCAAAGAGCAGGCACTGATCGTCGAGAAGACGCAGGATCAGAATCTGGGCGTCCACAAAGTTGCACCGAGCCACTGCACGGGCGCCCCCACTGTCGCACTATTCCGTGAGAGCTGGGCAAGCGGCTTCATCGAAGGGGGATGCGGGGCGATCGTCGAAATCCTATGAAAAATGGCTCAGTGGCCGACGTAGCTTCCGCTGAGGACAGCCGGAAAGAAAGGAATCCATCATGGGCACCATTTTGGAAAAGGGCGGCGGCACATACCAGGGTATAAAGCTTTTGCTATGCGAAAATCCGCTGCCGCCGATCGAAGAGGCTATTGCAGCCGCACAGGCAGAGTTGCCCTACAGCAATTACTACACCGAGCCCTATTCGACTCCGCTGCGCCGGCTAATTAGCGAGCAGATCGGAGTTCCAGAGCAGCTCATACATATCAATGCGGGCTCCGAGCTGATTCTGCGCCAGCTTTTCGACCGCTTCGGCCAGCAGGTTCACCTTCTGACGCCGACCTATGTCCTTTTTCCGGAGATCGCCGTACGCCACACGGAAACCCGGTTGCTCCCCGGAAAGAACTTCTCCTTTGATCTCGCTCAGTTGCAGATTCCAAACGGCACAACGCTTGCGGTCATTGTCAATCCCAACAACCCAACCGGCGGTGTCTTCGACATGGCGCCGCTACCCGATCTTTTGCGACGCCACCCACAGACGCGCTTCCTCGTAGACGAGGCATTTATCGGACTTGCCGGGGCGTCCGTAGCGCCCCTGGCGCCAAAGCACTCAAACCTGCTCGTAACCCGCACACTCTCCAAGGCCCATAGTCTCGCGGGTTTTCGGGTCGGCTACGCCGTCCTGCCCGCACCCATCGCAGACGATCTCAACAGCCATAACGACGCCTACCCCCTGGCACGACCCAGTCAGGCAGCGGCAATTGCTACTCTTCAACATGAGGATAAGATTTTCCAGCGGGCAACTGCTCTTCGTGAGTGGACGAACCTTTTGGCAGAAGAGCTGAAGGGGCTTGGGGCGCGCACCTATCCAACCGAAACCTATTTTTTCCTTGCCGATTTTGCACCTCATGATGCAGCGGAACTGGCGATCCGGCTCAGACAACACGGCATATTCATAAAGCACCTCAATGACGTCTCTTTGGGCCCAGGCTTCATGCGTGTGACCACCGCCTTGCCTGAAGACAACAGGCGCTTTATCAAGGTGTTAAAGGAACTCCTGCAGCATGCTCAAGGGAGAGTTTCATGAGGAAGCGCTGAAAGGTCGGGGAGGAACGGGTTTGGCGCCCCGCAACATGACTTATGCGAGGAGTAAACAGAAGAGAGGTTTTGCTTTGAGCGACAACGCGCCGTTACCGAGAAAGAGAGGTCAACGATGAAAGAGGCCATGCTATACGAGAAGCTGGAAGACGGGAGGGTTCGGTGCCATCTGTGCGCCCACCAATGCCTGATCAATGATGGCCGCAAGGGGATCTGCCAGGTGCGCGAGAATCGGGAAGGAACCCTTTATACCCTGGTGTACGGGCGCACGATCAGCCGGAATGTGGACCCGATCGAAAAAAAACCGTTGTTCCATTTCTATCCGGGTTCCAGCGCCTATTCTATCGCCACGCCGGGCTGTAACTTTCGCTGCCGGTGGTGTCAGAACTGGGAAATATCCCAAATGCCCCGCGAGAGGCATTTAATCTCGGGCGACGAGGCGACTCCCGAGCAGATAGTTGCCGCAGCGCAAAAAACCGGCTGCCGGTCTATTGCCTACACCTACACCGAGCCGACCGTTTTTTTTGAATACTCCTTTGAGACGGCCAGGCTGGCTCACGCTGCCGGCTTAGCCAACGTCTATGTGACCAATGGATACATGAGCGCAGAGATGCTTGAAACATTCAGGCCCTATCTGGATGCTGCCAACGTGGATCTGAAATCTTTTCGCGACCGGACATACCGTAAATACGTGGGAGCCCGTTTGCAGCCGGTACTCGAGACTATGAAAAAAATGAAAGCTCTCGGCATCTGGCTCGAAGTTACCACCCTTGTCATTCCTGGAATCAACGACGATCGTGCCGAGTTGAAAGATGGCGCCGATTTCGTCAGTCGAGAACTTGGAGCAGACACCCCGTGGCACATAAGTCGCTTTTTCCCTCACTACAAGATGCAGGAGGCGGTGCCTACCCCTCTGGAAACGCTTTACCAGGCAAAACAGATCGGGATCGAAGCAGGTCTCCATTATGTCTACGTGGGCAATGTGTCCGATGCGGCCAACACCGTTTGCCCCGGCTGCAACCGTGTTATCGTAGAGCGCTACGGTTTTTCCGTTGTCGCCAACCGTCTCGACTCCAATGGTTGCTGCTCGTACTGCGGGACGGTGATTGCCGGAGTAGGAATGAAAGTGCCCGCATTTTCAGGCTGAGAGGCTCCCTCGCCAGTGGATTGGGCAGTCATGCCGACCGGATAACAGGAAGAGTGTCTACAGGCGCGTATCGATATGACCTGGCCCCCCACACTCCGGCGTATAGCACGTTATGTTCTTGAAATCGCACTTCTCACCGCATCCGGGACAGGCTTTCGGCAGGGAGCCCGCAGTGAAGGTGAACCCACATTTGGCGCATTTCCAATAAGTTAAACCACATTCAGGGCATATGTCGCCTACAAATCGTCCCGACGCCGAATAGCCGCAATGGGCACATGTCCAACTCTCTGTTTTCTTGCTTGTCATGATCGCCTCCCGTATTCATCAACCGCCTGGAATCAGAGGCACCTTCTGCTGTGATGCTTACTCCGCTTCTTTTCGACAATCCACGATTCTAAACCGATCACGCGACGGTCGCCTCCTCTCCTCCCACTAGCCAGGCGAGTGATCATAATAAACATTATAATCA
>JAJYTC010000120.1 GCA_021793275.1 Deltaproteobacteria bacterium | reverse complement strand
CTCGCCAATTTCTTCTCTTCCGGATCGTTTGCATTAAGCCGAGCGCAGACGAGTGCGGCCAGTGTGTCTCGGACCTTGTGAGCAACCTCCTCTGCCAATTCAGTTGGCTTCGTGCGGCGGTCGACACGATAGTCTTTTACTTCTACGAGCCATGTACGCCTTTCCGGTGACAGCGCGAGCATATCAACGGCCTTTGCGCCGCCACAGACGCCTTGGAACTGATTACGATAGAAACTCCACTCGTCGTACTTGGAGACTTCCCAGTTCACGGGAAATTGAAACGTGAGTCCGCCCTCGCTTATATCAGGCATGGCCGCTACTCCGTTTCCAAGTAACGGTCTGACTGACTCAATTCCTCATCGAGAGACGTGATCGGGCCGATGTCGTCTATTGTTTTGCCCTGTTGGACAATCACGCCATCCTCTCCGGGTTGCAGTCCGAAAAATTTGGTAGAAACTCGCCTAAATGTGCTTTTCTGCAACAAGATTTCGAATTCACGTAAAAGGAACAGGCTGTGTGTGGCAACAAATACCTGGATGCCGTTTTTGCAGAGTTCCATGATTGCGGCAGCGACCTTCTTGATCAACCTCGGGTTGAGATTGGCCTCGGGCTCGTCCCAGAACAGGTAGCCCTTATCGACGAGCGAGCCAGTGGAAATGAGTCGTGCCAGCATGGCTAGCTTGCCCCACCCCTCGGCAACCAGGCTCATTTCCATCCTGCCCTGACCGGAGATCCTGAGATAGAAACGGCCGTTTGTGTCCAGCTCAATCTTGCCTCCCATCACCTGTTCGAGCGGAGATAACAATTTCCTTATTCTCTCCTCTTTCGGTCCGCGCAGTGCCGGCGCTCCCAGCAGGACGCAGGTGTCACGCCAGGTTTCATCAAGCTCCAGGTAATGGTTGTCATAAACCGAGATAAAGTTAGGGAAAATGGTCAATAACTCCCTTGTGGGCAAAAATACTGGAGATTTCCAAAGCCAAACAGTAGGCTGCTTTTCTATGTTGACTTCTGATTTGCTCATTGTGGCGAAATTGAAGCCAATGTTCAGCGGTTGATGGCGGAATGCGAATTCAATTTCGCAGCGCTCTCGGCCTTGCCTCCGGCGAACGATGCGCCCCAGCGCCTCAGGCCGAAGCACAGCGAGCAGTTTCTCTGCGATCCGGGCCTGGAGCAATGTCTTTGTGGGAGGGCCTGAATTGGGCCTCCGTTTCTCCGCACTCACCGCGAGCACTGAATAGATCGTTTTCAGAAAATGAGACTTGCCTGTGGCGTTCTCTCCTATCACTACGTTCAACTGCGGACTGAAGTGGAAAGAAGCCTCGGAGAAAACGCTAAGGTTTTTCAACCGTACCGATTTTAGCGTTAAGTCGAAGAACGGCATTGAGGCCCCCGCGCATGTCCGTCTAAAGTATTGACCAGGATAAAGTTCCGCTCACCTCAGATACACAATTGTTGAGTAACAAAATCAACCTGACACAAAAATTGCGGGAAATCAAGCGGCGCCTTCTCGGCCGGCGTTTGCGGAGAGTGAACAAGCCAACGCAAAATTCCATGAGAAACAGGCCGACGGAAATCTTTCATCGAGGTGAACGTTCCACGAAATACCGGCGACAATAAATTAAACCACCGCTTCCTTTCTGCCGATTCTTACCAAAAGATGTTTAACGTTTTTCAAAGTGAAGCGTGAGAGCAAAATGAAGAAGAGAATCCTTTTCGTCGACGATGAACCGGAAGTGCTCCTCAGCATGCGAAGAATGCTTCGAAGCATGCGCTCGCAATGGGAAATCGATTTTGCCGGAAGCGGCCAGGACGCCCTCAGGACCATGGCCGGTAAACCCTGCGACGTAGTGGCCGCGGACATGCGAATGCCCGGGATGGACGGGTTGAGGCTGCTCGAACGGGTAAGGGAGTTGCATCCCGGGGTCGTCCGCATCATTCTTTCAGACCATTCGGACAAGGACGCGGCCCTTAAAGCGGTCGGCCTTGCCCACTATTTCCTGTCCAAACCGTGTGAGGCCGGGAAGCTGAAAATCACGATAACCCACGCATGCGGGATGCGTGCGCTGTTGACCGATGAACCCCTTATAAACCTGATTTCCAGAATCGATTCGCTGCCGAGCCTGCCTTCCCTTTATCAGGAGGTGGTTGAAGAGGCGCAGTCACAAAACGGGTCGCTCGCAAAAGTTGGAGACATCATCTCGAAAGACGTCGGCATGTCGGCGAAGCTCCTCCAGGTTGTCAACTCTGCCTTTTTTGGCTTTCCCGGCCAGGTCTCGAGCATAATGAGAGCAGTCAACCTCCTCGGGTTGGAAAACATCAAGGCGCTCATTCTGTCATTAAAAATCTTTACCAGTTCTCACCCGACAAATTTCCACTGCTACTCCCTATCGAGCCTGTGGAGTCACAGCATCTCGGTCGGCATGATAGCCAGAAGCATTGCGACCCAGGAAGGCTTCTCGCAAAACCTGATCGATGAGGCATTTATGGCCGGCATGCTGCACGATGTAGGCAAAGTCGTCCTGATGGATAAGCTGCCCGAAGAGTGCCTGAAAATCTCGGAGCTGGTTAAATCGAGCGGCTGTCAGCTCTGGGAGGCGGAGCAGAAAATATCGGGGACCACTCATGCCCAACTCGGGGCTTATCTGATGGGCATGTGGGGACTTTCGGAATCCGTGGTCGAGGCTATTGCATTCCACCATTGTCCGGGCAAGAGCACGAACGAGTCCTTCGGGACCCTTACCGTAATTCACCTGGCAAATTCAATGGAACACCGCGGGCGCAACGCGAAAAAAAACAATAGGCTCGATGTCGATTATTTGAAAAAGCTCGGGATTTCCGACAGGAGATGAGGACCGACAACCAAAGGCCCACCGCAGAGCCGCAGAGGACGCGAAGAAATACTTATTTGGAAACATTCGCTTTCTCTGTGCTCTCTGCGACTCTGCGGTGGCAATGTTTATTTTACAATTCCCCGCCCATCGCCCTGATCTGGTCGTAGCTGAAAACCGGTCCATCGAGGCACACATACTTCGAGCCGGCATTGCAGCGCCCGCAAATTCCTATGCCGCACTTCATGCGTTTTTCCAAAGTGGTGATTATCTGCTGATCTTCGAACCCCAGTTCCGTTAGGCCAAACAAAACGAACTTGATCATGATCGGGGGGCCGCAGACCACTGCGATGCGGTTGTTGGGCGATGGCGCAACTTCACTGAGAACCGTCGGGACAAACCCCACACGCTCTTTCCAACCGGGAAACTCGGCGTCGACGGTAAGAATCAGATTGACGCCGCCCGCCCTCCATTCCTCGAACTCATACGTATAACACATGTCTTTGGGCGAGCGGGCGCCGTAGATGACGGTGATGTCGCCGTAGTCGGCGCGGTTGTCTATCATGTAAAGCAGCAGAGTGCGAAGCGGCGCCATGCCGATGCCGCCGCCGACAAACAGAATGTCGTGCCCCTTCATCTCGTCGAAACCGAAGCCGTTGCCGAGCGGCGCACGCAGACCAACCTGGTCTCCCGCATTCAACTGGTGGATGCGCGAGGTGACCTCGCCGGCCTTCATTACGCTGAACTGCAGGTAGTCCTTGCGCGTGGGCGGAGAGTTGATGACAAAAGTGGACTCGCCCGTGCCGAATACCGAAATCTGACCGACCTGGCCGGGACGAAAAGTGAATCGCTCCATCCTGTCCTTGTCGTTCAGAGTGATCCGCAAAGTCCGAATGTTGCCGGTCTCGGTTATAATTTCCTGGATGGTGGCCAATTCGGGCAGGTATGGGTTGTTATTCATTGGTGTTCTCCTTCAGATGTCCCACGACCTGGCGAATGTCAATGGACACCGGGCAGCTTCTGATGCATCGGCCGCAGCCGCAGCATCCCAGGAGGCCTTCGTATCTTTCCGGGATGTAGCTGAATTTGTGGCCCACTCGGTTTCGGTAACGCTCGAGTTTTGTGGGGCGGGGATTGTGACCGCTGGCTTCCAGCGTATAATGATAGAACATGCACGAATCCCAGGAGCGCAGCCGCTCGCCTTTGAGGTTTTCAGCTTCGTCGGTTATCGAAAAGCAGTAGCAGGTGGGACAAACATAGGTGCAGACACCGCAACTGAGGCACTGAGAAACCATTTGCACCCAGTAATCGGTCTGCTCGAATCGTTTCCGGAAGGCCTCAGCGCTTCCCTCCGTATCGAGGTCTCCAACCCGGCGCCGGGAGACTTCCTCGACGATCTCGGCCGCCTGTTTTTCCCTGCTCGCGTCGGGAGCATCCCCGAGGTTGTCCAGTAGAGACTGCGCCTCTTTGGTCAATGCCTCGACGATATAGCCGTCATCGGTCCGTACGATTCTGAGATGGCTTCCTTCCATGTCGGCGGGTCCGCCGCCTACCGAGGAACAAAAGCACTTCGCGTCGGTCTGCCGGCATACCAGGGTTGCGAAAAGAGTGTTCTTTCGGCGTTCGGTATAATACGGGTCGACATAAGGACCGTTTGAGAAGACTCGATCCAGGGTAGTAAGGGCCCTGACGTCGCAGGGACGAGCGCCGAAGACGAGGGTAGGGCGCGCTTCTCTTCGATCCTCAACGGCCAGGGTGGAATTTATGGCCCCTTCCGGCTCCTTCCGGTACTCGAAGCGCAACAGTGTTTCGACTTGCGGAAGAAGAACTTTTTTGAGCGACATGGTGGTCTGCCGGTCAAACGCAACCGCCTTGCCCGGCTCGTAGGGCACAAATCCCGTTGGCCCGGACTTGTCGTCTTTTAACAGGGCAGGTATCCACAGATCGATTTTTGTTGAAAGTTTTTCGAGGACCGAATCCAAACGATCGGTCGCAATGAATATTTTCACCGCCATCAGGTTACCTCTTTTATGTTCCGAGCGATGCTTACACCCGGCAAATTTCCTGAAACCCCTGCGCTAAATCTCGGTCTCGCCCGGGTTGAAAGTGAGAAGCGGAGGAACACCGTCAGGGTCAAGACCCGCCGAATAGCCCAGCATCTCCTCCATGATCTTATTGAGCTTTTCTTTTATCAGCGTCACCGGGATGTCCATGGGGCAGACGCGTTCGCACTCGCCGCACCCGGTGCACCTGCCGGCAAGGTGCATGGCATGAATGAAGTGGAACAGGAATTTTTCCGGGAGGCCCACGCGCTGCGTCAGCCATCTCGGTTCCCGTGTCTCCGCTATGCACTTGTCCTGGCAAACGCACAAGGGACATGCGTTCCGGCAGGCATAGCAGCGTATGCACCGGTCAAGCTCGGACTGCCAGAAAGCAAGCCTCTCTTCGATCGGTTTGTTATCGAGTGCGTCAACGTCGCGGTAGGTCGTCTCCAGGCTGCTCGATCGCGGCGTTGCGACTTGTCCAACCAGCACGTCCTGGATGATCGGATTCGGATAGCGGCACCCGAGGCATTTGCGGGCGAGAACATCTTCCAGGCCGATCCTGTGAGTGGTTCCCGAAGCGTCGATAACCAGAAAGTCGTCTTCCACGGTGGCCGACTTGACGTCAGATAGCCCCACGCGCTGCGCGACCTTGCGCCAATCGATCGTTCCGCGGCATGGAATGCCGAAAATCCGTACCCTGTCGCGGCTTATGAACTTTTCCTGGATGAGTGCGACCAGCGACCGGCTGTCACAACCTTTGACGCAAATGCCGATCGGCTTGGCGTCTTTGGGCACAGATTCCAGGGCGGGAGGTTTGACCAGGTAGCCTGCCAGGTTTTGTGAGCAAAATGGCCCCAAGGTAAGCTTGGATATCAATTTGGCGTCACGAATGAAGACGGGGGTCGTTTGGAGCGGATCGCAAGATTCCGTCCAGCCGATCATCATATCCAGTTCGGGCAGCGCCTCTTCCACGAGTTTATGTAGTTGAATCCTGTCGGTTTCTAACACTGCTTTGTCCAGTCTCTCTATCTCAGCCCATTGGATATTTTGGAATTTTCACCGGATCGCGGCCCGACTCCGGGATTGGGACCCAACCGATGAATCTCCTCTGAAAATTCGGTCACGACCTTTTGCCACTGCTGGCCTTCGGACGCCGATACCCAGGTATATCGGAACCTTCGCGTATCGATGCCCATGAAAGGCAAAAAAAGCTTGAGCGCCTCCATGCGCCGGCGAGCATAAAAGTTGCCCACCGCATAGTGGCAGTCCCGCGGATGGCAACCCGAAACAAGCACCCCGTCCATGCCGTAGATAAGCGATTTGGCGACAAACAGGGGGTCCATGCGCCCGGTGCACGGAATACGCACTATCCGCAGGTCGGTTGGCTGTTTGAAACGGCACACCCCCGCCGTATCAGCACCGCCGTAAGAACACCAGTTGCACAAAAAGCCTACTATCTTTATCCCCTGCGTGTTAGCCGCTGTTTGATCAGCAGGAGCGGAGGAGCGGGGACTTGAGTCTGTCATCTCTTGTTTCCTTTTTCAATTCGGGGCCTCGCCTGATTTTGCGTCCTACCATCCATATCAGGCGCACAGTTCGTTAACTTCAGCCAGTATCTGGTTGTCCGTAGCGTGCTGCAACTGAATCGCCTTGGGCGGGCACGTGGCGTTGCACACCCCGCAACCCTGGCACACGGTCGGGAGCACTTCAGCCTTTTTGATCCCGCCTCTAAGCTCCTTCCACTGGATCGCGCCGAACGGACAAACCTGAATGCACTTCCCGCAGGAGATGCATGTTCTTTCGTTAACCAAGGCCACTTGCGGATTGGTCTCGATGGTGTCGTGCGCAAAAAGCGACTGCACCTTCGAGGCCGCAGCGCTTCCCTGCGCTACCGACGATGGGATATCTTTCGGGCCCTGGCAGGCGCCGGCGAGATAAACCCCGGCTGTATTGGTTTCTACGGGGCGCAACTTGGGATGGCTTTCCATGTAAAAGCCGTACTGGTCGTAGGATATGCGAAGTTTTTCCGCTAGCTCGCCTGCTCCGGCAGAAGACTCCACCCCCGTTGCCAGCACCACCAGATCGGCCTCTACCTCGACCTGGACCCCCAGAAGCGTATCTGCCCCCTGAACCACCATGCGGTCCCCGCGCGGATATATTTTGCCCACCCTTCCGCGAATATACTGCACGCCGTATTCTTCCTGAGCGCGCCGAACGAATTCGTCGTAATTCTTTCCGGGGGAGCGTATATCCATATAAAAAACATAAGAATTGGACTCGGGCAGATGGTCGCGCGTAAGAATCGCCTGCTTGGCGATATACATGCAGCATATTCCCGAGCAATAGGGGCGGCCAACCGAAGCGTCACGCGATCCTACACAGGAGATAAAGACGATGTCTTTGGGTTCCTTGCCGTCCGAGGGCCGGCGGATATGGCCGCCATACGGGCCCGAAGCGCTGAGAATGCGCTCGTACTGGATGCCCGAAATAACGTCGGGATAACGGCCCGCGCCGTATTCTCCGTAGGCCGAATGGTCAAAAAGATCGTAACCGGTCGCCACGATAATAGCGCCTACCTGTTCGGTAACAATCGAATCCTTCATCTCGAAATCTACCGCCTGCACGGGGCATACCTTCGCGCAAACCCCGCACTTTTTCCCGTTTAATTGCCGGCAGAACTGGGCATCGATTGCGGCCTTCTTCGGGATTGCCTGCGGAAAAGGAATGTTGATGGCCCTGGCTGCGCCAAGACCCTCGTTAAAGTAGTCGGCGGCCTTTTTAGACGGGCATTTTTCCGTGCACAGCCCGCACCCGGTGCAGGCTTCCCAGTTCACATAGGTGGCTTTCTTCCTGATCTGCACAGTGAAATTGCCTATGTATCCACTTATGGATTCGATCTCGGAGGCGGCGTAAAGGGTGATGTTTTCCTTTTGCGAGACGTCCACCATTTTGGGACCGAGTATGCAGGAGGAGCAGTCGATGGTGGGAAATGTCTTATCGAGCTTGGCCATCTTGCCGCCTATGTACTGCTTACGTTCCACCATCACCACATCCATACCGCCGTCGGCGCAGTCCAGGGCGGCCTGGATCCCCGCAACTCCGCCTCCTATAACCAGGAGTCGTTTGTTGACAGGCATTTTGGATGAAAATAGCGGATTATTGAAGCGCAGCTTGGCCACAGCCATTCGGACCAGGTCGATCGCCTTCTGGGTGTTGGCCTCGCGATCGTTTCCGATCCACGACACATGCTCGCGGATGTTGGCCATCTCGAACATGTACCTGTTCAACCCGGCTTTTTCCACGGCCCTCCGGAACGTAGGCTCGTGCATCCTGGGCGAACACGCCGCAACGACCACGCCCTGGAGACCGTGCTCGCCGATTGCGCGCTGGATCTCCTGCTGACCCGGTTCGGAGCAGGTATACATGTAATTGGTCGCATAGACAACGTCGGCGAAGCTAAGCGCCTCACTCGCCACTCTTTTCGTATCTACAGTCCCCGCTATATTGGTCCCGCAATTACAAACGAACACGCCGATACGCATATATCTCCTATCCTGAGTCGGAACAGCCCGCGCCGTTAGATATCCGCCGCGAACACAACCTGCAGATTATCGGGCTGTCCCTTTTTTTCCATCATTGGCGTTTAAGTGCATTGCCAATCATTACGGAGGATTTCAAGACGGCTGAATGGATTCGCCCCCGGCGATCCCGCCGGGCTGGTTTGGACCAGGCTTTACCGCCGCGCCCACCCGTTGCGCCTCCTGGTCGGGCTGTGTGCGATCCTCGAGCAGAACGCGGGGGGATACGCACAATTTATTCAGTCCCAGCACTTTCGGATCGATTCCCAGTGCGAGTCCTATAATCTGAGAAATATAGGGGACCGGAAGATTGAAAGCGCTCTTGTAATACTTATTTATCTGCTTCTGCCGCATATCCAGGTTTTGCTGGCACAGGGGACAGGCTACGACGATGGCTTCTCCTCCAAGGCGCGCGGCCATGTCGAGAATCCGCCCGCCCAGGCGTCCGACAAAATCGTTTCGGGTAACGCCGTAGGTCGCCCCGCAGCACTCGGTCTTGTACGGAAAGTCGGGCGCCGTAGCCCCCGTGGCCTCGATGAGCCGGTCCATGGAGATCGGGTTTTCCGGATCGTCGAATCGAGCTTTCTGCGCGGGCCGCGTCAGCAGGCAACCGTAGTAGGGAATAAGGACATGGCCGGTCAATGGGCGCTGAACCGCTTTTTGAAGCGCTTCGGCGCCAACCTCTTCGTAGAGAAGCTGCAACAGAGAAACGGTCTTTAGACCATCTACGTCCTTACCGACCAAATCCACAAAAGCCTTGCGCTGCTGCGGGTCCTCACAGGTTTCCTGAGCCCCCTTGAGCGATTTGAGGCATCCCGGACAGGGAGTCATCACCATGTCGCATCCATTATCGGCTGCGATGGCCAGATTGCGGCCGGCAAGGGCGGCTGAGAGAAGCGGATCATAGGAATGGGCGGGCGTGGAACCGCAACAGTTCCAATCGGGTATTTCGACTAATTCGATACCGAAAGCCTCGCAGACGATGCGGGTCGAACGGTCGTATTCAACGGCCAGCCCTTCGAGAGAACATCCTTTGTAATAGGCTACGCGTTTCACAGGTTTCTCTTTTTAAATGTCGGTTTGAGAACTCAGAGGTTCGGGGCGGGCTTTTCCGTCTTTGGAAAAACGATCTCTTTTGATAACCTCGAAAATCTGCGCGATTTTTTTTCTTTTCTTAATCCGTGCCGGCAGAAAGCTCAGCTTTCCCTTCCACATGAGACGCGGGGCAAGATCGAAGTCGGTGAAAGGTCTTTTCGTCCTGAGATTATAAACCGGCAACAGTCCGGTCTCGAAGACGCGCCCGAAAGTTTTGACGGACCTTAGGAATTCATCGTAAAAAACCCGGATATCGCGCTGAGATACCGTATTTGCCTTGCGGGACATGACGCGCAGCGTCTCCATGACCTGCGCAACGTCGATATTTTGGGGACACCGCGTGGTGCATGCCTGGCAATTTGCGCAAAGCCAGATCGAGCTCGACCCAAGGACGGTGTCCCTTTGGCCCAGTTGTGTAAGACGCATGATCTGGGTAACCGGGTAGTCGTAGGCGAAGGTGTACACGCAGCTGGCCATGCAATTGCCGCACTGATAGCATTTGCTCACAGTCTGCCCGCTTGCCTCTTCCACCTCCCTGATAAAATCATTGTCACGGGATTGCTGAATCGAAAGGGTATTGGTTCGCTCCATTGTTCCTTATCTCGCTCGCACGTTGGCCGATCGATGGATTGAATGAGAACTTACTCGCTGCTTCCTTCGTAACCGAAGTCAATCAGCAATTGCTGATATTCGTAGTGCAGCCTCTGATAGATACGGGCGTTTTCGATAGCAAAGGCGCATTGTTGCCCTATGGCGATGGCGAAGTCTATTTCGCGCTTGGTAAACTTGGGACCCTCCCCGGAATAAATCCTGAGAACGCCTATGAACTTGCCCCGAACCATCAGAGGGATGGAAAGAAGCCTGCGTACCCCCTCTTCAACCATCTCGGCAGGGTATTGAAGGCGGGGGTCGGTGAAAACGTCGTCGATTACGACCACCTTGCCGGCCAAATTTTCCGCCATGCTCCTCTGCGCATCTATCGGTCCCTTCTGAAGGAATTCCTCGCTCAGACCGTGGCTGCGCGCCGCGTAAAGGTTTTGAGATTTCGGATCGAGCAGGCGCACAACACAGCCTTTTACGCCCAAAACGGTCGTGATCTTCGTGACGACAAGCTCGAGAACTTTACTTATATTCAGGCTTGCATTGATGGCGCCGCTTATTTCCTGGAAGCTGCGCAAATACTCGCGTTCCTTCTCGACCATGGAATGGACGCGGCGCTGCCACAAAATAGAGTGGATGGATTGTCCAACCAGGATTTCGACAAAGCTAAGCTCAGCCTTGGTGAATTCGCGCGGAACCTCGGAAAACAGCGCAACCATGGCAACGATTTCGTGCCTGATCTCGATAGGAAGCACGGCGAAGGCCTGTATTCCTTCGACTGTCATCAGCGCTTTTTCCCCTTGGATATCAAAATCGTCGAGGTTGGGGACGCAGAAGGTTGATTTCGGCAGGTTGTAGCATACCCAATTGCTTGCATAGTCGGACTTGCCGAATAGAAAGCGCTCACTGAGGCCCTTGCTGCCAAGCACCTCGATGTGCTCACCCTTGTAAGCTTTCATTTTGATGAAGCAGCCTTTAAGATCCAGGGTCTTGATGACTGCTTCGGCGGTAAGGTTCATCACGCGATCGTTGCCGGCCCCGTCAAAAATCGTGCGACCGACTTCCACAAACGGCGTAAGATAATCCACCGGACTCATAGCATTTCCTCTTCTATACCCGTCGGAAACCTGGGCTGTGAATAATGCCAGAGATTCAAGGGTCTCGCGTGGCGTTTCCCCGAAAACGCCACGTCAATGCGAATAACGAAATCGAGTAATTATATATAAACGGGCGGTTTGGTCAATATAAACTCTCCTGTGAAGCCTATCTTTTCGGTTTCAGTCCCGGCCTGCCGTCCGGAAGCATGGAAAAAGAGGAAAAATTATCTGAAGACTCTTTCGATGACCTCGTCGACCCTCATTACACGGGCAAACAGCCCACCCATGGCGGCCATGGAGACCGCATGCACATGATCGGCGCCGATCTCGCGGCCATCGAAAACGAGGCTTCGTGTTGCGCATGCGTCGTGAGCCACAAGGCACTGATATCCAAGGTCGAACGCTGCTCTTACGGTTGCGCTCACACACATGTGGGACATCATTCCACATATGACGAGCTGTTTGATGCCATCTTTTTTAAGAACGTTCTCCAATTCAGTTGACCTGAAACTGTTTGGAAAACCTTTTTGTATTACGGTTTCACCTTCCAGGGGCGCCACGCTGTGGTGAAAATGGACACCCTCGGTGCCGGGCAGGAAAAATCCGGCGCCCTCACGAGTCGATACATGTTGCACGTGAACTACCGGTAACCCATGCCTTCTAAAATCTGCAAGAAGACGACCGGCCGCTTTTCCGGCTTCATCGGCCCCGGTAAGTTCCATACGCCCGCCGGGGAAGTAATCATTTTGTATGTCAATAAGAATCAATGCGGAATTCATCGCTCGACTCCTTCACCCAGACGCACTATGTCCGGTCCCGGTTCAAAGAAATCCGTATGCTTGACTGACCCCCCTTGCCCCCGGCTGGGGCATCAAAAGGCCCCAATTCATACTAACAAATCCTCTGTAGCATGGGAAGAGAGCCCTCGCCAAAGACCTGTCTCAAGCCCGGACTTGCCTGGCGGGCGCCGATGCCTCCACCTCTCCCCCTTTTACTTTTTTCCTTTTCAGGTTGCCGTTTCTATTGCCGCTTCTCGTTTCCGTTTTTCGTTGCCGCTTTGAGGCTCAAAGCACCTTTATGGTATAAGCCTTAAGGATTTAATCGTAATCGAGAAACAGGCGTATCGCCTGCCTCACCCGGTAACTCCGCTCTTTGAAAACCGCATAGAGAATAGCCCAGCTCTTCTCGTCATTCTTCACTGTTGACTGCTGTTATCTTGCTGTTACCTCGCTGTTATCTAATGCTGTTATTGGCTGTTATTTTCGACCGTAAAATCCATAATAATCAATTAAATCAAACTGATATGAAAATAGAAAAATAAAAAAGCGCTGTATTAACAGGATTAACAGCATGGCCGGGCTTCCGGCAAATGTAACGATTAAAGACCAAGAGCATAGGGGGATAGGTTTTGGCGCCAACGACCGCGGGTGGCGGAATATTTCATTATCGATCCCGACGCCGGGTTCGTCGAAAAATACATGCCGATCGATGGAAAATACGCAAGAGCGGGGATTTACGCCGAAGATACCCCTTTTCGCATCGACACGATCTCACTCGAGCTAAAAGCTAAGGACCTCTTTTCCGAGTAGAGCCTCCAAAGCGAATAGGGACGATTATAATTTCTCGGCAAGCCGCTGGACATACTTTCGCTCCTCGTCGCCAAACCATGGGGGATTACCCGCGGCTGCATTTTCCAGCACATGTTGGCTTTTCGACGTTGCGGGGATTGTCGTGTGGCAGCGGGGATCGCTCAAAATCCATTTGAGCAGAGCCTGCGGCCAGGTGGTTACGCCGAAAGGCGCGAGGGGGACCAGTTCGCTTTCCTCAGGCCGGCGGCGCAAGTGGTTGCCTCCGCCAAAAGGCCGCATTATGACCACTCCAAGGTCGAGTTCAGCCGCCAGGGGCAGGATGTCTTTTTCCACTTCCCGCTGCTCTACATTATACGGAATCTGAACGGCGGCAATCCTTCCGCTTTCCATGACACGGCGCAGTTCAAGAAACGAATGGGAGCTGTAATGGGTTGCTCCGATGGCCAGGACCTTACCTTTATCTTTAAGCCGCTCGATCATCTCCAGGTGCTCTTTCCAGTTGAGGAGATTGTGGATTTGATAGAGATCGATGCGGCCTTCGAAATACAAAAGAGACAGCTTCGACTGCGCCCATCCCCGGGACGCGGTGTCGGCCCAGACTTTTGTAGCAATCTGCACTGCATTTCGCCGCCCTTTAAGAGTCAGACCCAACACCCGTTCAGCTTCCCCGTACATGGGAGAACTGTCGAAGAAGCTGGCCCCCGCACTGATGGCGCTGTCCACCACCAGACGAGCATTTGCTGTTGCCCCGTTTCCTCGAATATCGAAGGTTCGCCATGTGCCCATACCCACTGCCGGGACGAGCAGACCCGATTTGCCCAGTTTTCTGATTTCCAATGGTTGCTTCTTCTTTCCTTTGCGATATCGACGATGTAGCGCTATGCGCCGCGGCGGGCTTCCCTTCGCTGGACCACGAGCATGAAAAACAGCCCGAGAATGAAAAGCCCATCGAGCGAGAGCACCGATATGCGAGGGTTGTTCGTCCAGTCCGATATGGTCCCGTAGAGCAGGGGACCGAAAATCGCGGCCGCCTTGGTGCTGAAAGTCATGAACCCGAAAAACTCCGCCTTCTTGCCCTCGGGAGCTTCGATAGCCATGTAGGCCCGCGCTGTAGCCTGGGTCCCGCCAAGGACCGATCCCGCGCAAACCGAAAGGGCGTAAAAGTCATAGATGCTTTGAAAGACAATTATTCCCAGAAGGGCCAATATCCAGATCACGATGGTTATGACGATCGTCCTCAGTATGCCGATCCGCTTGGCGACTATTCCGCTTATGACCGCCCCCGCCGCGGCGGAAAGCTGGATCAGCATGAGCAAAATTATATTCTGTGTCACGGTGAACCGCAGCGTATAGACCGTGTAGGAGGAGAAAAAGACGATAACGGTCGCTATGGCGTCGGCTACGAAAAAATAGGCGATCAGGAAAATGAAAAGATTTTTTAGCAGGCGAATTTCCCTGAAGGTTGCACCGAGTCTGGCGAAGCCTTCACGTATGGCTGTCCTGTCTGTTGTTGCCTGTTTTGGCGAGTCCTTTAAAAAGACAAACGAAGGCAGGGCGAAAATCGCGTAAGCCGCTCCAGCCAGCAGCAGAATCGCTTTGCCTCCCGCAACGCTCGGGACCAAAAAAATCATGCTGATGAGTGCTGCGAACCCTGCGATGTATCCCAACCCCCAAGCGATCCCGGATAACTTTTCGATGAAACCCGAAGGGGCTATTTCGGGAAGAAACGCATTGTAGAAGGTCATAGCCAGCGTATAGCCTACGTAGCCTGCGCCTACCAGGAACATGGCCCGGGCTGCCTGACCCGGTCCGGTGAAATAGAGTGAGAAGATGCTCAATATGGATAGGGAGGCGAAAACCGTCATGAAGCTCTTTTTACGACCTTTTGCGTCCGCGGTCGCTCCAAGAATCGGCGCAAGAAGAAC
>JAJYTC010000119.1 GCA_021793275.1 Deltaproteobacteria bacterium | reverse complement strand
ATCATAAGAGAAGTCGAGATCTTCCAAGGCTGGAACTCAATGCCGGACCTGATGCGGGACGTAACGGATTCTTGGGACCCCATTATGAATTGGCCCTTAATTTCAAGCTGTGCGCTTCGGAACCCGATGCGCGCCAGACCGAAAAAGGGGAAACTATGAGAATCAACAGTCTGCTGTTTGCAGCGATCCTTGTCTTAGGGATGGTCACCCCGTCCCTCGCATCCCCTATAAACGAGCCCCCGCCTTCCGGCGCCTTACTGGACCTTGCCGGTCAAACGGTACCAAACAGTGTGACGTGGTATAATACGCCCGAGTTTTATGCGACTTCTTCTAATACCACCATTACATTTGCTTTCCGTGACGACTCCGGAACCCTCGACTTCAATACTCCAACCGTTGAGGGGTATAATGGATCGACCTGGAGCGGCAACTTGTTCGTCAATAGTTCTTTTACCGGCGGTGTATATACCAGCAACGGGAACCCCTCTACGCCGGACGACTGGACCTACGCTAACCAATACGGCGCTTACAATGGCGGCGTTATCGACAGCGGTTATTGGGTCGATGGCGCAACGCAGGCCTATGACACCATCAGCCAGACAATTCCAACAACCGATGGAGAGCTCTATATAGCCGGTTTTTACCTTGATCAGTTCGACACCACCGCGACCACCTTTTCCGATCTCAGCACGAACGGCGACACGACCGGCCTCACCGGCAACGGAGTTGATGTGCTGGTCTATGAAACAAGCGCAGTCCCTGAGCCCTGCACACTGCTTCTAATCTTTCCGTGGCTTATTGGCTTCGCAGCGTTAACCCGTGTTTATCGGGAAATTGGACAATTTTGAACCAAATGCTCATACTTTCGGGACAGCCGGAGACCACGAAAAAGGACTTCTCTTAGCGTCTCATGGTGTTCGGGCGATGATCCGCCTTCGGTTGAAAACTTTTCGGAGAATATATCAGGATGAGCCGGCGGCTGTGGTTCCAGGCCGGAGACTCCGCAATGCCCGCTTAGGGAGGCAGTAATGAAACTGTGTGCCAGGTATTTTTATTTTGGTTTGACCATTCTCTTTTCAGCAGTCCTGTTGCTTGGCTGCATCAAGGGACCGCAGCCCAATTCCAACATTGCAGACCTGCTGAGCCAGCAAAACGAAGAAAACCGGAACATAAAAGCCATAAACGACAAGCTGTTCGCTTCGACAAGAAGCGTTCCCACCATGGAAGACTACGTGCTGGGAGAAGGGGACCTGCTTAAGGTCTCCGTCCTGGAGGCCCCGAAGCTCAAGACCGAAGCAAGGGTAAGCGCCCGAGGCCGTATATCGCTCCCGCTGATAGGGTCGGTTAAAGTCGGCGGTCTTACGGTAAGCGAGGCCGAAAAGAAAATACAGCGCACCTACAGAGCCAACTTCATCAGGAACCCTCATGTGAGTGTTTTCGTTAAAGAGGAGGTATCGGGCAAAATCACGCTGCTGGGGGCATTCAAAACTCCGGGGACTTACCCGTATCTTTGCCGCCAGAACCTGTTCCAGGTGATGGCGATGGGAGGAGGCCTTAGTAAGTCGGCCGGCACGATGGTCCAGGTTCGAAGGGCATCGACAGGTTCCGTCCATCCTCAAACGTACCTGATCGATCTCGCGGGCCTGACCCGCGGAGCAGAAGGCAATGTCAACATCCCGATTGATAGCGGGGACGTGATTTATGTCCCCAAAGCCGGAACGGCCTACGTGTACGGGGCGGTCCGAAGACCAGGCAATTACCCGATAAAGCAACAGATGACCATCCCCGAACTCTTGATCGAGTCGGGCGGTCTGTTGCCTTATGCGAATCAAAAGGCCATCATGCTGGTAAGATCGAAGAGTGACGGCGGAAAACCGTATGTCGTAAAACTCAGCATGAACGACCTGGAGGAAAACCCCGCCCACAGGATCGACGTCCAAAACAAGGATATTGTATTTGTTGGGTCGCACAAGCTGGCGGCGTTCTTTTCAAACGTGAGCATAATGGGACCTTTTGGCGGCGTTGGAGTTAACCAGGGGGCCCAATAGGGCTGAAGCGCCACATAACTGAATGGCATATAATTTGCGCCCATGTCGAGCAGAAGATGTTCGTATAGGAGAAATTGCACTTATTTCTATCGCTGCGAGAGTTCCGAGTGCATGCGGCGGGACCTCGGGTATGGAAAGGTGCTCCAATGGACGAAAGGACAGATGGAAGTCTTGCCGCTGCACCTCCGGGGAAGATCTGCCCGGCTTGTAAAGATGGGTATTTGAAGCGCATAGAGCGCAAGAAAAAGACGAGTCGGGGGCATTGGCTGAAGCGCTATAGCTGTTCAAAATGCAAGACCAGGTATCTGCGCGTCTTCGACCTTTTCGAGTTCAGAGTGCAAAATAGCGGCTGGACGTCGCGGAACAGAAAAAGAGATTTTGCGATAGCGGCTATTGCGATCGTCGTAGCGCTCTATCTCTGCTACAGTATAGTGATTGATCTATACTAAAAGGCCCTGCGATAAACGACTTACTATCCATAAATAATCTGTGGGGCCGGAAAATTGCCCGTTTTCTCATATACTGGCCTATAGTGTCGCTGCCGCTCATCCTGGGGAGCGCGAGGCCCTTTTTGTGGGGCTTTATAGCGTCGGTTTTCCTGGCAGGCTTTGCGCTTCTGATCCTTACTTCCGGCGAGATTTCCGGAAAAGAAGGGATGAGGAAGCAACAAGCGGGGAGGAGAAACGGAAAATTTGCCTGGTTGCCGGAGCGCTTTAATCCCCGCCGGCTTTTTGTTGCGATCGTTGCATATCCTTTTTTCCAGGTCATTCCTCTTCCTCTGCCCGTTATAAGGGTGCTCAGCCCGCATCGCGCCCAATGGCTGCAAAAGGCGATGGAGGCGACAGGCCGGTCCCGATGGTGGGCGAGCCTGTCTTACGTGCCGACGGATACGGTTGCGAGAGGACTGTGGATACTTACACTGCTGCTTTTCGCGCTGCTTCTGGATCGATGCCTGAAAGACGGTACGATCGGGCTGGGCGGGCTGTTGGGCGTTCTTTCCGTGATAGCCGGCTGCGAAGCGCTCTACGGACTTCTCCAGGTGCTGGTCCCATCGACCGGGCTTGGCTTCCAGGTAGGTTGCGCTACGGGGACATTCGCAAATTATGACCATTACGCAGCTTTCCTTGGAATGATATGGCCTCTGCAGCTTGTCTGGCTATGGCGGATGGGCGCAAAAGACGGAGAAAACAAGGCATCTTCTTTCGAGGAAAGGGAGTGGAGGCGAAACACACGCGAAAAACAGGTCTTCTTTCTTTTTCTAACCGGCATTGTGCTCCTGGGCCTTATCTTCTCCGAGTCGCGAGGCGGCATAATCGCCCTGGCCGTTGGTATGACGGTCCTGGCCTACCTGGGAGGCAAAGGCAGCAAATCCGTACTTCTGATTCTCATCGCCTGCTGGGCGATCATTCTGATTTACGGTTCCATTATCGGCTTCGGAAACATTATCGAACGTTTTATGGAGACGGCCCGGGACGCTCCCGGCAGGTTCAAGATTTGGCAATTCACCTTGAAAATGATCCGGGACCACTGGCTGACGGGCACAGGTGTTGGAACCTATCATGCGGTCATCTTCGTCTACCAGTTCTTCGACACGGACCGGCTCCAGATTTTCGCCGCCCATAACGATTACCTTCAAACCCTTTCGGACTGGGGCTTGCCTTTTGGATTGACGCTCATTGCGCTTGTCTGGGGCTACTGGTGGTCAACAGCGATCGGGATATGGAGGCAAAAGGCAGGAGAAAAGAATTTCCCGGGAGCCGACGAGAGGCTCATTCGCATCGGCGCGCTCGCCGGAAGCGCCTCCCTGCTCGCGCATTCCTGGGTCGAGTTCAATATGCGCATTCCCGCAAACCAGCTCTATTTCGTGATACTCCTGGTTTTGATGAGCTATAGCCGCGGCGAAGCGGCGCACAGGTGATGGATGCGCACGGGCAACCCCTATCGCCCGTTGCCCGTTGCCCGCATCCTGACCGAATCCAGCCAGTAATCGCCCGAGATCCTGCTGTCAAATTTGAGGCTCTCGTCTCTTCGAACGTGTACGACAATGGCTTCACATCCGGCCGGGACCGTAAATTCGATTTTCTCCTCCCGCCAGGGGGAGCTACCCAGCAATTCTTTGCCGGTCGCATCAAGCCCGCCTTTGTTGTATGCCGTAACCTGCAGGAACACGCCTCGGTCGGTCGTAAGATTTTTGCTCTTTTGGGCAAAATACAGAGTATAGGAAGCGCCCGGGCTTACCGGGACTAACTGATAGGCCAAATCGCAACCAATGTTGCTGGTTCCCTTGAAATGGACATGCAGACACCATTTGCCCGAATGCGGATCCGTGTCCGTGCGCTCTACGATAAAGTCCGGATTGCTTACGAATCTCCAGCCAAAAGCCGTGTTCAGGGGCGCCTTTTCGAATCCTCCGTCATAAATGAGAGAGGCGTGGCCTTTTTCCCGGAGCCTCCAGACTACTTTGGCCTCTTTAAGTCGGTTATTCGAGATCAGAAAATCGCATAATCTAAGCTTTTCGGTCCCTTTCCATGTAACAGGGCCTTCTTCCATGATTTTAAAGAGCGAGATCGCCGCATCGGGCTGTCTCCAGTTAATGAGTTCTCCCAAGAAAACCGTGTAATTGCGCGGAAAAACAT
Organism: Deltaproteobacteria bacterium; assembly: GCA_021793275.1. Lineage (GTDB taxonomy): Bacteria > Desulfobacterota > Syntrophobacteria > Syntrophobacterales > Syntrophobacteraceae > SbD1. Next base: position 10,109 of record JAJYTC010000119.1, on the reverse strand, counting down.
GGGGAGCGACCCCGTCCCATCCTCCCCAGAACCTTGATGCAAGCCAGCATGCATCGTCCATACGATCTGGAAGCCAGGACAGGATATAGTTGAAGCATTTCTCAAAATACGGACCGTTCCGGAGTTCGTATGCAAATACCAATTCCTTCCATTTCCATGTGCTGATAGAATCCAGGGTCGGGGCAATGATCCCTAGTGTTTTTGAGGCTTGCCGCCTGTTACCGCTTGCGATTTGCACCCGGACGAGTCCGATCCATGCATCTATAAGGGAGGGTTCCGCCAGGATGGCCTTTCTGTAATCTTCGGCGGCCTTGGTCGGATCAAGTGCAAAGTACTTTGAATTTCCATTTAATACTTCGGCCTGGGGGAAAAAATGGGCCGAAAGACCACCGAACCCGACCGGTTTTTTCTCTCCCGAGATTTTATAGGTGCATATCGAATACCATAGAAGGCAGCCTGACATTGCACTCAAAATAATCACAAGCGCTATTTTCGAATGTGACGTCAACCCGGCTCTCCTTTGCAACCATCCTTTTATTAAATATGCTCGCAGATTTCATGAAAAAACTATAGATGTAAAACATAAAGTACCACTTTCACCAGGGAAGGTAAACGTGTATTCGTGTAAATGAATAGCACGTCCGATTGACTTATCAACCCTATATTAGAACCAGCCGGAAAGAGAGGAAGCTATGAGGAAAAGTCATTTTATCGTGCAAGTTTTAATTGTTGCCTTGCTGGTCTTCTGCACCGGAATCGTCGGAGCAAGTGCATCGGGGGTAACCGTATTTCCGGGGACAGCTGCCGTGAATGTTACCCAGCCCAACGGACAGGTAGTCCGAATGACGGGAAATTTCCCGATCCAGCCGGGTGCGGTTATGCAAGCCAACGGCGGACCGGTTGTCGTTCGCGGACCGGGTTTCACCTTCACGGCCCTGAAGAATACCAGATTTTCCCTGGCCAAATCTGAAGGCAAATGGCTCCTGCACGTTTATTCGGGCAAGGTGGACTACACTCTTAGCCCTGATGCGAAGGTGAAGTTCGCGCATGGCAACTCCGTTTATGACGTTCAGAAGATAGTTCCAGGAAAGGCGGGAATTGTTGAAGGCAGCGTGTATGTAAACGGCGCCAAACTTGCGTTTGCCGACACCGCAGGTGAATTGACGGTCACAGACCCGGTGATTTTGGGTACGTCATTCACCGTGCCCGAAATCGTGGGTGGAGCTGCAATCATCGGGGGCGCCGCCGCCGGCTTGGCCGTGGGGCTTTCCTCCAGTAGTTCTTCGGTGAGTTCGCATTAGGGTATATGCCGATTCGCATTCAGGATGGATCGATGACCCGATATGCCCCGTCCGGCGTCAGCGCCTGAGCGCCGGATGGGGCTTCACTCATTTTGCTTTCTATACCTTCTTTGCCCTGCGGAAGGAGACAGAATTTGCCTTTGAAATAAAAAACCGGCGTTCAGTCTGCTTTAATTCAACGGAGCGTAACCTTTTACATGAGCGATTCCTGTATTCGTGTCCGGTTGGCCGGAGGAATAATAATTTTTAGCGATGGGGCGGCGCTTTCCGGGTGGGGACTTGGCTCCCGTTGGGGGAACTGCCATCAAACCGTGCCCCAGGTATTTTTGTTTCTGTTGGCCCAAGTGTAGCAAGGTTGGAAAAATAAATGGGTGCCATCGGTTCTGCATTGGCGCGACCATCGCTTTGTCGGCGACGAAGAGCGGTCCTGAGGATAGTATCTCGCTTATGTGCGGGAGTTAAGGGAAAGAGTAGGACCAGGATTGGGCGAAGGCGAAGCATCAGCTGGCGAGGTGGTTGGCGGATGAAGGACATAAAGCCGCACCCCTGATTTTGTGGAGGCTTGTTTTCCTCTTGGACTCCTTCGCTGGTTGGAAGTAAAAGTCGGGAGGTTCCCGGATCACTGTTGACTCGGAACCTAATAGCCCGCTCAGCGGCCTCGTAGCTGAGACATGCAGACTAATCTTACCGTACGGAAAGAAGAACGCCTCTAGAGTCATTTTAAAGGATCTGCTGCGTCGATGGGAGGGGAGCAAGAAATGAGCATTCCAGGATTCCAATCCGGGTGGATCAATTTCCCCCCCCATCGCCTCATCAACCGGCGTAAAGCTCCTCCAAACGCACCTTCCGCACCTCCTCTAGCAGTTCCGTCCGTCTCATCGCCCCCCCTCCTTAGAGGGTCGATCAAAACCGGACGATTCACGTGCCAGAAGTGCGGACATTTTTTTGCTCCCTACATCCCCGAAAATAATCTTTGACTCTTCCGCCGTTCCCGGTTAAATTTCGGGCCGTTGTTGGTCAGCATTTTACCTCAAAATGACCGGTTTTTTGCTGACTATGGTTTTCGAAACTGGCTCCCAGTAACGTTTTAAGGCTTCTGTTGCTGTCTTTTAAGCAGAGAGTCGCCGGTTCGAATCCAGCACGGTCCATTTTGGCGATAGGGGGCTGTTAGTCTTGGCTCACAGTCTTTCTTCGCGTTTCCCGGAATGCTGATCTTGACAGCATGCCGCCCGCGTGCTAAAAAGCCTCCTTCGCACCGAGCGGTCCTACAAGAGTGAGCCTTTCGGTATTTTGATGTCCCCATCGTCTAGCCCGGTCCAGGACATCGGCCTTTCACGCCGACAACACCGGTTCAAATCCGGTTGGGGACGCTAGGAAAATCAAGGGGTTAAGCTGAAAAGCTTGGCCCCTTATTCTTTTTGGGGGGACTTTTCGAATCCCGGGAAGGTACTGTTGTCATACGACCGCCGTGAGCGGGGACGGGATAAACAAAAGAAGCCGGCGCAGCCATGTCGGGACTTCGCTTTTGGGATAATCCTCAAAACGGGCAATAGTGAACCCCGAGCATTTCATTAAATTCGATACCATCGCAGCTTTTTTTTCTGATCGACGGGATCAAATCCCTTCTCGACAAGACTCTCAGCCAGACAAAGCGCCATCGAAGTGTCGTCCGTATTCGAGGGTAGTTCCCGGCGTATCGCCCACCGCGAGTCCTATCAAGCATCCAAGATAACGTTCAAGTCTGTCCATACGATCCCTTTCTGTGACGCGAAGCTTTATTCATCAAGCCCCAGGACCTTTTCCACTGCGATATCTTCCATTCGACGAAAAAGGACTTTAGCCGTTTTGTGGTCGAAAAAACCCGAATAAATCCGCTCTTCGTCCTGCCGGTTACTTATGATCAGCACCATCAACTTTTCGGTCGCTTCTTTCCCGATGACCGTCCACCATTTCGATTGCAGGAAATGCTCAAACAACGGTCCCACCCCTGCCTGATCAATCAAGGCATCCCGCATAATCCGGCTTATCGGCTGGACGATAAAAAGGGCGGGCTTCTTCTTCGTGCGTTTTACGATGCATCGGCGTATGTTGCAGCGAACCTCGCCGCCGAATCTATCCAACAAGTCCATCATCCAAACCGCATTGCCCAAAATCGGTCTAATCGGAACCGGGTCAGGCGGATAAGCTTCACCCTCGAAGTTTTGCATATCGAAATAACAGTCGTCGCCAGGATTCTCGAAGATTCTTTTAATGATCCCTACGGCCTTCTTCGAAAGCCGGGGATATTCGGCTTTCCGGATTGCTTAGATCTTTTCCCAATCAATGGGCGGCCATGATTTCGAATGAAGCGGAACGACGTTATCCTTTTTCGCCTTTATCGTCTCCACGCTATTTCCTCCTGCATCGATAGCATCGGAGCGCTCCGGTTCCATGAGTTCTTCGAGAATCGCGTTGTCCTTGTCGTCGAACTTTTTGCCGTCGAAGTCTATTACATCTCCCATCTTTTGCCCGTTTTTGGCCGGTCGGAAGACCCGCTGCAATGTTATCGGCCCTTTGATGTTTTGTTTGTAGTCTGGAATTATACGGAATTGAAGAAAAAGGGCGGGGTAGGGCTGTAACAGTTTTATTGAAATCTATTTAAATCTATGCAATACTTTTCATTATGGAGAGATTAGTAAGCATAGGTGAAGCTGCCTCGGTGCTTGGCGTGTCGATCACGACACTGCGCCGATGGGAAGCATCGGGAAGGCTGACTGCCGAACACACGGCGGGCGGGCATCGTCGCTACGACCTCGCCAAGTTGCGCCCGGAGCTGTTTCACGCCGTCGAGTCTGAAAATCGGAAGACTGTCGCTTATGCTCGCGTTTCCAGCCATGACCAAAAAGACGATCTTGAGCGACAAAAGCAGATGCTTGAATTGTTCTGCGTCCGCCAGGGCTGGACGTTCGAGATTGTTGCCGATCTTGGCTCCGGCATGAACTACCACAAGAAGGGCCTGAAGCGCCTGCTCGATGCCATCATCGAGGGTCAGGTGGGGCGACTTGTCATCACCCACAAGGACCGGTTGCTGCGTTTTGGCGCGGAACTTGTTTTTGCGATCTGCGAAGCGAAGAACGTCGAGGTCGTGATCCTCAACCAAGGCGAGGATACGACCTTTGAGGAAGATTTGGCAAAGGACGTTCTGGAAATCATAACCGTCTTCAGCGCCCGCCTTTACGGAGCACGCAGCCGTAAGAACAAAAGATTGCTCGACGACCTCAAAAAAGCAGTGGAGGGCGCTGACGCATGAGCGAGGTGACCGCGACATTCCAGGGATACAACAGATCCCTGAGCACTTATCCAAACCTGAGCAAATATGCTCAATAGTGGCCATCTCATAGACGGTCAGCTCATTTTTTGGTTAAAAAATTCTTCCTCCATCGTAAATGGGGCTTATGGATAAGGACAGCAGAACCGCCACATATCAGGGGAGACTGGCTTTGGACGTGAAGCAGAGCCGATTTCTCGATGATTACGCCAGGCGCTACAACCACGTCGAGCGCTGCCTGTACGCAGATATGCGTCGGTATGGCAAAAAGGCGGCCTCGTTCAAGAACGAATACCTGGTCCGGCACAACATCACGGCCCGCCAGTTCAATGCCATCGCCCGGAACCTGGAAGGAAAGATCGCTTCAATCCGTGAGCTGTTGGCTCTTCAGAAGGACGAAGTGGAGGCGCGTATCAAGAAGGCCAGGAAGGTAATCGCCAAGGTCCGGTCTCCATTCGTCTTGCACCAAAAGAAGCGGCGCCTGCACATACTGGAAACCCGGTTGGCAGCCATCCGAACGCAGATCGGATCGGGCGATCCGCATATCTGCTTTGGCGGCAGAAAACTGTTCAGGGCGCAGTTCGAGCTGGATAAGAACGGCTATGCCGATCATGCGGCATGGAGGCGGGATTGGGAAGAGAAGCGTTCATCTCAGTTCTATGTCCTTGGCTCCAAGGACGAAACCGCGGGCTGTCAGGGCTGCGTCATCGGCGTCAACCAGGACGGAAGTTTCAATCTTCGGCTGAGGTCTTTCTCCAAGGCGACTTCCTACCTGGACTTGCGGAACATCTGGATCCCCTATGGTCAGGAAACCGTCTGCCGGGCCATGTGCCGGCCGCAGGCCATCTCCTATCGCTTCCTGCGAGACGGTAAAGGCTGGCGGGTCTTCATTACCACGGACCTTCCCGAAATCAAAACCCGGTCCGTCAAGGAAGCCGGCGCCATCGGGATCGATATTAACGCCGATTGTTTGGCGGTCAGTGAGACCGACCGGCACGGCAACCTGGTCGGCTCCAAGGTCATTCCCCTGGTGACGTACGGGAAGAGTGGCGACCAGGCCAAGGCCCTGATCGGCAATGCGGTGAAGAAGATCGTGGGCCAGGCCTCGGCGTCCTGCAAGCCGATCGTTATCGAGAAACTCGACTTCGCCAAGAAGAAGGCGGTCCTGGAGAAGGAGGATCCCGGCCGTGCCCGGATGCTCTCAAGCTTTGCTTACAGCGCCATTACCAAAGGGATCAAGTCCCGCGCATACCGGCATGGCGTCGAAGTCATAGAGGTCAACCCGGCCTATAGCTCCATCATTGGCCTGGTGACCCATGCTCAAAAGAAAGGGATCTCTGTTCATCAGGCGGCATCCCTGGTTATAGCCCGACGCGGTTGTGGACACCGCGAACGTGCGATCCGGGGGGAAGCTACCGTGCCCACCCCCGAAGGCGATCATGTCACCTTCCTCCTACCTGTAAGGAATCGGGGGAAGCATGTGTGGTCGTTCTGGTCGGATGTGAAAAAGATCCACGAAGCGGTGCTTGCAGCACATTTCCGGCCTCCGCAAGGAGAGCCTTCGGCCATGAGGCCGAAGCGCAAATGCCCGATTTTTACGGTGAGACCCCGTAACGCGAATCGTTCGCAGCACTGTTCGGCGGACGTCATGGAAGATATTCCATGGTAGACCTGCATAAATTTGTGCAGCAATGCGCAGATTTGGACAGGTTTTAAGGAACGGCAATGGCGCCCATCGAAATGACGGATTTTCATTCCAGCTCAAGCTCGCATTCTACGATACGGAACCAGGTCCTAACGCCTTCCGGGCGCATAGCGGAAAGCGCCCGCCGAAAATGATAAGAGCCGGGAAGGAAGGCATCACTATGGCCCTCTTCTCGGCTCTATAGGGAAAGAGAGCTGAAAGGCTGAAGAAGAACTAACCGATCACAGCAAAAAAATTCTGTCTTCGATTACTCCGCCGTCTTCGGGCTGAACAGGTTCCGAACCCTTTTGGCCCTTGCAGTTCGTGGACTATCTGGAAGAGATTGAGCTGCCGCCGGTTTCGACGCTTCGGCCTTTGCCTGCCTTCTCTCCTCCATGTACTTTTTCAGATTCTCCGGAACCCCTCTTTTCTTAGCCGCCCTGCTTCTCGCCTTTGTCAACGACTTTGCCGCCAACGGTGTGCCCATTGTGAACCCGTATTTCTTCTTGTATTCTTTCGCGGTCAAGCCGTGGGAGACAAGATGTAACTTCGTAAGCTGCCTCATCTCGGCGCCGCATTCAAGGCAGATTACTTTATCATTTTGAATGGACTCTTCCGGGGTGAGTGTTTTGGCCTGCTCTGGTCCCTGCACTTTGGATAGATCCGCCTCCCCGGACTCTGCCCTTTGCAGTTCATTTAGAGTGGTGAAAACCTGCCGAAGGGCCGAGCTGATTTCATCTGCGGTCATGGTGGTTCTGGATGCTTGGGTATTGACGATTTCTGATGCGATTTCAATAAGTTTTTTGGTCATTGATGATCCTCTTGTTGCAAGCATAAATCGAAACTTCATTGTTTAAAGTGCCGGAATTTTAATAGTTCAGGAAAGGAATGCAATAGTTTTTCACAGTGTATCTGCCCAGTGCAGACGGCGATGAACAGGAATGAGGGGGAGGTATACAGGATTTTTTGATGCACGTAAAGTGGGCCATCAAAACCCCGTGTTCGAATTGTCCCTCTACATGCGGTCATCAGGTGGACCGACGCTTACGTCTCCGCCGTCTCTTCCGCCCGTATCTGTTCGTAAACGCTCTCTAATAACGACTTGCCTACAGCGTCCTGAAAATCCGGCTCGTCGAAAAAGCGGGCGGTTATTTCCTCGTTTTTATCCATCCGTTCTATAAACAGATCCCTCAATGTCTCGCGGAAAACATATCCGAAATTTTCCATTGTATTTGCCATCGCTGCCTGGCGAAGCGCCGGGTCGGACACCGCATCCGCTTTGATCGAGTCGAAAAAGAGCTGATCCGAATCCTTAAATTGGGTTCCAAACCGCTCGTTTAAAATATCAATGACCTTGGACAGCTCGACCTTTTCATCATTTTCGATCCCGGTTCCCACTTCGACAGGACCGGAAATTACATACCCTTGCCCCGACTCCATCAATATCGGGACATCTTCGGATGTTTTTTCGAGCCGGTAGTATTTCAGGGCAACCTCGTCGTCGAAGTGATAAATTGGCCCATGCTCCCGCTCCGGGAGCTTTGAGAGCAGAAAGCGTACATAGGTGTAAAGTTTTTCAAGGTCCGAGTCCTGAAACGGAATCACTTGCGACAAAAAGGAATACAGGTTCCTGTACGCTACCAAGACTCCCCGGAACTCCTCCCGCATTTCTACAAAGCCTCACCTGAACCTCATCTTTGTTCGAATTCTTATCTACATTGCTGAACTGAGTCCTCGACAGATATTTTAATCTTAATATCTTCCAGTGGCTTGGCACGGATTTGACCCAAGCCATTCCAGTGGGCTTGTATTCAGGATACTCCTTCCAACTCATCCCGCTACCTCCGTCAACATCCCCGCTCTCTCCTTTTCGATCTGCCGGGGGGCAGCCACGATTTCGACCGGGCACTTCGTCGAGCGAGTATTTTGCATCGCATCCAATCCACTCAAACTCATTTGTGTTGCACAATTCTTATTCCATGCAACACAAAATAATTTGGCTCGCATTTATGCAACTCTACTTTCCTTCGTAATCCGAAGAAGCTCCGGGAAGCACAAAACCGCCGCTTGACGGCCCCTGCCTGCACGAAGTGCGACAAGGATTTCTCTCTCCCTGAGAGCATTCAAAATCCGGAACCCGGAGTCTCTGGGGATTCCGGAAAATTTGATGAAATCGGTGGTATTGAAAACGGGCCGATCGAACATGGAGTCAATCACACGGATTGCATACTGAGAGCGGGTTATATCCGGAACGGTCTTCTTCATCCTGTCGTAAAGGTCCAGGATCGCTCTTGCTGTTTGAGAATTTTCAACCGCCTGCTCAATGACCGCCGAAAGAAAAAAACGTATCCACCCATTCCAGTCGCCTTCGGTCGAAATGGCTTTAAGCCTCTCGTAGTAGAGTGAACGGTTCCTTTCACGGTATGTGTCCTCCCATCTGATCGACGTAAGCGGGAGTTTTTCCGGGACGTAAGGATTCATCCGATCACCTCCGACAACAGTTCCCCAATCTCTTTCTCAATTGCTTTTAAATCGGCTTCAATTTCCTCCAGCGGACGGGGATGCGTGTATTTATAAAAATATCGGTTGAAGTTATTTTCGTAGCCGATCCTGGTCTTCGATTCGTCCACCCAGGCATCCGGCACATGGGGCAGGACCTCGCGGGCCATATAGGCGGAGATATCCTCCGTAAGCGGAACATTCTCGTAATCGCGCAGCTCCGTATCGGGTTCGGGGTCGCCCTTGCTGTCCGTGCAAACATCAGCCGCGTCGTCCCGTTCGGATAAAGCCATCATGACGGCTTTAAAAAGTGGCGGGGGTAGCGTAAGTCCAGCCGTCTTTAATGCCGTTTTCATCATTTGGCTGAACTTATCTCTATTTTTAACCACACCGGCTTTGTGGAGGGGCAGAAGAGCTTCCAGGATCGCATCCTGCATCCGTTCACCCGCCATGATCTCCGCGGCGGCGGCATCCTTATCTTTCCGTTTCTTGCTTTCGGCGAGCGCGACAAACGCGCCTGCTTCGCATACCTTATCAAGACGACCCTCGGTTACCGCGAAATTAAGACGCAGAGGCCTCTCAACGGTAATACGGCGGTAGCCTAAATCCTCATTATCGAATATGCGTACATACTCTCCCGCCGTGAAATTCCCGTATAGCCGCGCAATATCTTCGCGCTGGGGGTCGCAAACTTCATTACGCTTATTTCCCAGGCTTTTTCGCATTTTCTTGAAAAAAGAGGTCGCATCGATAAGCTGGATTTTCCCTTTTCTGTCTTTCTCTTTCCGGTTCGTAACGATCCATATATAAGTTGAAATGCCGGTATTATAGAAAAGCTGGTCGGGAAGGGCCACAATCGCCTCCAGCCGGTCGTTTTCGATGATCCACCTGCGGATCTCGCTCTCACCCGAACCAGCAGCCCCTGTAAAGAGCGGCGAGCCATTAAAGACGATGGCCAGGCGGGTCCCTCCTTCCTTCGGGTCTTTCATTTTGCTTATCATGTGTTGCAGGAACAAAAATGAGCCGTCATTTATTCGGGGAAGCCCCGCTCCGAATCGTCCGCCAAATCCCTGCTCTTCATGCTCTTTCCGGATTTGCCTCTCTTGAGGCTTCCACTCGACCCCGAATGGCGGATTTGCAAGCATGTAGTCGAACTTTTTGTCAGGAAAATGGTCTTCGGTAAAACTATCCCCGAACCGGATGTTATCGAGGCTCTGTCCCTTTATCATCATGTCCGAACCGCAGATCGCATACGCCTGGTCATTATAGTCCTGCCCGAATACCGCGAGTCGTGCGTCCGGGTTTAACTGCCGCACGT
>JAJYTC010000118.1 GCA_021793275.1 Deltaproteobacteria bacterium | reverse complement strand
TTTTGATTTTGTGGATGGTGAAAACAGGGCCATCTTCGAAGATCAAATCAAATTGAAGGCGCATAGGAAATCGGGCTCCTATGAGATAGCCCTCTCTCGTCCTGATGCTTCGCATGTCTACTGCAACTTCAACACGACTCCTTTCCTTGATGAATTGGGGAATGCGGTTGGCTCTTTTGCAATGGTTACCGACATTACCGAGCGCAAGCAAGCCGAAAGAAGACTTCGGGAAATTCCCTCGATGCTCATAGAAGCCCAGGAGGAAGAGAGAAAAAGGCTGGCTTCGGAGTTGCACGACAGTATCGGGCAGACGCTTGCTGCTCTGAAATTCCGTATAGAGTTCATTCTTGATACTTTGCGGAACGGCGAAAAAAATGTCGCCATCCGGGCGACTGAAGAGTTCGTGCCTATCTTGCAACGCTCAATCGAAGAGACAAGAGCAATTTATATGGGCCTTAGGCCAAAGGTTCTCGAGGACTTTGGAGTGATCTCGGCCTTGCGGTGGTATCGGGATGAAATGCTTAAACTATATCCCGAGCGCCATATCGAAATCGAATTCATAGGCGAGGAAAATCAAATCCCGAAGCATCTCAGTATTCCCATTTTCAGGATAGCCCAGGAGGCGCTCAATAACACGTCCAAGCACAGCAAGGCAGAGTGGGTTGAGATATTGATTACTGCCAACGCCAACGAGATTGAACTGATAGTTTCCGATGATGGTATCGGGATGGACGTAGACCAGATTCTACGTAGCGGCACGGCTAAAAGCCTCGGTCTCGATGGAATGAGGGAAAGAGCTGAAATGTTCGGGGGAAGCCTGTCGATCGAGTCTGCTCCGGGTGAAGGGACTACGGTTCGGGCCAGGTGGGCCAATAAAGCCGACTGACAAATGGGTCCGGAAACTTGCGGAACACCCCCCCGGCATTCCAGCGTAGGGACATGAGAACCGATCCAGTCTGGAAGGCTCTGTCGCTCTATCCAGGTACTCCCCAACAGTAGTTCGTCCTATCGGGCACGCCCGAGCGATCTGCCGGCTGCTCAACGCCTGAGCATCCCAATTCCTGCTTGTGATTAATACGCCACTTTTGACCGGCGCCCGGTTATTATTAAAATTTTGGCCGTGGATGGTTCATGAATTTATCTTAGGAGGAACAGGATCGCAATGGCGCTGCTAGGTATGCGGGATGTGTGCATCGGTTTCGGAGGGTTTTTACTGCTCGACCATGTCAGCTTCCATATCGAGCGTGGGGAACGTGTTTGTCTGCTCGGGAGGAACGGGACCGGCAAGTCCACTCTGATGCGTCTTTTAAACGGCGACCTTGTCCCGGACGAGGGTGAGATTTCTTACATGCAGGGGGTTCGGGTTTCTTTTCTGCCACAGGAGGTCCCGGAGGCGGAGGAGGGGAGCGTATCGGAGATCGTGGCCGAGGGATTGGATGAAACCACGGGGGCGGTTGGCGACGGTTGGCGCCGGCCCCATCGGGTTGAAATAACCCTCACGCGCATGGACCTCGATGGCGGTGCGCGGTATGAAAATCTTTCCGCGGGTCTCAAACGCAGGGTAATGCTTGCACGGGCACTGGTGAGCGAACCCGATGTGCTGCTTCTCGATGAGCCCACCAACCATCTCGACATCGACGCCATCGATTGGATGGAAGATTTTCTGAATCGTTATGAAGGCGCACTGCTCTTCGTCACCCATGACCGGAGGTTTCTCAAGAAGGTGGCGACGCGCACCGTCGAACTCGATCGAGGGCGCCTTATAGACTGGTCGTGCGATTATGAGACCTTCCTGTTGCGCAAGCAGGCTGTTCTTGCAACCGAAGCCGGCCATCGCAAGCGCTTCGACGATAAGCTGGCTCGTGAGGAAGCCTGGATTCGGCAGGGCGTAAAGGCAAGAAGAACACGCAATGAGGGGCGGGTGAGAGAACTCGAAAAGATGCGCGCGGAAAGGCAGGCTCGCCGGGAACTCATCGGCTCGGTTCGGATGAAAACCCAGGATGCGGTCAACTCCGGCAAGCTGGTCATCGATGTTGAAGCGGTCAGTTACGGCTACGGGGAGGAAAAGCCCGTTATTGACGACTTCTCGACTGTCGTTATGCGCGGCGACAAGATCGGCATCATAGGCCCGAACGGCTCGGGCAAAACGACCCTGCTGCGCGTTCTTCTGGGAGAGCTTGCCCCGGCGAAGGGAACGGTGCGCCACGGCGTGAACCTGGAAATCGCCTACTTCGATCAACTGCGCGCCCAGCTGGATGAAAACAAATCGGTGGCCGAAAACGTCGGCGGCGGTAACGATACCATCCTGTTTAACGGCAAACCCAGGCACATAATAGGTTATCTGGGGGATTTCCTGTTTTCCCCCGAGCGCGCCAGAGCCCCGGTCAGAACGCTTTCCGGAGGGGAGCGCAACCGGCTTTTGCTGGCGTGCATGTTCACCCAACCCTCTAACCTGCTCGTACTCGATGAACCGACAAACGACCTGGACCTGGAAACTCTCGAACTACTCGAAGATCTGCTTTTGGATTATTCCGGCACGCTGCTCCTGGTAAGCCACGACCGGACGTTTCTAAACAATGTGGTGACCAGTACTCTGGCGCTGGAGGGCGAAGGAAGGGTCGGCGAGTACGTTGGCGGATACGACGACTGGATGCGCCAACGGCAACCGGCGCCTCGGCCCATCGCTGTCCCGCCCCCGGTCAAGCCGGAGAATCAGCGGCAGAAACGTCCGCCCAAACCGGGGCTCAGCTACAAGGAACAACGGGAATTGGAAGCATTGCCGGAAGCGATTGAAACCCTGGAAGCAGAAAAGGAGGAGCTTTATCGCTCCATGTCCGATCCGGAATTTTACCGAAAAAACGGCGCCGAGGCGGCGACTGCGCTGGCCAGGCTAAAGTCCGTCGAAGAGCGGCTCGAAGAGTCATATCAGCGCTGGGAGTTTTTGGAGATGAAGGCCTTGGAAGCGGTAAGCAACCGCTGAGGGCGCCGGCGAGCCGCCGGGGCAAGGTTTGCCAAGTCCCTCCCGCCCGCTGGCTTCGCCGGCGCGCAGGCACATAACCTGGCGCCAAGGGGGACCAGACCGCGCCGCCCCTGGCTTTCCGCTCTTTTGCAAGCGCTTTTAGCTCCGCCTCATCTATGGGGAAGTCTGTAATCACCGTCGCGCCCCTGCCCTTGCTTTCCTCGGTCTGCCTTCCAACCCGACTGCCTCTTTCCAGATCGCGGGGTTTCGCGCAAAATCAAACGAACTGTCCCGCGGCATGCCCGGACGCCCACGCCCAATGCAGGTTGTATCCGCCGAGGCGCCCCGTAACATCGATCACTTCTCCCACAAAATAAAGGCCGGGGGCTTTCTTGGATTCCATCGTCCTGGAGGATAAATCGATTGTATCAACGCCGCCCAGGGTCACTTCGGCCTTGTTGAAACCTTCCGCACCTTCGGCGCGCAGCGGCCAAGCGTGCAGGCTCCCGGCGATCGAAGCGATTTCATGCGTTGTATACTGATTGATCGGCTTCGGTGCGCCGTGGAGATCGCACCAGAGTTTTACGAATCTTTTCGGCAGATACTGATCGAGGATTGTGGAGAGGAGGGTCTTGGAACGGCGCTTCTCAATAAAGACCGAATAAATGTCCACTCCGGGCAGCAGATCGACACTCAGGCCGGACTTCCGATCCCAGTAGGAGGATATCTGAAGGATCGCCGGGCCGCTCACCCCGGTGTGAGTAAAGAGCAGATTCCCCTTAAAGCTTGTGGATCCCTGACTTACCGTGGAATGGATGGAAACGCCCGCGAGGCAGCCAAAAACTCGCGCGTCCCCGGGACTGAACTTGATAGGGGTGAGCGCCGGGCGCAATTTGGTAACTTTCATGCCGAACTGTTTTGCGGCCAGGTACCCGAAATTGCCGGCCCCCAATTGAGGATATGATAAACCGCCTGTGGCGACAACCAGAGACTGCGATTTGAAAATACCCTGATCCGTTTCGATCCTGAAGCCGTCGGTCTTGGAAATTTCGGAAACCCTGCAGTTCAGCTGGAATCGCACGGCCGCCCTGTCGCATTCGGACCGGAGCATGTCTACGATTTCACTCGAGCTTCGGTTGCAGAACAGTTGGCCTTCTTCCCGCTCATGGTATTGGATCCCATGGCTTTCCAATAGAGAGAGGAAATCCGAGGGCGTAAATCGTGAGAGGGCCGAGGTGACGAAGTCGGGATTTTGGGAAATGAAATGCTCCGGTCCCATAATCCTGTTCGAGAAATTGCACCGTCCTCCGCCGGAAACCAGTATCTTGCGCGCAGGTTTCGGGGAATGATCCAGGACCAGGACCGAACGGCCTCTTTTTCCCGCCTCCATGGCGCACATCAGGCCCGATGCGCCGGCTCCAATTATGATTACGTCTGTTTGCATCAACCAAAGCTCGCATTATCGCGCCGGATTAAAAGACATTGGAAGAGCGGCGAGCATGCCCCTTTTTGCCATTATATCCTTGCGGATGGAAAATTAAGCATCGAAATGAACCTCTTGCTGAAATCGGGATGAGACCCCAGTTCCAGCACGCGGATATCGGATGCGAGGCGCTTCATATCGTGCAGCATCTCGCGGTTTCGAACGACCAGGGAGGCGCCGGAAAGAGAGGAGTTGCCAACGAAGGTGACCGGCCCCGAATAGTCCTCCGGCAGCAGTCCTATGCGTTTCAAACTCTCGGGATTTAAATGGTAGCCGAAAGACCCGGCCACTATTATCTGCTCGAGGTCCGAGACGGAACGGCCCGCTTCGCCAAGAAGCGTGAGAATCCCGGTTATCGCCGCGCCCTTTGCGAGCTGGACCTGGCGAATGTCCTTCTGGCTTAGAAAAACCTTTTCCGTAAGATAATAGCGGTCCCCGCGCAGCCGGTCCGTAAATTTTCCGGCCGCATCCGGCTTGAATGCCCCTCCTGGCGCGATCTCGCCCGAGGAAAGGAGTGCTGCGACAAGATCGACAAGGCCGCTGCCGCAAATGCCGATGGGCGCTAAATCGCCTATTGTCGTAAATCGCGGTTCCATGTCGTCGCCCGCGCTAACCGTGTCGATCGCGCCCGGTACGGCCCGGCAGCCGCAGGAAATGTTCATGCCTTCCAGTGCAGGTCCCATCGCGCACGATGTGGCGAGCAGCCGGTCGGGGCTTTCGATCAGCGCTATTTCTCCGTTGGTGCCGATGTCGATGAACAGCGTGCACGGGGGCTGGGACCGGTAGTCGATTGCCGCAAGGCCTCCGATAATATCTGCGCCTATATAGGCCGAGGCGCCGGGCAAAAGGACAAGGCGTCCCTGCGGGGCTATCGGGAGGCCGCAGCGCTCGGCCTCCAGGAACAGGGGCTTCAAAAATACGGGGCGAAAAGGCGCAAGAGCCAGGGACAACGGATTGACACCCGCAAGGATGTGGAGCATCGTCGTATTCCCGGCAACGGTCATCAAATAGACCTGGTCGCGCCTGAGGCTACGGCCAAGAGCTTCATCGAGCATCGCCCCGAGTTGTTCGATCAGGGCTGAACGCAGGACCGATAAGCCATCCTGCTCTTTTCGGCAATAATCTATGCGCGTTATGACGTCGCCGCCGTAGGCTGTCTGAGGGTTGAGGGCCGAACTGCAGCCAAGCGATTCGCCGGAGTCAAGGTCGAACAGGCAAAGGGAAAGACTCGTTGTTCCAACATCCACTGCGGCGCCAAGGATCCGCGCCCCGTCGAATCGAATGTCGACTGCCTCGTTTCCAAACAGGATCCCGGAGGCATGGTTCCCGTTCGCGTTCCACCGCGCGATTTTGTCAAGAAGACGTGGGTCGAAGACCCGAAAGGGAAGGGTTTCGACGTAGGGAACTGCGTTATGGCCGTTTTGCGGCAAAACGACGCGTTTTATCGGACTGTCGAAGGAAACCTCGCGTAATCCGAAGCCGGATGCAGCTTTAAGCCGCGTCCAGGAATCGCTCAAGCTAACGGAAACGCTGCCGGCAACCTTTGCTCTGCATGCCAGGCGGACCTCGGCGGGCAGGCCTTCCAGAAGTTTGCGTTCATCGTCATCGGGCGGGCTCAATTCGCCCTGTGCGGATACTCGGCACTTGCCGCACACCCCGCGCCCTCCGCATGTGGACTCCGTTTTCAATCCGCTCCGTCGAATGCATGAGAGCAGGGTTTCCCCCTGCTCGGCCTCTAAAGTGAATTTGCCGTCGTTAAAGGATACTTTCGGCAATGACGCGTCTCCCTCTACTTTCCGGCCTGGATCGGGGAAAAAGCACCCGTCGAATCAAGGCGCAGGTGAGTCAACTCAATCGTGGTGAACGGAGGAATGATCAGGAAATGATCGTCGTTCCAGGGCCCTTCAAGAAGCCTCCGAAGGTACTGGTCTTTCCCTTCCAGAGTGATGAGCTCCAGCCCTAAGGCGGCGGCGATCTCGCGGACCGCGGGTATCAGGCTTGGCATGTCGTAAGCTCCGGTGTCTATAAGGCCGAGGAATTTATAGTGAGCCAGCATCTTTCGGTAGATGCGTTCGGTTTTTTCCGGACCGAAACGCGCAAGGGTTGCCTGGTATTCCTTCCAGATGTTTGCCTCTCCCTCCAGCCAGCCCCTGGTAAGAAAGTAGATGCCGCCCGCGCCGGCGCAGGACCGCTTGGTTTCGGCCGATCCCAGGAGAAGCGATATGCAGTCGTCGACTCGCGGTATGACCAGCTCGTAATTACCCGTTTTGAGCCCGGTTACGGCGCCGCCGCAGATGCCGAAGGCAAGAAGCACCCTCCCGGCGCCGTTCATCCTGTCCAATTCTTCCTGCAGTCTGCGGCGCAGGGAACCGGGTACGAGGTGCAGGCCGGACTCGATCCATACAAAACGATAAGGGCAGCCCGTCTCGAGCGCGGCCTTCTCGATTTCGTCTCGAATGGTATTACAGGCAATAACTACGGTTTCCAACCAGATGGCCCCTTTGGTTCATTATCGGATAATATTGTAACCTACCTGGTGCGAGCGCAAAACAACATATCGTCAATTTGAAAGATAGGATATACTAAAAAAACCGTTTAACCGGTTTCTCGCCGCCGCGGTGACGCTTGCGGGCGCCGACAGGGCGGCGGATTTTTGCAAATTTTCTCATGTGCGAGGGAGGCTCTTTTGGACAAAAACTCAGGGGATACTCGCTTCACCGGGCTGATGACAGGGACAGAGGAAAGCCGCGGCAACTCTTTTGCCGGGCTAGAGGCGGCAAAGCCTTCCTGCTGAGCGCCCAAAACGACAAAGACCCTGGAGGGTCTTCCACGTCTCGACCAGCCCTTCGTTTCCGGTTTTGTGGAAACGGCCGCCGGAAAAGCGCCTCGAGTAGAGTCGAAATTGACTTTGCGGGACCGGCTTGGCGGCTGGAAAGTCCGGTGGGATATCGGGCGCATGAACTACAAGGTGGATCCCGGCCTCTATGCGCTGGGACACCCCGATGCCGATTCCCCGGTATTTATATCGGCCAATTTCAAAATGAGCTTCGACCACCTGCGCACGTCTTTAAATGACGGCAGAAGCGGTTGGATACTGGTCCTTGACACCGATGGCATAAACGTCTGGTGCGCGGCGGGCAAGGGGACCTTCGGGACCGAGGAGCTGGCGAAGAGGATCGAATCCAGCGGCCTGGCCGGGGTGGTGAAGCATAGAACGGTCATCGTCCCCCAGCTTGGCGCTCCGGGAGTATCGGCCCGCGAAGTGCAAAAGCGCTCCGGGTTCAAGGTGGTCTATGGTCCGGTTCGGGCCGCAGACCTTCCCGATTTTTTGGATGCGGGCATGAAAGCCGCGCCGGGTATGCGCATCAAAACGTTTGAAACCGGCGAAAGGATGTCGCTGGTCCCGGTCGAGATCGTGCACGCGGTGAAGAATTTAGTGTGGGTGCTTCCGTTTGTAATCTTACTGAGCGGTTTTAGCGGACGCGGCGCCTTCCTGTCCCATGCGCTGCAATTCGGCAGCGTGTCGGTTATTGGCCTCCTGACGGCAATAGCGGCAGGCTGTGTCATAACACCCATGCTCCTGCCCTGGCTCCCCGGAAGGGCCTTTTCGCTTAAGGGCGTCTGGCCCGGGATTGTGTGTGCGGCGCTTTTTCTTTTTGTGCGCGATGTGCTGTGGGGGCTTCATCCGGCGGGCGCGCTCGAGACTTTCGCCTGGGTGTTGGTGATTCCGGCCGTTTCAGCTTACCTTGCCATGAACTTTACCGGCTGCTCGACCTTCACATCGCTTTCCGGGGTGAAAAAGGAAATGAAGTGGGCTGTGCCGGCGCAGATTGCGGCGGTGGCGCTGGGCGCAGTTCTGTGGGTGACTTCGATTTTCGTTTGATGAGGTTTTTTTTATGGGCAAACTGGTCTATCTAAGAAATGTAGTGACCCTGCAACTGGACCAGGGGACCTGCTGCGGATGCGCCATGTGCACGGCGGTCTGCCCCCGTGGGGTTTTCGAAATGTCCGGCAAAAGGGCCCGGATTGCCGACAGGGACTCGTGCATCGAGTGCGGGGCGTGCGCCCGCAATTGCCCTGAGGGCGCCGTTTCCGTGCAGGTCGGCGTCGGCTGTGCATCCGCTGTGATAAACAGCGCACTGGGCAGAACGTCGGCCTGCTGCTGTTCGGTCGACCAATATCAAACCAGTGGGAAAAGTTCTGCCGGAAATGGAGGATGCTGTTGATATGAAGCTTACGGAATTATTTGAAAACGGGTTTTCGGATCTGAACTTCAGGAACTTTCTCGTCCACGACTCGCCGTATTTCAAGATACTCAATTTCAACTTCAAAGCCGGGCAGGAGCTTCCGGTTCATTCACACGACATCGAGGGCCAGGTGAGTATTGTGATACTGGAAGGCGAGGGCGAGTTTATCGGAGAAAAAGGCGCGCGTTTGCCGGCAAAGCCGGGGAGCGTGCTCATCTCGGACATTTCCGAACCTCACGGCCTGAAGGCTAAGACCGACATGCGCGCGCTCGTTACAATCGCTCCGCCGATTTGAAAAAAACGGGGGACGAAAAGAGCGGGGAGCTGTGCCCCCCGCACCCCCACGGGAGGCTGGCGCCACGATCTATTCGCATTGCTTGGGTTGGCAGCATTATCAGCCGGCCTTTCTTCGCTCACGAAGCCTTTTGATTGCATCGGCAGGGGGCCGAATGTTATCCTCTTCGACCTGGCGGATGCCAAGCGCCAGAATCTTCAGCAGCGCAGTGGTCTCCCGGGTTTGTTCGCAGCTTTCGATGTTTTGCATGACCACTTTGCCTTCTCCGTTGCGGATATGATCGATGATTCCCCATCTTCCTCGCTGAAAGACGTCCGACCCAATGCATCCTAAATAAAGGCTAAGTACGGGCCTGGATATTGACGATAGCCTCGAAGTTTTTATGCTCCCACAGGGTCCGGAAGTCCTCGTCCTTCGCCGCCCTCGCCTTGAAGCGGGAATCGAATTCGACAGCTTTCTTCAACGCGGCCAGAGCGAGTTTCTTTTCCCCCAGCAGCGCATGGCAGGATGCTATATTGTAAATGCCCCCTCCGGGCTTAAGTTCTTCGGCACGTTTGGCCTTGTCTAGAGCGGCTTCTACCGTCTGCTTACCTTGTGCGCCTTTTTGAAGATAGGAGAGGAGAATAAGCGCGGTACTCCATTTTTCGAGGGTCTCATGGTCATCCGGCTTGATTTCGACGGCCCGTTGGAACTTTTGTGTGGCTCGCTCTAGCAGTTCTTCACGCTCGGGCCCTTCATGCATGAGGGCGAGATTTGAAAGCGTAGCGCCCCAGTTGAACAGGGCCTCGTGGTCATCGGGCTCTGACTTACATGCCTCGGCGTATTTTTCAATTGCCTTCTCAAGCAGTTCGGCTTTCACGGCAGCGCCGTTTGTCCCACCGGCTAAGGCGGAAAGAGCGTCAGCCCATACACCGTAGAATGTTTTTTGAGCGGTTTCAGCCATCTCGGTTCTCATTGCATCCTCGATTATGTCGATTGCCTCCCGGTATCTGGCCTCGTTCATCCTGGATATGGCCAGGCAAAGCCTGAATGTATTGGCGCTGTCTGTTTTTTCGCTTTTGATGAGGCGTTTGAGGTCGGCCTCATCAAGAAAATCATTGAGATCTCCCTGCCGAACCTTGTCACGAACTATCGGCAAATGATTGCCCAATGCTCTCTTTAGCCGTTCCTCCTGGCTTGCAAGCAAATCATCCAGATCCTTGATCTGCTGAAAGCTCAAATCCTGACTGATGGCAGATTTTAAAATGCCCGCTTTCGTCGCGTAGTTAAATGCGACGCTTTTCTCCAACCGCTCTCTGAGTCCGTGCCTGTCGAAATCCTCCGGAATGCTAAGGGAGGCGCTGATGAATTCCGAGGCTACCCTGGAAAACTCCCGAAAGGACTTCATGCGGTCCAGTCTAGTCGGCGGAGGACTCACATGCCTGATCTTTCGCCAGTATTCGATCGCTTTCATCGAATCGCCCATCTTGTCGTAAAGTCGGGAAATTGCATAGAGAACCGCTTCTTCCTTGGCGCCGAGACTCTCAGCTTTCTTGAGCCTGTCCAGAGCGGCTTCGACTCTGTTTTCGCGTGCGAGCGCCATGCCCAGGGCAGACAGGTAGCGAATATCGTTTTCTTCCAGCCGGCAGGCTTCCTCCAGGCGAACAACTGCATCTTTATACCTCTCCCTCTTCATGAGAAAGTCGCCGTAGAGGTAAAGACCTTCCGCGTTCTTCGGATGCAGTCTGACAACGCCCCTGAATTCTTCTTCAGCTTCTTCGAAGCGATTCTCATCCCAGTAGCGGTAGGCTTTTTCGAGAAGGAATTTCATCTCCGCGGGATTGCTCTTTCTTATAGTTTCCACGATGCGGCGATATATTCCTGAGATCTCATACGCGGGGTATAGCTTTACGAAAACTTCATCCCTCAGCGCAAGGACGGGATGATAGGGAATCTGTATAATGGGCTCCTTCCCGGTCCGGCTGTAATTTACCACGTCAGGCATCGAGGCGCAGGCCTCCTCGATCCTGGATTCAACCAAGCCGCGATCCAGCAGGTGGTCTTGGGGTACCGGGGAAGCCACCAGCATTACCTTGATGCGGCGAGGCTTGGGAGCAGATACGATGGAGTGGTAGCACCCCTTGATGCCATCGAGATTCTGGCGGTTGAGATTGAACACCAGCACCACGAGGTCCGCCAGTTGGTGGGTCGTGATGCCGGCCACGTCGGCCAGACCTGTCCTCGAATCGACCAGGAGATAATCGGGGTTTAGTTCGTCCCTGATCTTCTGCTTGAACTGTTCAAAGAACCTGTAGCCTTGCCTATCCTTGTAAAAACTTTGCCAGTCGAGGCAGGCCAGGATCTCCTGATACCTTTCGTCCTTCTTGCCTGCCGGGATGATCATGAGGTTCGGAAGGGCTTCGACCTTGCGGACATAGGGCAAAAGAGTGGGCAACGCGTCAGGATTCGACTCCGGATTGTTCGAATAATCCGCGATGTATTCCAGGATTCCGCCCCTGGCGCCTTCTTTCCCGGCAGCGAAGGGAGTGAGTGTATCCAGGCCGGGCGCCTCCAGGTCGAAATCAAGCATGACGACCCGCGCCTTGCTTGCTTCCGTCGCAAGAGCGTAGGCGACGTTAGCGAGGGCCAGTGTCCTTCCCACGCCGCCTTTGTATGAATAGAAGGTTACGGTAAACATGGGTGATGATGATCCTGTCGGCAGTTAGCCGTTTAGAACTTCGCCTGTAGGCGCTTCCGCGGATCCTGCGGTCCAGGCCGGCCAGAATCGAGCCGGCTGATCGGCGGATCGGTTCTGTCCTAAGACGTCCACATATTCTTCGGGCGTATGCGTCCCGGGTAGTGTTACCGCCCTCAGAACATTTCTCTCGGCTTCGCCGCTCAAATCCTCTGCAAGGCCTCTGCCCTTGGGGGTGAGATACAGCATCGAGCCTTTACCTCGTCTCGACCTCACGATGAGCCCCATTTTTTCGAGGCCGGGAAAGCGGTTGGTTACGGAGTTCTGAGATTTACGGAGTTGAGCGGCCAGTTCTCCGGATCTGATGCCCTCACGGTTTTGGGACATTACCTTCAGGATCTCGCAGTCTACCTTGCTTTTCCGGACCTCATCCATGGTCTCCTGCATTGTCCTGGTTTCGAGGAAGTTGCCTATCAGGGACGACAGGAGTTCAATACCGCCCATCGACCGCTCCGCTTCCTGCCAATCGGCTTTTCCGCTCCGATAAAACCACGTGAGGAGGGAAAAGATTTCAGGATACCAGCGGCCCAGGGTCTCACGGTCACCATGGAAAAGGGCCCGCCGACAGAAGTTCACAACCTTGAACTGTTCCCTCGAATAGCTCAGCCAGTCGCGATCCTGGACCGCCTGGCGAAGCTTTTCCATTGTTTTTGCGATTGCACTTTTATCGGCCATCGTAGCTTCCATGTAATGTGCGTGTAGTTAATGCACAGAAAATGCGTCCTTCCGGTAGATAAAGTGTAGTATATATGTAATATGGTTTAAAGGTGCGTTTTGTCAAGACGATAAATGATAAGCGGGAGCTTTTCGTCTTGGGTGCGGCCGGGGTATTTTCCCAATTCGGCGAAGTTTCGCGAAGGAGCGTAGAGAAATGAGAGGCTCTTGACCCCGGAGCCGAACATTTCGCAGCAACTGACCGATGCGCTGCATGCGCTCAGAACGTGGAGCTTTGCGCCGTACAGGTTCCATGCGTGACTCTCGAATGTGTCGATGCTGGTGGTCATGAGAGGGACCAGCAAGAAGTCGCAGCCGATCTCTCGAACGGTCCGGATGACCGCTTCCTGCAAATAATCCAGGCAAATGAGAGTCGCGATTCTGCCGATGGGGGTATCGACGAAGGCCAGCGGATGGGAGATGTGGATGTTTTCTTGCATGCGGTCACCGGCTTTGGTGTTCAAACTTTCTTGCAGTGACACCCCTTTGGGGCTTTTCCCCATCTCTTCATGGCGCAGCGCGTAACGGGACCGCTTGTTATGCCGCCAAACGATGTTGCCCTGCCAATCGAACATAGGCGCCTGATTGACATATCCACCCTCGCCCCACTCGCTGTGAAAGCTGCCAGCCACGACCAGCTTTAATTGGCCTGACGTGTTTTGATGGCACAGGAACCGACCGATTTTCGTCCTGGCGTCGTGGTCCACGACGAGTTCCGGGAAAATCAATATATCGACGCCCCGGTCGATGGCGGCGGTCAGAATGGCCTCGATTCTTGTCTTTACGTCGGAAAGGGACGGGCTGGCAGTTCGCACGTAGCGAAAGGGAATCATCCCGCCCTCTGTTCTCTCGTACGGGAGCAGTTGCGGCTCAAAGCCGGCATCGTAGGGTGCCAGGGCAATGGTCAGACTTTGGAGCGCTTTGCCGGAAGGTTCGAAGGACTGCAGAAAAGACAGATGCTTGGAAGTACTTGCCCCGTTTGCAGGAAAGATCACGCGCTGGCCGCCGACCCGCTCGTCCCGGAACAGTCTGTGGTATTCGAGGCAGCGTGCCGCAAGGGAGTTCTGATCGAAATACGCCTGGGTACGCGGAAGAGGCTTCCCGATCCACTTGTCATGGAGGGGCTTCCTCCTCGGGACGATCGTGTAGGTCGCTTCCTCGCCAGTGACGCTTACTTTGATAGGCTGATAGTAGAAAGGATTCCCGGTAAGGTCTAAAAAGCGGGAAGGAACCGCTGTTCCCCGTTTCCCCTTTTCGTGGTGACCGTCTGCGCCGCTGAGGTAGAGGTCCAGTCTGATCATCAGTTCGGTCGTCATCAGCCCGGCCTGTGCTTCGTTTTGAATCATTCCCTCAAGGCCGTGCAGGGCTGCATCAATATCGAACGAGTCGTCTTCCGCATCTAAAGACATATCGGCGATGTAAGGGCCGATCTGGTTCTTTTTTGCACAGGCAGTTTTGTCGAGGATGTCGCCTTCGAATGGGAGAGCAACGTGGTAAATCGACGCCAAAAGCACGTAAGGGCAATGAATGCCTTGAAAGAAAGAGACTCTTTTGAGGGTTTCAAGAAGTGTGGCCAAAGCGGGCAGCCTCCGTGAGAGATTATGCCGCGTTTGTGAGCGATTACCTCCAATTACTCGCGCTGCATCAAAGCGCCCTCATCCATTCGGGTTTAAGGGCGGTTTCGCCTCTCAGGGCGGTATCGAGCATGGCTATGGCCCGATCCTTGTCCGCGGGCATTCTGACCCTGAGGGGAAGGTAATTGGAGGCATGGTTGGCCATGAAAATGCCCCGCGTCATGTTGGTGTGGACAAGCATTTCCCTCAGCTCTTCGAGCATCTCGCGAGGGTTAAGCAATTCGAACCGGCCGGCCTTTACCTGCTCTTCGAGCGGGGTGCCGGGGTGGATCATGAGCGTAAGCACTCCGGTATAATTGGGGTCGATTGCCGAAAGCGCCTTTCCGGTTGCGCGGGCATGTTCGAGGGACCTCTTGCGTCCGGCAAGCCCGAGGATGACCATTGTCGAAAGCTTCATGCCGGCGGCCCTGACTTTTCGTCCGGCTTCTATCATCCGCTCGGGCGACTGCTGTTTTCCGATCTCCTGGAGCACCTGCGCATCCCCGCTTTCGAGGCCGAAATAAACAATCCCCAATCCAAGCTCGCGAAGCGTAGCCAGTTCCTCGTCGGTTTTTCCCAGGATCGCCCTCGAGTCGCCGTAGGTCCCGACCCGTTGAACCCAGGGCATCTTTTCCCTTATTCGCGACAATATCCTGACAAGCTTTTTTTGTGGGATGATCAGGGCGTCGCCGTCCATCAAAAAAACTCTTCGGATGAAATTAAAATTTTTGGAAGCGTAATCGATGTCGGCATCGATTACCGCGTCGTCCTTTATGGCAAAACGCTTGTCCTTGTACGTGCCGCAAAACGTGCACTTGTTGTGCGAGCATCCGAGAGTGACCTGGAGCAATATGCTGTCCGCT
>JAJYTC010000117.1 GCA_021793275.1 Deltaproteobacteria bacterium | reverse complement strand
GATCTGAAGGCTGTGATCGTAGACGCCATGCCCAACAATTTCTATAAGCTGATGCACATAAAAGGCGCGCAGAACCTGCCTCCGGCCCAATTCGACATCATGTACATGGCGAATTTTCCCCGGAAAGATAAAAACATGCTGATAGTGGTTTACGGAAGCACGATAAGCGCTCCTTACGACCTGCAAACCGCGAACAAGCTTTTGCTTCGTGGATACAGTAACGTGAGGCTTTTGAAAGGCGGTCTGAAAGCCTGGGAGGCCGACGGCTATCCGGTCGAAAAAAAGGTTTCGAGATGATTGCCCGCGCTGTAAAAGCTGCTATAAGAAGCGAGTATCTTGCTTTTGCCCTGAGGCTTTTACTCGGGTTTTCCTTCATCTACGCGAGTTTGGGCAAGATCGCGCATCCGGCCCTGTTTGTGCAGGCGATAGCCGATTACCGCGTGGCGCCTTACATGGTTCTTAACCTCGGAGCTGTAATATTGCCGTGGATCGAGCTTGTTACCGGCCTCTTTTTGGTTATCGGGTTCAAATCACGTGCGTCGGTAATAGTGATCGGCCTGCTCCTGGTGATGTTCGAAGTTATGATCCTCATCAGTATGCACCGCGGAGTTCCTATCTCCTGCGGGTGCTTCGGCAGCGCCAGCGAGCAGATAGGATGGGAAAAGGTCTTCCAAGATGCGCTACTGCTGGCATTTGCCGTTCATATCTATTATTTTGACAGGCCGGTGCTCATGAAAAAATTCAAGTCCGCAAGGGGTCCGGGGCCCGGATAACCACGACCGGTTAACGGTCCCGCGCGTAAGAAAACAGTCACCCGATAAGTTTACTCAGGCTTCGAGTTTTTATGATCTCAGCCATATTGTCCTTCTTCGGCATAACTCTGATATACACCGGATTTCTCGCTTCGGCCCATCACGTGACCACAGCGATAGTGGTCGCCTGCGCAGGCCTGCTTCTTCTCGTCAAGCCCGCGCTGGAAGCGGTAAAGCTTTTCAGGACCCAATTGGGCTCCGCTTCGCATTCCCCTCGTCCTCGCGGCGCCCATCGAAGAGCCGGGACGAAAACGGTCTACCTGAAAATCGTGAAGTCAGAAGACGACAAGCCGACCATTCACTGAATGCTGGGCCCTATACCCATTTGAGTTCAAGAGCGGGCGGGGATTAACCCCGCTCCTCCGTCTTGAACACAACTTGTTATAAAGGCCCACGCCTGGTTTTCTCCGAGAATCTCGAGGAATTTCCTTATCTTTATCTGCCGGATGTGATAAGAAGAGCGCACCATGGTTAACCTTTTCCTTTATTGAGGTTAACCTTAGCGACTCATGTACAGGAAAGGCATAGATCCAATGGGAAAAGCTGAATTGAAAGCCATCCGGCAGGCAGCCGAAAACGGCGAGCCGATATCGGGCGAAGCGGCCCTTTATGTCTTGGGCTCCCCTACCGCCGATCTGCCCGAGATTTTCGCAGCCGCAAGCACGGTGCGCCAACGCTTTTTGGGGAACAGGGTTTCGCTTTGTTCCATCTTGAGCGCTCAAAGCGGGGCGTGTTCGGAGGATTGCGCCTTTTGCGCGCAGGCTTCCTGCCACAATACCGAGGTCGAAGTCCGTCCGCTTTGCTCAAGGGAGGCGATGGCGCAAGCCTTCGACGAGGCCGCCCAACTTCCCGTTACTCACTTCGGGGTTGTCACCAGCGGCTGCGCGCTTTCCAGCGAAGGAGTCGAACAGCTGTGCGGAGTGATCGAGGAAAAGCACAACCCGCGGCTGGACTGGTGCGCCTCGCTCGGGTGCCTCGACTATGATCAGCTCTGCCGATTGAAAGCGTCCGGACTGAAAAGATTTCATCATAATCTTGAAACCGCGCCGGGCTTTTTCCCGCAAATCTGCTCCACGCACAGCTACGATATTCGTCTCGAAACGGTAAGAAACGCGAAAAGGGCCGGACTCGAGGTCTGTTGCGGCGGGATTTTCGGTCTGGGAGAAACGATCGAGCAACGGGTCGAGTTTGCCCGGGTACTTGCGCGTGAAGAGATCGAGTCCATCCCCCTCAATTTTCTTATTCCCATTCCAGGTACAAGACTCGAGAAGATGGAAATTCTAAAACCGCTCGATATCTTGCGCATCGTCAGCATGTTTCGCCTCACAAACCCCCGGGCGGAGTTGAAGGTTTGCGCCGGGCGCGTTCACCTGGGCGATCTTCAGTCCATGATATTCCTCGCGGGGGCCAGCTCGATGATGATTGGACACCTCCTGACGGTTGCCGGCCGTGGCGTGGAACAGGATCTCAAGATGCTCGACGACCTCGAGGTCCAATATGAACTCTGAGAAGTGGATCGATGAGGAACTGGCGCATCTGCGCGAAAAGAGCCTCGAACGGCGTCTTTCGGTTTTCGGCGAAGCAGGCGGAAAGATAAAGATCGAGGGCAGGACTTTTCTCAATTTTTCCTCGAACGATTACCTCGGGCTTTCGCGCCATCCGCAGGTCGTTTCGGCAAGCCGCAGATACCTGGAATCCTACGGCTGCGGAGCAACCGCCTCAAGACTCATAACCGGAACGCTGGAGCCTCACGCGGAACTCGAACGGGCGATAGCGGCCCTTAAAGGATATGGCGCGTCCCTGGTTTTCGGCAGCGGTTTTTTGGCCAACGCCGGAATCATCGCCTCACTCGTTGGACGAAGCGATCACGTTTTTGCAGACAAGCTCGTTCATGCCAGCATAATCGACGGTATCGCGCTCAGCCGGGCAAACCTGAAACGTTTTCGCCACAACGATCCGGAACATCTCGAATCGCTCCTCAAAGAGTGCCCGAGGTCCGGACGCAAACTGGTCGTCACCGAGTCCGTCTTCAGCATGGACGGAGATATTGCCCCGCTTCCGGAAATAATATCCGTCGCCGCCCGATACGGTGCTATGACCATGGTCGATGAAGCGCATGCGACCGGTGTTTTCGGCCCGCGCGGAAGCGGTTTGATCCGCGAATACGGCCTCGATGACAGGGTTAACGTGTCGATGGGTACGCTGAGCAAGGCGCTTGGCGGATATGGCGGCTTCGTCGCCTGTTCGCCCGCCTTAAGGGAACTGCTCGTAAATCGCGCTCGCGCCTTTATTTACACCACAGGACTTCCACCGGCGGTAGTCGGCAGCGCTATAGGGGCTCTTGCCGTCATTGAAAAGGCAGGCAACCCCGGCGCTCAACTGCTCGGGCGCGCGGCGGTTTTCAGAAACCGTTTACAGGACGCCGACCTTAACGTACTCAATTCGCAAAGTCAGATCATTCCTGTGCTTATCGGTGATAATGCGAGGGCGCTCGCGGTGGCGCAAAGACTTAAATCCGAGGGCATCCTTGCGGTGGCCATCCGCCCGCCGACCGTGCCCGAGGGGACTGCGCGGCTCAGGCTCTCGCTGACACTTGACCACAGCGAAGAGGACCTGGAATGGGCGGCCCGGGAAATTGCCGAGGCGTGCCGATGAAAAATGCTCCGCTCCTTCTGATTTCGGGCTGGGCGCACGGTGAGGAAGCCTTGCGCCCGGTGGCCGAGGCGATGGCCGGCTCCTGGCCGATTGCCTGTCTTTCTCTTGCCTCCGCCGGCTTAGGACATGAGACAGAGGAAGATATTTCATCTTATGCGCGGACCGTTTCGAGTCATCTCGATAAATGGGGCGGGCCCGCCTGTATAGTCGGGTGGTCGACCGGGGGCGTCGTGGCGATCGAGACGGCGGCCCGCTACCCCGAGAAAGTGACCTGCCTCGTTCTTTTGAGCGCAACTGCGAGATTCTGCTCGGCCGATGGATACACTACGGGAGTCAAGCCGGCGGTTTTGCGGGCAATGATCCGGGGGCTTAAGAGAAACCCTCAAACGGTGGTCTCCGATTTTATTTCCAGGGCGCTTTATCCTCTAAATGTCGGGCAGGACGTTTTAGCTAAAAGAACTCAAGCCGCGCTGGCCGCGGGAACGGACTCTCTGGCGCTCGGCCTCGAATATCTGGCGCGAGCCGACTTTCGGCGGGATCTGGTTTCGATAGCCCTTCCCTGCCTCATCATTCACGGCGGTCAGGACATGATCGTGCCGTGTGAAGCAGGCCGGTACCTGAATGCGAACCTTCGGCTCTCCCGAATCGAGCTTCTGCCCTCAGCCGGCCATTGCCTGATAGAGCAATGCGGGGATGGGGTTATCCGCCGGATCGCACAATTTGTGGAGGACCTGTGAAAAACCCGCGAGCCTCCTCATCGATTTCAGCCCGCTTTGCTGCAGCAGCCCGAACCTACGACCTGGAGTCCGGGGTGCAGCGGGCGGTAGCCGAGAAGCTTGCCGCCTTTCTTCCGCCGCCCGGGGCAGTCGAAAGCGTACTCGAGATCGGGTGCGGGACCGGGGTTTTCACCGAGCTGTTGAGGGACCTTTTTCCTTTGGCTTCGATCGATGCCGTGGACATATCCGGTCCCATGATTGATTCAGCCAGAAAGCGCATCGGGCAATGCGCCAGGCTCCGCTGGCACACGGCCGATGCCAGGCAGTTTTGCCCGGGCGCGAAATTCACGCTGATTGCCAGCAGTTCGGCCCTGCACTGGATCACTCCGGCAGATGAAACCATAAAACGGATCGCCACGATGCTCGAACCGCACGGCAGTCTGGCCGCGGCCCTGATGGTCGAAGGGACGCTCGGTGAACTGCACGCTGCGCGTGCGCGCCTTTTTCCCCATAAGGCCGCACCCGTAAGGCTTCCCTCCGTGGAGGAAATTTTAGAGGCAATTGCCGGGACCGGGCTGAGTGTCCTGGAATACCGCTGCGAACCGCTGCGCGAAACCTTTGGTTCGACTCTCGAATTATTGCGCAGCCTGAACAGGCAGGGAGTTACCGGAAGGCCCGAGGGCGGCGGCAGCCTGCTCAATCGAACCGAACTGCTAAAGCTTACCGACTATTATGACCGGCACTTTTCAGCTCCCGAGGGCGGGGTGATTGCGACCTATTGTGTTCTTTACGTGACAGCGAGGAAAGAAGCATGAGCGCGACGAGGGGATTTTTCATTACGGGCACGGATACCGATGCGGGCAAAACGGTTGCAACTGCGGCGGTGCTGGTTTCACTTCGCGCATCCGGGATCGACGCGGTCCCGATGAAGGCGGTCCAGACGGGGGGCGTCCGTTCGGAAGACGGTTGGCACAGCCCAGATCTCGACTTTTGCCTCCGCATGGCAGAACTCGAGCCTGACAGGGATGAACTTCGGGACATGGCCCCTTATATCTACGAACCCGCCTGTTCGCCCCATCTCGCGGCGGCGCTGGCCGGGTGTGAAATCTCAGTTGAGCGCATTGTCGAAGCATTTCACAACCTGCTCCGAAGACACCAATGCGTGGTCGTGGAAGGCGCGGGAGGTTTGCTCGCCCCGATTGCCGAGACCACGACGATGATCGATCTCATGGCCGCCCTGGGTCTTCCCGTGATCCTTGTCGCCCGCCCCGGGCTCGGGACCATAAATCACACGATGCTCTCGGTAAGGGAACTCGAACGATCGGGACTAAACCTCTACGGAATCATCTTTTGTGAAACCACAAAAGGGGGCCGGGGAAAAATCGAGCAAGACAACATGGAAACCATCTCCAGGCTTGCAAAGACGCGGGTGCTGGGACGAATTGCGCACATGCCCGAACTGGCGCAGGCCCACCCGCCAACGGGGCTCTTCCGGGCGGCCCTGCCGCCGGGGCTTTTCCGGCCTGCCGGCGACAGCATGTTTATCGAGATACAGGGCAAATGCGCCGAAAAAACAGGGACGCAACCTGTCAGGAAGGCTTTCGACAATTATAACGAGATCGACCGGGCAAGCCTCTGGCATCCTTACACCAAACACTCCGCGACCAAAGACGGCTTTCCGGTGATAGCAAGGGGAGAGGGCGTATATCTTTTCGACACCGAGGGCAACCGGTACCTGGATGCGATCTCTTCCTGGTGGGCGTGCAACCTTGGCCACAGCAATCCGAGATTAGTCAGGGCGCTGGTTCGCCAGGCGCGTGAACTTCAGCACAGTATCCTTGGCAACCTTACCCATCCGCGCGCTGTCGAACTTGCCTCGGCACTCGCAGGACTTTTTCCCGATACGCGCAGGAGAACGCTTTTCGCAAGCGACGGGGCGAGCGCGGTCGAAGCGGCGTTAAGGGTCGCCCTTCAATACTGGCACAACAGGGCAGAGAGCGGCCGCACCAGGTTCGCCGCTTTCGAAGACGCCTATCACGGGGACACCATCGGAGCGATGTCCGTTGGATATCTGCCCGATTTTCACGCAGCATACCGCCCGATTCTCTTCCCGGTCCACAAGATCAAAACACCGGACTGTTCGGCTTGTCCCGCCGGCAAATCCCGCACGGACTGCGACATGGAGTGCTTTTCACTGATCGAGGACGCAGTGAGCGAGCACGCGAAAGAACTTGCCGCCGTGATCGTCGAACCGCTGTGTCTTGGCGCCGCGGGAATGAAAATGTATCCGGCGCAGTGTCTGCGAAGGCTTGGTGAGCTTTGCAGGGAAAACCGCGTCCTTCTTATCGTCGATGAGATCGCCATGGGTTTTGGGCGAACCGGCAGGATGTTCGCCTTCGAACACGCGGGTATCGACCCGGACATCGTCTGTGTTGGAAAAGGCCTCTCCGGAGGATATCTGCCCATAAGCGCGGCAGTGGTAAAGGAAAAAATCTTCGAAACTTTCGCCGATGAACCCATCGACCACACTTTTTATCACGGCCATACTTTCGCCGGCAATCCCGTCGCTGCCGCCGTGGCAGTCGAATGCCTCGATATATACAGGGAAGAAAACATAGTGGAAAAGGCGGAGCGGACCGGAAAGGCGCTGGCGGCCGGATTTGAAGCTTTAAGGGGCGTTACGGGCGTTACCAACATCCGCTCCCTGGGAATGATCTCGGCATTCGATCTGACCGAAAAAGAAGGCGTTACGGGCATAGGCCGCGCCAGGCGCATTTGCGCGGATATGCTAAAAAAAGGCGTTCTCATTCGGCCCCTTGGCGCAACGCTCTATCTTATGCCCCCATTGATAACCGATGAGAACCTCATTACAAAAACGGTAGATTCTCTACTTGAGACCGTTAAGAGTGTTTGATGCGCCGGAAATGTCTTAAGGCATCGCTAAAAAAACTCGCCCGCACATGACTACTGTGCGGGCGACTGGAACGTTACATTTTTTTCTCTCTGATCCTAGTTCCAGTCAGTCGTGGATTTCTCTTCATAACCGGCCAACAGGAGCTCCAGGTCCTCAGGGCTCAGTTTGCGCACATGTTCCGGCTCCCAGCGATACTTGTCGATCAGATACCTGTGGATAGCCCGCATTCCATGCAGCCCAACGTAGCCTTCTTTTTCCGCCATATGATCGCCCATTTTTTCTAACGCTTCATGTGTCATTTGACCATCCCTCCTTCCTAGAAAGATCAGGGAAGCCTCAGCATCGATGCTATTGACAAATTAAAGTTAATACCTCCAAAGACCGGGGGGAAGTGGGACGATTCAAAAGTCGGAACTATGCTATGTCAGCCCCAGGTAAGCGCGGGCGATTGCCGGGTCGGAGCGCAATTGCTCCGCACGCCCTTCGATAACGATCCTGCCGCTTTCGATGACGTATGCGTAGGACGATACATCGAGGGCTTCCCTGGCGTTCTGCTCGACCAGCAGGATGGTTTGCCCCTCGTCCCGTAATCTTTGGATGAATTCAAATATAAACCGGACCACCAGGGGGGCAAGCCCCAGCGACGGTTCGTCCAAAAGCAGCAGCCCGGGTCGAGCCATGAGGCCCCGCGCAATGGCCAGCATCTGCTGTTCTCCTCCCGAGAGGGAACCGGCGGCGGCCTTGCTTCTCTGGCGCAAAACGGGGAAATACTCCTCCATTTTGCCTATATCTTCGTTTACCTCTTTGGCCGGGCGCCTGTATCCTCCGAGTTCAAGATTTTCCCGTACGCTCATCCCGGCAAGGACCTGTCTGCCCTCAGGCACCTGAGCAATCCCTTCCGACACCCTTCTGTGGGCGCTCATCCGGGAAATATCTTTCCCGTTGAACAGGATACTGCCCGATCTCAGCGGCGCCAGTCCGCTCAACGCGTTCAAAATCGTAGTCTTTCCCGCCCCGTTGGGGCCGATCAGAGACACGATCGATCCTGCGGGAACGCGAAAGGAGACGTTATTGACGGCAACAACCGGGCCATAGGCCACTTGTAAATCCGTTGCGCTCAACATTCCGATTTCATTCCCAGGTAGGCTTCGATAACCTCGGGATGCTCCGCCACCTCTTCGGGGGCTCCGGTTGTGACCGTTTGCCCGAAATGGAGCACCGTGATCCTCTGGCAAAGGCGCATTACGAAAGGCATATTGTGTTCGATCAAAAGAATCGTCACCCCGGATTCAACCAGGGAACGGAAAAGAGTCTCCATTTCCTCGATCTCGCGCAGGCGCATTCCCGCAATCGGTTCATCAAGAAGCAGGATGCGAGGTTTGAGGGCCATCGCCCTGGCGATTTCAAGCCTGCGCCGCTCACCGTAAGAGAGGCTGCAGGCGAGGGCCCGCGCACGGCCCTCGATGCCCGCTTTCGCCAGGCAGGCCATAGCGTTGGCCACGCTTTGCCTCTCTTCGGCCCGCGCCGAGGGCAGGCGAAACAGGCGAGGGAAAAGGGCGCGTCCTCCCATGAGATGCTGTCCGGCAATGACGTTTTCCATGCAGGTCATCTTAGGAAACAACCGTATGTTCTGAAAGGTGCGGGCGACGCCGAGGGCCGCTATCCGGTGGGGGCGGAGGCGATGAATCGGCCTGCCGTCGAGCAGAAGGCGGCCCGCATCGGGGCCGGTGAGGCCGCTCACAACGTTCATCAGGGTGGTCTTTCCCGAACCGTTGGGACCGATCAGCCCGTGAATCGTTTTGGCCTGCACGCCGAAAGAGACCTCCGATAGAGCGTTTACGCCTCCAAAAGAGCGGCTGATTTTTTCAAATTCAAGAAACATATTGTAAACCCGGGGAAAATCCAAACCATGAAAACATACGGGATGAGTTTTTTGCTTCCCGCTCCCTGCTTCTTGGGACTTTATCTTTTTTGTCCGAAAAGTGAACTCAAGCCATTGGGCAGATAAAGAATCACCAGCAGAAGGATTACCCCGTTCACGCCCATGCGCAGCGGCCCGGCCGTGACGCCGACGCCCCTTAGCACTTCGGGCAGAACGGTGATGATGAAAGCCCCCAATATCGGGCCCAGAACCGACCGCGTTCCGCCTACTATATTGTAGATCAGTAATTGAACTTCAGCCGAAAAGCCGAACTCCCCCGGCGTTATTATAAAATTCAGATGGGCGTAAAGCGCCCCGGCAATTCCGGCTATGAAGGCCCCTAAAACGAAGGAACCGTTTTTGTAGCGGGTGGTGTTTATGCCCATGACCATCGCGGCTGTTTCGTCTTCCCGAACGGAGGCGAAACTCCAGCCGATTCTCGACCCGCCGAGGACCGCCAGAAAATAGGCCGTTGCCGCAACCGTGCCGTATATGATGAGCGCTGTCGTTTTATTGGGAATGCCGATCAGTCCCTCGGCGCCCCCTGTTATCGCCAGGTTCACGGCCACAATCCGCACGACCTCGCCGAAGGCCAGGGTGGCCATGGCAAGAAAAATGCCCCTGATCCGCAAAACCGGAGTACCGATCGCCATGGCCACAGCGGCTGACAGGCAGGCCCCTGCGGCTATCGCCAGGGGGAATGGCACATTGAAGCGCATTGTCAGGATGGCTGAACCGTACGCGCCGATCGCGGCAAAAGCCGCATTGCCCAGGGACAGCTGCCCTGCTGAAAGCGGGACGTAGAGGCTTAGGGCAAGAAGAGCGTTGATCCCGACGAAATTGATGAGACTGCCGTAAACGGCGAAAAACTCAGACAAAGCTCCCTACCCTCACGCCTCCCTGACCCGCCCGCGTCCGAGCAGCCCGGAAGGCTTGAGGATCAGGATCAACAAAAGCACGGTAAAAGCGACGGCATCACGAAGATTTGACATGCCGGTCAACTCAACGGTAAATACTTCGCTCAATCCAAAGGCAATCCCGCCCAGAATGGCCCCCGGAATGCTTCCCATCCCTCCCAGAATGATAACCGCAAGCCCCTTGAGTTCGATGGAGTGGCCCATATTGGGGGCAAGCGCGTCGAAATAGAGTCCGTAGAGGATGCCCGCAGCGCCGCCCAGCGCGGAGGAGACAAAGAAGGTCTCGGAAACAATCCTTTCCACATTTATGCCAAGCAGCCGCGCGGTGTTTTCGCTCTCAGCCACGGCGCGCACCGCCTTGCCCGTGCGGGTATGCTTGAGCCAGGCGGTCAAAACGACCATGAGGGCCAGGGCCACCACTACTATTTCAAGCTGGAGCGAGGTCAGGATAATGGACCCGAAATGCCATACCCGGTTGGGGAACATTCCTTCCGGAAAGCGCACGGTCCGCGCACCAAAGATTCCCATGGCGGCGCTTTCGAAAACGATCGCCATCGCGATGCTGGAAATGAGTCCGGACAGATTTGAATCGGCACGTCGCCGCAGGGGAGCAAAAGCAACGCGGTAGAGGACAAGCCCGAGCACTCCGGAAAAAAGGGTCGCCAGCGGAAAGGCTTCCCAGGGGGAAAGACCGGCTGTAGTCGTAAGCCACAGCGCGCTCAATCCCCCGAGGGTAAAGATGGCCGCATGGGCAAGGTTGAGAATGTCCAGAACACCGAAAACCAGTGTGTAGCCGATTGCAAAAAGCCCGTAAACGCTTCCGATGAAAAAGCCGTTTATCAACTGCTGGAAGAAAATAGACATAAACGGTGCTTCCTTACCGGGTTTATTTGCCGAAAACCGTGAACCTGCCGTTTTTCACAATTTCGACCACCGGGGTGCAGTCCGCGTCACGATTCTTGGTGAAAGAAAACTTACCCAGCACGGTATTGAGACCTTTAACATGGGTAAGGGCGTCGCGCAACGCCTTCCGGTTGTCGGTCGAACCGGCGCGTTTAAGGGCGTCGAGCACGATATAGACGGCGGCGTAGGCTTGAGCTGCAAACTGGTCGGGCGGCGAACCGAACTTTGCGGTATATGCGCGGACGAACCTGCGATTGAGCGGATTGGAAGAAGACTCGTTCCACGCAGCCCCGACAATCACATTTTCCGCAGCCTTGCCCGCATTTTTTATCAACGAGGGTGAATTGAAACCGTTTCCTCCGATGATCGGAACGCTTACGGGAATTCCGAGCTCGCGCGCCTGGCTGACAATGCCCGAGCCTTCCTCGACCAGTGCCGACACCACCAGCGCGTCGGGCTTTAGACTCCTGATCTCGGTCAACTGGGCCGAGAAATCACGGTCTCCCTTGGAGAAGGTCTGTTCGGTCAAAATCTTTATGTGCGAATCCAGCAGCGCCTTTTTGAAGGCATTGTAGCCGCTCATGGTGAATGCATCGTCGTTACCGTACATGAGGGCCACCTTCTTTATACCCAGTTTTTTCTTAACGACACGTATAGTATCGGGTATCACCTGCATTTCGGTCAGCGAATCGCGAAAAATATAATTCCCGATATCTGTAATGCCCTTTGCCGTATTGCTTATGCCAAGGACCGGCACACCGGCCTTCTGCGCGATCCGGTCGGTTACCTGGGCCGTGTTGCTGAGAGTTGGGCCAATAATGATCACAACATTATCGGCAAATATGAGCCTGTTGAAGACATTTACGCCCTGCTCAGGCTGGCTCGCGTCGTCTTCGAAAACAGGGACAATTTTAATGCCGTTCTTCCCTGCCCGCGCGTTTATTTCATCAATAGCCAACTGTGCCCCGTTCTTTTGCGTTT
Organism: Deltaproteobacteria bacterium; assembly: GCA_021793275.1. Lineage (GTDB taxonomy): Bacteria > Desulfobacterota > Syntrophobacteria > Syntrophobacterales > Syntrophobacteraceae > SbD1. The sequence goes on along the minus strand of JAJYTC010000117.1, from coordinate 3,110 downwards.
CTCCGTACGCCGCCGCCGCTCCCGTCATACTGAGAGCAAATCCGATTTTAGCCTCTTTCGGCGCAGCAGGCGCCCGGGAGCAAATCCCTGTCAGTCCCAGAGCCAGCGCCAGTACAATCGCGGTTTTCTTCGCATAGTTTCCTGCCGACATGCCCATCCCTGCCTCTCTTTGAGTTCGAGTTCACTTAAACCTGCAAATCCAGTCAGGCGCACGCCCGACACGCCCCATGGATATTTGTGCCAAGCCGGCTTCGAGTGTCAAGCCAAAAACGTAACATTGTGAAGATTCCCGTCTTGAGACTTAATCGCAAAAAATGAAAAAATGTATGAAGTTTCAGCGAAACCTTGTCAAATAACTTGACACTGCCCTTTTCTTTTAATAGACTCTCCGCCATTTGGTAGTGGGATGAGCTTTGACCACTTTTTTTCAATCTTTTTTTGTGACATTTGCTACCTGCTCATGCTCGTGAGGCTAAGGTTTTTTTATCTTTGCTCGCCTCTTTCGCTGATTCTCCCGTTCAGATTTTAAGTTCCTGATTTTATTATCTTTTACTTTTGAGCACGGTTTTAGTCGGCATCTTAAAGGAAAGGGGGTGCTGGGCGTTGCGACAAAGTGCGTAGATTTCGGTCATGTATCATTCCACTAATTTAATCTCTTTTATTAACGCATTCTTACATAGGAGGTTTTATCATGGCTGGACAGACACAGGGGAATCCGGCAGTCGTAGGGCTGGCAGGCTTCGGTGCAACTACGCTTTTACTCCAGTTTCATAATCTCGGTTTGTGCGGAGCGGGCGTTGTTTTTTGTATGGCTATAGCCTTTGGCGGGACTGCACAGCTCATAGCCGGTTACCTGGAATTCAACACCGGGAACAATTTCGGCTTCTGCGCCTTTACGGCATACGGCGCATTCTGGCTCGCCCTTGCCACGATTTTTCTTTTCCTGCATCTGGGCTTTGCCCCCAAATCTGTGCTCGCTATAAATATGCCTACAGATCTCGGATACTTCCTCCTTGTATTCACGATCTTTACAGCAATTCTGTTCATAGGTTCGTTCGCAATCAGCGTAGCGATGTTCCTAACTTTTCTGACTCTTTTGATAGGCTTTATCGGCCTCGACCTGGCCACCCTGGCAGGCATGGGTAATGTAATGGAGATCACTGCAATAGATCTGATCGTCTGCGCCCTGATTGCATGGTATATGATGGCGCACGTGATATTCTTGCAGGTTTTCGGCAAAAATATCCTGCCCGTGGGCAGCCCGCTGGTAAGCAAGCCGCAGTTGGTAGCTAAAGCCGCATAGCGCTCGCATTTTTACGCGGCAAAGCGTAGAGCCCGTTCGGCATCGATGCCGAACGGGCATTTTTTCTTTGCACACCCGGTTTACCTGTTGGCATCCCTGTAATTTTCCACGACTATCCTGGTGAGGCTTTCGCGCGTATTAAGACCCGGGTCCTGCTGGACCAGGTCGAAAAGCCCTCGGAGAATCTTCCCCACTTCCGGCCCCGGCGAAATGCCCAGAATCTTCATAACGTCTTTTCCGCTAAGGGCAAGCTCCCGCACGCTGAAAGCCGAAATCAGCCCGAGCTGGGTTTTTATGCAGGATCGAAGCCGATCCATTTCCTCTGTTCCACCCCCATGGAGGTATCCCCCTGAAAGCAACTCGGCTTGAGCAAGAGCGATAAAATCTTCTAGCAGTTCGGGGCCGACTTCGGTAATGAACCGCCTGATCCGCCCATCGCTCCAGGCAAAGGTTTCCTCGGTGAGCTGATGTCTAACCAGGGTGGAAACCTCATCGATCAGCCTGTTGGACATGTTCCAGCCTTTCATTGTTTCCACTGCGACGCCGGCGCTTTGCGACCTAAGGTCCCCTTGTGCTGAGAGGGCCCCGCAGGACATGCCCGCTTTGTGAAAAAGAGCGGCGAGCCTTATGCGGGTTCTTTCCGGGCAATTGATGATACAGGAAAGGGTATGATCCAGGATGCTGAGGCCCGATGCCTTGCGGACCTCAATATTTGCGGCCGCATCCAGAGCGGGAAGCAGCTTTGCGAGCGCACCGCTTTGCCTTAGCAACCCGAAGGCCTCGGAGAGGTTCGCCGAGGTCAGAATTTTTAGAATTTCGTCTCGAATCCTTTCCCCGGAAACCTCCTCGAGCTTACCCGCACCCTTCCTCATGGCCTCGAAGGTGGCCGGTTCGACTCGAAAGCCGTAAGTTCCGCACATCCTGGCAGCGCGCACGATCCTCAGAGGGTCTTCGAAAAACCTGGCCTGAGCATCTCCGACCGCTCTGATCACACCTGCCCTCAAGTCCTCGCGACCAGCGTTAGGATCGAGAAGTGCGCCGTCAGGATAGGAAAGGGCAATCGAATTGATGGTAAAATCCCGGCGGGCCAGATCGTTCAAAATCCCCGCCTTTCCCGTGGCGCCGAAGCTGGTTACCTCGATATCGCGGGTCCGTGTATGGACCTGGACGGTGCCGTGCCTGATTCCCACGGGGATAACCGTTGGAAAAAGGGAGATTATCTCGGCGCTGGCCGCGTTGGTAGCGAGGTCCCAATCCCTGGGTTCGATTCCCAGCAGAAAATCTCGCAATGCGCCGCCGACGAGCCACACGTCGAAGCCCGCCCGGCTGATCCTTTCCATTGCCTTCAGAACGTCTTGGGGAACGAAGGAAAGCCCCGGCTTAGCGGAAGTGGTTAACATTTCAGGGCACCAGTTGCCAAAAGAGAGTTGTAAAAAGGCTTGCTATTTTCTTCCCGGCAAATATAATTGCTTGTTGTGCTTCGTGGCAAGCAGTATTGAAGCTCAAGCGAATTCTCCGGTTGGCCGGTAAATTATGTGAGGTGGGATTTAAAATGGATACCGATAAGGCATACTCCAAGATGCAAGAAGCCAATCGCATAATCGAGGATTTCCCCATCGGGAAATACGCGCTCTATTCCCTGCTTTTTCTGGCGGAAATCGCGGCTTGCTTTGTCATCGTCTACGCATTAAAGGGTTGACTTGTTCGCCGGGTATGGGTATATGGCTTTTAAGGTGAAACATAATTTTTGGGAAAGTTTGAAAATGACAGGCGCGAAGTCCTTCCTGCTACTACTCGTTCTACTACT
>JAJYTC010000116.1 GCA_021793275.1 Deltaproteobacteria bacterium | reverse complement strand
CTAAAGGCACTTCAAGACGTGGAAAAGGCACTCATTTTCAATATTAGAGGTTATCAAAGATCGACTCTCGAAAAACTCTGAGAAAAAGCACTGCCCCGGAGGACACCTTTTTTTCAGCAACCTGCTAGGCCTGCTTGCCAAGGTATCGGGACCAGCCGCGCAGTTGGCTCGGACAAGCTGCGGGGATCGAGGAAATGAGGGAATTATTTTCCGGAAATGAAAACGGCCCGGGCTCCATGGCGCACTTTCGTCCGGCCTTCTTTGTGATTGCGCTCTGGCTTTTTGTCGGCCTGCAGGTGTTCCATAAGACTCGTGCATACCTGCCGTTGCAGGATCTCATCCCGTATCAAAGAAACGCATGCGCCCTTGTAAACCATTTTCGGATACCCTCCGAGGGGGATGTGAGCAGTTTCGGCGCGATAAATCCGCCGGGCAGCAGCTTCGGGTTTGTCCCCGGGGCGCTGTTGTTCCCGCGCGATCCCTATCTTGGCGAGAAATTAGGGTCGTTTCTCATGTTCGGGCTGACGTTGTGGGGACTTGCCGCGCTGCTCAAAAGATTCCGAAGCGGCCTTCTCATGATGGTCACCTTGACCTGGTTCACAGTCACGGTGGATGGCTGGTTTTACGCGTCTTCCCTGTGGCCGCGCGCTCACCCGGCTTTTGCCGTGTGGTTTTTGTATTTCCTCGCCAGGTGGTGCCTCGACCGTGACCCTGGCGCTCCGGGAATAGCGGTGCTGATATGGATAGCGGGGATGTACTGGTTCATGGAAATTGCGCCGCTTATCTTTGTAGTGCCGGTCTGCTTCCTCCTGTTTCGCCCACCGCTCGATTTAAAGAAATTGACGGTTTGTGTTTCACTGGGGCTCGTGCTTTGGTCGCCCTACCTGATCTTCGAGGCAAGGCGAGGCGGAGTCGACATTTGGCGAAACGTCGTCGTGCGCCATGCGCCGAAAAGTGCGGATAAGCTCTTCGACGAGGTCAAAGCGAATCCGGACTTGAAAGTAACAGCAGCCCGTCCGGCGGGCTGGACCCCGAACTGGAGGCTGGATGCGGCTTCAGTAAGAACATGCGCTAAGCCGAAGGGCCGGTATATCAAAGATCCCGATCTGGGATGGGTCTGGAGCGACTTCGCGGTAGTGGCCGGACCCGGAGGTCAAGGTCAGTACATCAATCTCCTGGACCGGGACAAAAAGTGGTCTTTTCAACGCAAGCAAGACGGGGCATTTTTCGTTCGTGACGGCAACAAGTGGCGGAGGCGGGAAATCGGTCACTTTATCGAAACGGGGCAACCGATCCCGGACGAGCAGATGAAGAGGCCCTGGAGCCGAAGTTTTGATTGTCTGCTGAGACATTCGCTCATGCGAAATTTCGACAACCGATTTGGACGGCTGACAGCATTCATTCTGGGAATAGGGCTTGGCCTGGGGCTGGTTTCGATAGATGTCTTGCGACGGCGGATGTTGCATCTTCTCGATGCCTCTTCGAAATCGCATCGGTTGGCGGCGTGGTATGTATTTGTCGGGCTCGGAACGGTTGCGCTCCTGCTGTTCACTGGGGGGGTGGCATCGGAGGCCGCCTGGCTGCTGGCCGGCCTATGGGGGGCAGCGGTCCTTGCCGTCTTTATAAGTTGGCATCGCGAAAAAACGGACAGCGCGGATGGTTACGATCGAGAAATGACGGATACCGTTGCCATTATCACGGCATCTTTCCTTCTCTGTTTTATGCTCAATGTGCTGACAATCCCTCGTATCGAATGGTCTCTATCCTCGAGACGCTTTTTCTGGCTTACCTGCTTGCTCGGAGCGTCTTTATTTTGCGCCACATGGGTATGGCTGGGCGGAATTCGCCGTTTCGGAAAACCGATTTTCATAGCGCTTTCCCTGGCGCTTATAGCATCATCCGCCCAAAGCTCCGGCTTTTTTCACCGCACGGCCGTGATGTTCAAGCCCGCTCATCAGGCTGAGTGCTATGAAGTGCTAGATTTTCTAAAGAAGGATTGCGCCGCCGACGGTGTTACCAAAGTTTCGATCGGCTATGATATTTCGTTTCCCAAATGGGTTCTTGTCTTTCACCATTACATGAGCGAGTACAAAATTGGAGGAGATTTCGATTTTGTGCTGGAGCATCGTTACGGCATACGCAATACGGACCGCTCAGCCGTGGGGATAAGCAGCCATGATCGCTATCGCATAGTTGAGCTGGTGAGATGGCCTCCTCCTTGGAACTGGCCCTGTTATTTCGATCTGTCAAAATACCCGAGGATGAAGATAATCAAAAGGTGGAGCAAATACGCTCTGCTGAAGTCGGTCGCCAAACCCGGCGCGGCTTCAGGCAAACACGGAGCGCATGATGGTAGATTTTAGCGCCAACAGCGCCGGCGTTCCGGGTGGGGGCGCCGGCGTGTGCGGCACGGCCGCTCCGCGCTTTTTCCCCTCGCTTTTTTTAGTGGCGCAAAGCCTCGGTTCTTCCCGTGCCGAGTGGTCTAGCTTTTGGCATGAGAATCTTTGGTGCTGCGACCGGAGACTTCCGGCTTCGAGACCTTATCGGGAGCCGATGTGCCGGGTTTGGCCGTCGCTCCGTGCCGGCGGAAGGCATGGCGCGGCTTTTGATAAGGCTTGGGCTCGCCGGATAACCCGAAGGCTTTGAATGCATAGTACTTGGGCACGTCAAGCGCCAGCGTGAAGGCGGCCGAGAAGGCCAGAAGCTCAAGGACCAGATCGGGCCTGATCGGCGGTATGATAAGCCCGAAAATGCCAATCAGAACAAATCCGAGCGTCGCGCCGGCTGTCGAGGCGATAAGGGCCTTTCCGGGGAAGGAACTCCAGAAAAATCTTCTTTCTCTGACTATAAGCACATTAAATTGGCTGGTGAAAACAAACATCAGCATGACGATCGTTTGAAGCTGAGGAAAGCTCAGATGAAACAGGTGCATGCCGGCAAGGACCACGATAACGCCTTCACCGACCGCCAAGACCCCCACTATAAGTGAGGCAAGCGTTATGTTCCTTACATTCCAGTCATTTGGAGACGCCGTGTACCTCACGTGGTCAGTCGCAAGCGACATCGTCACAAAGTCGTTCGCAAATACGAGAAGAGCCATTCCGAGCAGTGACAGTATCATCGCATGCAGAAGGAAAAACCCTATCGTAAGAAGAAACACGACCTGTATCACTTTAATTATTTTGTTGATACTCCAGGTGAGCATGCGCTGGTAGGTTTCGCGGCTTCTCTTGATGGCCTTGACGATGACGCTGACTCCCGGTTGCGTCAGCACCACGCTCGCCGAAGCCTTAGCCACGTCAGCCGCATTGCTCACCGCGACACCCATCTCAGCCTGCTTCAGGGCGGGCGCGTCGTTTACGCCGTCACCGGTCATACCCACCATGTGTCCGTGCGACTGGAGGAGTTTGACTATTCTGTACTTGTCCTCCGGGTAAATCTCAGCGAAACCGTTGCACGAATCCACTTTCTGCGCCTGTTCTTCTTCGCTAAGATTCTCTATGTCCGAGAGGCGGATTATGTCGGTGCCGATTCCGACCTGCCGGGCGATCTCCTTCGCTATCGCCAGGCTGTCTCCCGTAAGCATGAGGGGCTTAACTCCGAGTTCTCCGATCTCTTTGATCATTTTTTCGGAGTCGGGTCTTGGCGGATCGGCAAGGGCAATGAGTCCGGTAAGTCTGAGGTCGTCGGGTTGATCCTGGCTCACCGACTGCGCGACTGCGAGTGCGCGGTAACCCTTCTGTGAAAAAGCCTCTATCTGCTGGTCTACAGCCCTTGAAGTCTTGTCGTCTATTCCGCTGCACAGCGACAGAATAACCTGGGAAGCTCCTTTGACGACACGGTGCTGACCGCTCTCTGTTTCGATGACGGCTTCCGTTCTTTTGATCGCGGGATTGAACGGCGTGTAGGAAACCTGCCGGTCGTGATTGAAGCTTATATTGCTGCTCTTTGCATAATCGATGATCGCGAGGTCTATGAGATCCATGCCTTCCGAGCGTGAAGCAAGGGCCGCAATGCGCACGACGTCCTCTTTAGTAAAGCCGCTAAAGGGGATGGCGCCATTGACTGCGAGCTTGTTCTGCGTGATCGTCCCCGTCTTGTCCAGACAAAGGACGCTTATCGACGCGGCATCCTCGATCGAATCGAGCCTCGTCACCAGGACCCCCTCCTCGGCAAGCCTTACTCCTGTGGCGGCCTGGACTATCGTCATTACGGCCGGAAGCGCCACCGGCACAGCGCCCATCAGGAAAATGACTACGAAAGTCATTATGAGAAGTATGCTCATATGCATGAAAAGGGCATAAGCTGCGACCGCCAAAGAAGCCAGGATGCCGAGGTACATCATATATTTCACGATGGCCATCATGATTTCTTCCTGGTGCGACTTCGGCTTGGCTATCTTGACAAGTTCGGCTGTCCTGCCGAAATACGTGTTCGCACCGGTATTGACGACAACACACTTCGCTTCGCCCCGCCTTACCACGGCCCCCGAGTAGATGACGTCGGCGGGCGCCTTTTCCTCGGGAAGGGATTCGCCGGTAAGCGCCGATTCATCTATTGACAGGTCCCCGCTTATGATTTTCGCATCGGCCGGCACAATATCCCCGAGCTTCACGATGAGAACGTCGCCCGGCACGATTACCGCGGGCTCCACGGTAACCGGGGTGCCGTTACGCAGCACCTTGGCTTTTATCGCGAGCTTCTGCTTGAGCAGTTCAACGGCTTTGGTCGACCCGCGCGAGTGCATGAACCCGATGACGGCGTTCATTGTCAGGAGCACGAATATTATGATTCCTTCAAGCGCGCGGTCCAGAGCGAAGGAAAGCGCCATGGCAAGTTCGAGCAGCCACGGCATCGGCCCCCAGTAAAGCCGGAGAAATTCCAGGACGGGGTTTTTCTTCTTGTCGGCTATCTCATTTCTGCCGTACAGGGAAAGACGTTCCTCGACTGCTGCATCCGAGAGGCCTTCTTTGTTCGAGCCAAAAAAGTCGAAAGTCTCCTGGATGGAAATGTCCTTGAATTCAGATGTGGGTCTGATTTGAAAATCCATGCGTATCCTCTCGCCGCAGAAAAAATTGTAACCGTTGTCGAACGAGCGATAAGTATAAGATGCCCCTTTAGGAATGGCAACTGTGCGGCCCCGCAGCTGTAAATCGTGCCAAACCCGAGATAGGGCATCGAAGGCCTTTTTCACCCCTGCCCCTTTTTCTGCCGACTGAAATCGGCGATAATCGATTTCAGATGCAAGCGAAGTGCCTTACAGAAGCTTCGGGTTCGATATTCATGGCAAACAAGCCGCTTTTGAAAGCCTGCAGAAAATGAGGTGTATGGAAACTCCTTAGCCCCCTAGGAGGAGAACCGCATGGTGTGGGATCGAACGAACCGTCCGATATGGGCCCGCTACACGGTAAGCGTTCTTGCCGTTATAATAGCTTTTGTTATCCGATGGCAGTTTCGGGAAGCTGTTGGTCTTCATGCCACTTTTTTGACATTCTACCCTGCAATAGCAATTGCTGCGCTTCATGGGGGACTTGGCCCGGGGGTGCTGGCTACAATCCTGTCTGCTATCCTGGCCGACTTTTTCCTGATAGAGCCCGTTGGCCGCTTCGTTATTCCTGATATACACGGCCTGGCTTGGTTTCTGATTTTTCTCTCCACTGGCATTCTGATCTCCGGTCTAATCGAGGCGGCATACCGTGCACAGGCGAGGGTGCACAAAGCGGAAGAACAGTCCAGACTCGCCTCGGAGCGCGAAAAGACCGCAGAAGAAAGGAAAAGATTAATCAATGCTCGCCTGGACTTGATCGAGTACGCTGCCGCTCACACGATGGATGAACTTCTGAGCAAAGCCCTGGATGAAATCGCCGAGATCGTAGAGAGCCCCATTGGTTTTTACCACTTTGTCGCAAGTGACCAAAAGACCCTCTTACTGCAGCAATGGTCTACCCGCACCTTGAAGGAGTTCTGCGAGGCCGAGGGCAAAGGCAGGCTTCGCCATATCGACCAGACCAGTGTCTGGGCGGACTGCGTAAGGGAGAAAAAGCCGTTAATACGTAACGATTACGGTGCACTTGAAATCAAAAAGCGGATGCCGGAAGGCCACCCCGTAGTCGTCCGCGTGCTTGTTGTCCCCGTGATTCGGGCGGACAAAGTCGTGGCAATCCTTGGCGTGGGCAATAAACAGGTGGATTACACGCAAAAGGATGCGGAAACCGTCGCCTACCTTGCCGACGTGACGTGGGAAATCATCGAACGTAAGCGGGATGAAGAAAAAATTAGACAAAATGAAATAACGCTGCGAACTGTGCTGGATCAGCTGCCTTCAGGCGTCACTGTGAGGGACGTATCCACCGGCGGACTCATCTTCGCCAATGTCAAAGGCAGGGAATTGGCGGGAACTCTGGTTGAAGACACCACGCAGTTTTCACACTATCGAGGTTTTTATCCCGACGGCCGTCAATACCGGGTCGAGGACTGGCCGTTCTTTCGTTCCATGACCACTGGGGAGATAGTAGATGCCGAAGAGTTGGAGTATGAAAGAGCCGATGGCGTTCGCTTCGCCATCAGCATGAGTTGCGTGCCGATCCGCGACTCGCAGGGGCAGATAATCATGAGCGCCTGCGTTTTCAACGACATTACAGAGCGTAAGCGTGCCGAACAGAGGCTGCGGGAAAGTCAGGCGCTTCTGGCCGAATCGCAGAAGATCAGCCACCTGGGGAGTTGGAGCTATGATTTGGGAACTAACCGGTTGACCTGGTCGGATGAGGTCTACCGCATTTTCGGGCTTGAGCCCCGGGAATTTGATGGAACCTATGAAGCATTCCTCGATGCCGTCCACCCGGAGGACCGCAAAGCCGTGGAAAGTGCCTATTCCGGGTCCCTACTGGAAAAACAAAACTCCTTTGATGTCGAATACCGTATTGTCCGGAAGCACACAGGAGAAGTCCGTTATGTTCAGGGGAAATGTGTCCACCAAAGCGATGCCGCCGGTACGGTCGTCCGGTCCATTGGCATGGTTCACGACATAACCGATCGCAAAATGGCTGAAGCGGCATTGAGGGAGCGTGAGGAATTGCTGCATTTATTCATCAAGCACGCACCCGCATCGCTCGCAATGCTTGATCGTGAAATGCGCTACCTGGGTTTCAGCCAGAGGTGGCTGAGCGACCACAAGCTTGGTGACCGTGATCTTGTGGGGTTGTCACATTATGAAGTATTCCCGGAAATTCCCGAGCGATGGAGGGAGTTCCATCGCCGGGCTTTGGCTGGTGAGGTGCTGAAGGCGGATAATGATATTTTTAAAAGGGCTGACGGCTCTGTGCGATCTCTTAGATGGGAGGTGCGTCCCTGGCGCAATGTCAGAGGAGATGTCGCCGGCATTTTGATTTTTAGCGAAGACATCACGGAAGTAACCAAACGGGCGGAAGAGCTCCGTAGCGTAAACCGGGCGCTTAAAGCCTTAAGTAATACTGTTCAGGCGATAATCCATGCCGCAGATGAATCCGAACTTTTGAATTCCGCATGCCGGATCATTGTGGAGGACTGCGGCTATCATATGGGGTGGATAGGTCTTGCCGGAGACGATGAAAACAAGACCGTTACCCCCGTGGCTCAGGCCGGGTTCGAAGAAGGTTACCTGGAGACTATAAAAATCACCTGGTCTGATTCCGAACTGGGACTGGGGCCGACCGGCACGGCTATACGCACCGGAATTCCCGATGTTTGCAATAATATCCTCGCTGAATCCCGAATGCTGCCTTGGCGAGAGGAGGCAATAAGGCGGGGTTATGCCTCTGCGCTCGCGCTTCCGCTTAATATCAGCGGACAAACCCTCGGGGCCCTTACGATCTACTCAAAGGAGCCGAACACGTTTTCAGAGGCCGAGGTGACACTGCTTGCCAGATTGGCCGATGAACTCGCTTACGGGATTTCCGCCCTGAAGTTGCGCGATGCTCACATGTTGTCCTTGAAGAATTTGCGGGACAGCCAGGCCCGGCTTGATCTGGCGCTGAGGTCCGCCGGCATGGGCGCCTGGCATTGGGATATTGCCGAAAATAGACGCTGTTTTGATGACCAGGCCTGTTTCCTCCTGGGAATTGATCCAAAGACTTTCACGGGACGCGAAGACGAATTCTTTGGCGTGTTGGATCCCGAGGACGTCAAAAGGGTCAAAAGGGCGCTCTCCCGAACTCTTAAGAAGGATGTGCCGTACGCCCCTGTGTACCGGGTGATAAGACCTGATGGAGAGGTCCGTTATATAGCCGCTCGCGGGAAGTTGGTGCGCGACGAGAAAGGTCGGCCCGTAAGGCTCAATGGACTTATCTGGGACATAACCGATCGAATCCGAATGATGGAGGAGCTTCGCAAATCTCGTGACGAACTCGAACGGCGGGTAAAGGAGCGGACGGCGGATTTGGAATTGGTCAATGAGAAACTCCGAATGGTTCCTTCCATGCTCATTGAAGCCCAGGAAAAGGAGAGACAAAGAGTTGCCGGGGAGATGCACGACAGCGTCGGACAGACCATTGCAGCTCTTAAGTTTCGAATCGAGCACGTGATCAATGGCCTTGAAAAACAGCAATACAAGCAAGCGCTCGATTCCCTGCACGAATTCGTTCCCGTTTTTCAGCGCTCTATCGATGAGACCCGAGCTATCTACATGGGCCTGAGGCCCATGATTCTCTCGGAGTACGGCATTGTGGCCACCCTGGAATGGTATCGCCAGGAACTTTTGAAGCTTTATCCGAACCATCATATAGAACTCGAGACCTCGATAAGAGAAGAGGACATCCCTGACAACCTTAAAACCGCAATTTTCAGAATAGCCCAGGAGGCCCTGAACAATGCCTTGAGACATGGCAACCCGGAGTGGATAGACGTTCGGCTCGCCTTGAACCATGACGCCATCGAGCTTGAGATACGCGATGACGGGATCGGAATGGACCTTGAGTACATTATGGAGTCGCGTACAGCAAAAAGCCTGGGGCTCATAGGAATGAGAGAAAGGGCCGAGCTCACAGGAGGAAAATTCACTATAAAATCGGCGCCCAATAAAGGCGCCACAGTCAAGGCGGTTTGGAGAATTCATCCAAAAACATCTTCCATCAAACAACGGCCTCATTAAGGGCGGAGGCGCCGGGGCGGCTGTGCCGCACACGAGATCGGCGCCAAAATCTTCTCTCATAAGTCACTAACATTACAGAAACTTCTGCGCGCGCCGAACGGTTGGCGCCTTGAAAATGATGCCAAAGTTCCTAACATACCACTCTGAAAATGATCCTCTCATATTTTGCCGGTGAGGCCGGGGCCTCCTGAGAAATTGTTCACCATATTGACCCGAGCGCCGAAGGTGTCTTCATGAAACATCATATACTCTGTATCAACAGCGGTTCTTCATCTATGAAGTTCGCCCTCTACTGCCTGGATGATTCCGAGGAACTGATCGCCGAAGGGGCGGTGGAAAGGATCGGACTGCCGGGAGGATGGCTCTGGCTAAAGGACGCGCGCGGCAATCGCCTGGCGGATAGACACGACGATTTCCCGGCGCACAAGGATGCGGTACGCGCCATGTTCTCTGTCGCCATGGAGGAACTCAGCCTTCCGGGGCCTGATGGAGTCGGTCATCGGCTGGTGCACGGAGGACCCGATCACGTTAAGCCGGAGAAGGTTACGCCCGAACTGATGCAGAGACTGAGAAGCCTTATTTCCCTGGCGCCCTTGCATCTTCCCGGTGAGCTTAAAGGTATCGACGCCGTCACTGAACACTATCCCGGCGTCAATCAGGCGGTATGCTTTGATACCGCTTTTCACAGCAGGATGCCGGAGATCGCGAAGTGGCTGCCCATTGTTCGGAGTCTTCGCCATGAGGGTATTTACCGTTATGGCTTTCACGGACTTTCCTATGAATATGTAACGCAAAGTTTGAAAAACGGACTGCAGGGAAGGGCCGTCATCGCCCATCTGGGCAACGGCGCCAGCATGGCGGCGCTAAAAGAGGGGGCGCCTCGGGACACCACTATGGGTCTTTCCGCCCTCGGCGGATTAATGATGGGCACAAGAAGCGGGGACCTCGACCCGGGGATACTGCTTTACCTGATGGACGAAAAGGGCTATGACGCACGCCAACTCGAAAGGCTGCTTAATCACCGTTCGGGGCTCATGGGCGTATCTGGGATAAGCTCCGACATGAAGATTCTTCTGGAAAAGCGCACCACCGAACCTCATGCGGCCCAGGCCATCGAACTGTTCTGCTACATCGCCCGCAAGCATATCGGGGCACTTACTGCGACCATAGGCGGCATCGATACGTTGGTGTTCACCGGCGGTATCGGAGAGCGGGCTGCGCCTGTCAGGTGGATGATCTGCCAGGGCCTTGATTATCTCGGTATCCGCCTGGACGCCGGGAAAAACGACGCCCACGCCGATATCATCTCAACGGGAAACAGCCCGTGTACTGTGCGGGTAGTACATACCAACGAAGACCTTATGATAGCCCGGCACACGCGAGAGCTGCTTTTCGGGGATAAACAGGGAGAAACTCGATGAATGTCGAATTCGAAAATTTCGAGCAACTGCTCCAGACCGCAAAGAGCCTGCCTGCCGTACCAATTGCGGTAATCGATGCGGACGAACAGCACGTCCTCGAGGGGGCCTGCAAGGCTGCCGAGGCTGGTTATATAGAGCCCGTTCTGATCGGCGATGAAGAGGTAATCCGCAATTTACTGGCTGCCATAACCTGCGCCAAAAAGTTCCGGATCATCCATGCCCCCGGGGAGGACGCCATGGCGGAAAAGGGCGTCGAACTCGTCGAAAACAGCGAGGTTGAGGCGCTGATGAAGGGCCACATCCATACGGACGAATTCCTCCATCCCATCCTTGCCCACCACATGCAGGGGAAAAAACGCATATCCCATGTATTTCTGACAGATTTGAAGACCTATCCAAAACTTTTGTATATCACGGACGCGGCCATAAACATCAATCCGGATCTCAATGCCAAACAGGCCATCGCACAGAATGCCATCGATATGGCCCGCATCCTGGGAGTAGACCTTCCGAAGGTCGCCGCCCTCTCGGCCGTGGAGGTTATAAATCCGGCCATTCCTTCCACTATCGATGCTGCGTGTCTGGCAAAGATGTCGCAAAGGGGCCAGATAACCGGCGGGATCGTAGACGGCCCTCTGGCCTTCGACAACGCCATCTCGGCTGAGTCGGCCGGAATCAAAGGCATAAAGAGCCCCGTGTCGGGCGATGTCGATATTTTGGTGGTGCCCGATCTGGTTTCGGGCAACATCCTGGGAAAAGACCTCGAATATCTTGCCGGCGGCCGGTTGGCAGGATTCGTAATGGGAACAAAAGTGCCAATCGTGCTCACTTCACGGGCCGACCCCGTCGAAGCCAGGGTTATTTCCTGCGCAGTAGCCGCGCTCATGATTAGCCGGATGTCTTCCAAGAACGGCTAAGCTTAAACTGCCTGAGAAAGGAGCGTTACCTATGGTTGGTGAAAAAAGTCGCGTCCACGCAAATAAACCCTATGTTTGGACGGACTGGCCGGAATATTGTGTCGATTCAATGCAGCGTTTTGTCCTGTTCATGGACGTTCTGAGGATAAGGGGAAACAACTACCTGGACACCATCAGGAAGGGCGAGCCCCCGGTCCTTGTCTTCGACTATGAAGTCATCCTTCCGGGCACGAGCCTGGAAAGACCCGTAAACTACGATCTGGCCCGTATCATTCCGAGAAAGACCGACGTCGTCGATCCCCTTAAGAGGCCCATTGTGGTCATCGATCCGCGAGCGGGGAACGGACCGGGGATAGGCGGCTCCAAAAGGGATTCCGAAATAGGGGATGCGCTTGCCCGGGGCCACAGCGTATATTTCATTTTTTTTCATCCCGAACCCGTGCCGGGGCAGACGCTGGCCGACGTGGAAAAGGCCGAAATCCGGTTCATCGAAGAGGTCAGGCGAAGGCATCCCGAGTCCCCCAGACCTGCCGTGATCGGTAACTGCCAGGCAGGATGGGCGGTTGCCCTGCTTGGCGCCGACCGTCCCGACCTGACCGGCCCCCTTGTCTTAAACGGCGCCCCTCTTTCCTATTGGTCGGGGGTTGAGGGTAAAAATCCCATGCGTTACTCCGGAGGTCTACTGGGCGGAATCTGGCTTACATCCCTTCTCTCCGACCTTGGCGATGGAAAGTTCGACGGCGCCTGGCTCGAGGAGAACTTCGAAAATCTAAACCCCGGTAACACCCTTTGGTCCAAACACTATAACCTCTACGCCAACATAGATACCGAGAAGGAAAGGTATCTAACCTTCGAAAAATGGTGGGATGGCTATTCCTGCATGACCAGGGAAGAAATACATAAAATTGTGGAAAGCCTCTTCGTGGGCGACAAGCTCGAACAGGGGAAGCTTAAGCTGGACAGGAAAAAAATCCTCAATCTTAAAAATATCGAAAAACCGATGGTGCTCTTCGCCTCGCACGGCGACAACATCACCCCGCCGCAGCAGGCGTTGGACTGGATCATCAAGGAATATTCGTCTGTTGAGGAAATCAAGCGCCTTGGGAAGGTGATCATCTACATGCTGCACCCCCATATCGGCCACCTGGGGATATTCGTCGGCTCCCAGATTGCCCGCAAAGAGCATAATGAGATCATTAAAAGCATCGAAGTCATAAATGCCCTGCCCCCGGGTCTCTATGAAATGAAAATCGTCGAGAAAGACAAGATAGAAGGGGTGAGCGATTACGATGTGGTCTTCGAAGAGCGGGAAATGAAGCACCTTATGGCTCTAAACGAGAGTGCGGGAAAAATGTTTGAGGAAGATGCGGACTTTACCCGAGTCGAGGCCGTCTCGGAGATGAACGACCTTGTTTACAATACCTTGTTCAGCCCCTGGGTCAGGATGTTCTCAAACGAAGTTACCGCCGAGATCATGAGACAGCTCCATCCTCTACGGGTAAACAAATACATCTTTTCGGACAGGATCAACCCGTTCATGCTACCCTTCAAGTTCCTTGCGCCGATGGTGCAAAATAACCGGAAACCTGCTCAATCCGACAACTTATTTCTCGAACTTCAGAACCGGGTCTCGGACTCTGTTGTCGCCGCACTGGACGGCTACCAGGAAATAAGAGACAAGTTTGCTGAAACTCTATTTTTTGCCATCTATGAAAGCCCGATGATGAAGCTTTTATTCCCCGCCCCGAAAGGCAAAAGCTTGAGATCGAAGGATCCGATCCGGGAAGAGGTGGAAGAAAAGAGCCTGGAGGAAAAACTGTGGCAGCGCTATGAGGATCTCATGGACAAGGGCGGCTACGAAGAAGGGGTGGTCCGTATGATAATGGCCCTGGAGGATGCGGACCAGGCCATAGACCGTGATGCCCTCCTCAAGGATGAACTGCTGCTGGAATCCAGCGGCGTGTTCAGAGACCTCAAAAAGGATGATTTCCTGCGAATGGTCCATGATCAGGCTCGGATACTTCAAACTGATGAAGAAAAGGCAATCAGGACCTTGTCAATCCTCATACCCAATCCTCAAGACCGCGGAAAGGCGCTCGAACTTGCCAGGCGAATCGTCACCGGGCAATCGGCTGTATCGGCTCGCCAGGAGGGTGTGTTGGCCAGGATAACCGAGACATTGGAGGACCGCTGAATCCCTCGGGCGCCTGTTTTGCCTTTTCATTGATCTAAAGCGGAAAGCGCGGGGAGCTACTCACTCCCCCCGCGCACCCTCACCGGCCGATGATACCGCGCAGAAGGCATCATATGGAAAGCCGACTGCAAACTTTGCTCAAGGCCCCCAGGGACCCCACCAGGGACCCCACCAGGGGCCATACGCGCCCCAGTTTACTGCTGCCGCCTCGTTCATTTGCGCAATTTTGTTCCATGTGAGAAGATACTGATAGTGTTGATAGTCTTTTTCATTCCCGGTAAATAAGCACTTGCAATACTTGGAATCCGCATAAGTCCAATGGATTTTAGTATTGTGCCTTTTGGCAACAAGCTTTCGCTGGGGCATTGCAGCTACCTTGGCAAGTCTGCCGGGCGTATCTGCGAGTTCCATGTGAAACCCTGCGGCGGACAAGAGCCTCTCTTGCTGCATTGCCTCGTTTCTCTGTATCATGGCGCACCCGGACAAAAGGTAAATACTAAGAAAAACCCCCGGAGCGCCCACCATCAGCCTTTTGGTTCTCTTCTGCACTGCCTTCCCCCTCCTTATTGCATTCATGCTCGCCGCCCTATGATAATCAAAGTTTGCGGTACTGGCAAATTCCCATCGCATTTTCGCCGCACTTCGTCATTTCCTTCCAAATCAGGCGGCTTACAGTAATCACTCGCATTTGGCGTGGCAGGTGGTGTCAACGATTTTGTGTGAAATTTTTAAACTTGTTTTGCATTCCAGGGGCGGTTTTTCCCGCAATTTGCCGTGAGGGCTCGATCTCCAGATGCCCCTCCCGGCAGCCTTTTATTCCGGTGTCGCGGCCGCTTGCGGGAAAAGCCGAGTTGTTTTTAGCTTAGCGAGCTGTTATGCTCGTACACACATATATGTTTGGCGCAAATCCCTATGAAAGTAGTTCTTGGATGCGCGTTACTGTTCATATCCCCGATGACTTGGGACCGAAATTGAAGCAGGCCGCCAAAAACGAAGGGCTGTCGATTTCAGCACTCACCGCAAGGGCCCTTGAAGACTATCTCGCACGGAGGCGGAAGAAAGCGGCCGGCAGCAGGCTCCTTGGCCTGATTCGTCGCGGCTCCCTCACAACCGATGCATGGGAAGAACTGGAAAGAGGCAGAATCGATGATCGGGCTTGACTCCGGGTTCTTCCTCGAACTTGTAAACGGCAATGATGAGGCGATAAGGCTATGGGAATCCTGTCTGGATGACCGGGTGGATTTTGCTGTCTCCGCCCTGAGTCTTTTTGAAATTGAACGTCTCGGTCTTAACCCTACAACGACGGTTCATAGATTGATGGAATAATTAAATGTCGGTGAATTAACCGGTTCACACCGCAGATGGACGCAAATGGACGCAAATTTAAAGAATGGTGCTTCTCTTTACTTGG
>JAJYTC010000278.1 GCA_021793275.1 Deltaproteobacteria bacterium | reverse complement strand
AGCGGACCGATCTCCTCAAGCAGGCACAGGTCCTTTGAGTTAAGAATATAAGTGCCGCGCGCATCCTGCTCCACCTGGAAAAACTCTCCGGGCCGCTTTTCTTCCACCAGCCCCCAGGACCAGCGGCAGGGTTGCGTGCAGAACCCGCTATTGGCGCTTCGATTCGTTAAAGCAGGCTGGGCGAGATTGCCGGCGCCATACTTTTCCGCAAGGGTCCCGGCCGGATTCAAAAAAGCGCTCATCAGGCAGCGGCCCGAATAGGACATGCACATCGCCCCGTGGACAAATATTTCGATTTCAGCCTCTGAGCTTCTCACTATCTCGGCGATTTCCTGAAAACTCAATTCGCGCGCCGGATTTATGCGCCGCACGCCCTGTTCGAGCCAGAATTTAACGCTCAAAGAATTTGTCGTGTTGGCCTGCGTGCTCAGGTGAACGGCCACATTCGGGGCATATTTGCGGGCAAGCAGCAGAACACCCGGGTCCGATATTATGAGCGCGTCGATCTTCAGCTCCTGGAGATACTCCAGGTAGGGAGGCATTTTTGCCAGGTCCGACCCCCGCGCAAAGATATTGACGGCCACGTAGATTTTTTTCCCGAGACTGTGCGCGATAAGGCTTGCGGCGGCCAGTTCCTCCGAATCGAGATTATGTGCAAAACCTCGCAGCCCGAAGTCTTTTCCCGAAGCATAGACCGCATCCGCGCCGTAGAGAAAGGCGATCCTCACCTTTTCCAGGCTGCCGCCGGGGGAGAGCAGTTCGGGCTTCGAGGCTTTTTTCCGATTAGATCGATCCATTTTTGCCTAGTCTCGCCTATCTTTCCTGGGAACAACTTTTTAGAGCCTTGCATTGTAAACGGATCGTGGCTATTTGACAAACGGCGCGTCGCCATGGGGTGTAAAAGGACGGTAACGCGGGGAGCCGTGCCGCCCGCACCCCCGCGGGGTCTGGTCCCATAAATCAAAACCGACGAAATATGTTGACTCCGATAAATATGGAATGAGAAAATTCGACTCCTATTGCTGGAGTATTGAACAACTTTATGTATTGAGGTGTAAATGAATTCAAAGTCCGAATACAGTCGAAGGAGCTTTCTTTCTTTGGCTTCTCAGGGAATTTTCTTATTCCTGCTGACTGGATGTTCCACTCTGTTTCCGGAACCGGATAGTTTCGCTGAAGAGCCATCAGATGCTTTACAAAGACCAGAGGCGCATATTTGCTTACCTCCCGAACATCGGGACTACGCCATCCACCAGGTAGGGCTGACCACAACCGTGCCGCGACTGGCGGAAATGTACGGGGTTTCTGAAGAATCCATACTTCGCGCCAATCATCTGAGGCCGGGTGAACCCCTGACGCCAGGGCGCACGCTGATCATTCCGCACCCCACACGCTATGAGAATATTGTCCCGGTCTACAGAAACAATTGTTGGCGATACATTATTGTTCATCACACAGCCTGTGAGATTGCCGATGCCCTGAAGATAAACCGCATACACCTTCAGCGCGGGTTTGTAAACGGCATGGGCTACGACTTCCTGATCGACGACGGCACGATGGGCAAAGGCTGTGGCGAAGTGGAAGTCGGACCGCGATGGACCAAGCAGGAAGTCGGTGCGCATTGTGCAGCCGACCGCATGAATTTCAGGGGAATCGGCATCGCACTGGTGGGCAATTTTGATTACCAACTTCCCTATGAAGCCCAGATGATCACGCTGACGAAGCTGGTTGCCGAACTGGGAGATTACTACCAAATTCCCATCTCCCACGTGCTGGGACACCGCCAGGTGCCCGGCGCGCACACGGACTGTCCCGGCAACCTCTTTCCCTGGGAACGGTTTGAAGCCGCTCTAAGAAGAGTCTATAACCCCGGGCTTTGCAGGGCTGCTCGTGTCTAGCGGCCCGCAAAGCGACCATTTCGACTCGCAGCTCTTCTTTCGGCGGGGCGCCGGAGCGAGCATGAAGCCCTGCCGAAAGAGGGCCTCACAGGCAGATTTACTCGGGCCGGTTTTACCAGTTGGCCGCGCCTTAAACGGGCATCCGGGCCAAGCCGGTTCAGCCTGTACAGCACTGCGAGCGAAAGCCCCGTCCGTTTCGAAACGTCCCTGAGAGTCCCACCACAGATAACTCTATAATAGGCAGTGGTCGTCGACCCTTTTCGCGGAATAGATAGGGGCATAGACGCAGGAAACCGCACCGCGGCAATCCATGACACGGTCTTTTCCTGTGCGATTACAGGCGGCCAGGAAAAAACCGTTTTCCAGCACCCTCGCATTCCAGACTTCCAGTGCGTCGATACCGACCGGCGGCCAATTGGCCGGCACCCAAAGAAAATCGACACCTTTAAGGGCCATGGAGCGGGCAAACAGCCCATAATAAGTATCCGAACAGACAAGGATTCCCATGCGTCACCACGGCGTTTCAAAAGTATTGGCCTGTTTCGGGTCCCCGGGACATGCCCACCGCATTTCCGTATTAACCCTACAACGACATTTATTTCCTGACTGTTAACGGGATCTCAATATTGTGCTCTCCAAAACCTTAGCTAAGGAGGAGCAGTCTATGTCGCCACTTTGCCGATGCCTTGATGAACCTTGTCCGGCACTTCCATAATTTAGTGCACCGCGAATGAACGCAAATGGACGCGAATACGTAGAAAGTGACCTGAGCTATGAGGCTATTGGCTGCGCAATGGCCGTCATCAACGCGTTGGGGCACGGTCTTCGTGAAAAGACCTATGAGCGGG
>JAJYTC010000115.1 GCA_021793275.1 Deltaproteobacteria bacterium | reverse complement strand
CGGTCAACAAAGGGTCACCGCTGTTTTCAAACGAAGGGACGGCCACACCCTCCATGTTCGAAAATCAACGACTGCCGAATTACATCTCAAAGAACTCTATGACGTGCTCGGGGTGACGGCCACGCCCGGGGGGGTGCGCAAAATGGTTGTTTGATAAATGATTAAGATGTAGTGCCACTGGCGGATTCTTTAAAGCCTAACTTATTGTTATTGTTTTTTGTTTTTTCATGCGTGTTAAACTTGGGCTAGCCCAATAAGCCACTCGCCGATCATCTTTGCGGCAGACGCGGGCAATGAAACGCCCATAAACACGTTTCTTATTACTGATTCAGTTTTTTCTTCTGCAATCGGCGGCACAATCAAGTTTCCCTGATCGCTTATTTCATATGTTTGTTTCCTGGGAATGGCCCCTCGTTCGTTAAAGAAACTGATTACAATCTGCCCCTGGGCATTCAAGCCGCCCGTCGCTCCAGTCGAAGCATAAACAACGTAATTGTCAGATATTCTATACTCGAACGCAATGTGTTTTGGCTTTTTCTGCATTGCCGCTCCCGGATGCGTGGGTTGGTTCCAGTCCTGATAATCTGACATGAATTGGGAAATTAAAGTAAACGAGAGATTGAATTTCTGCAAGGGTTTTCCGAAGTTGCGACAAAATTCAGCCGGCCGTGTGCCGGGCGGCTCAAATCATCTCCATAGCTTCCTGACCATAGCACGTGAATATCTGGTCTGTAAAAGGGTAACCAGAAGCGGCAACGAAAACCGGCAATAGAAACGGCAACCAGGAGCGGAAAAAATGTTCTATTCAGCCAATCTTCAAAATCATTTCCGATTTTAAATAAAAGCCCAGCCTCACCAACCGGGCCGATCCGCGTTTTGTGCTCGCCCTTATCGCATCGAAGTCTCGGCCGCTTGTTTGCTACGTTCTGCCCTGACTTCCTCGGCGTCGAGGCAGAATTCCCCGCCAGTGTATCGCGTGTTTCGCGTAAGGCTGCCAAAGGTGATCCAGAGGATTTCAATATTAGAGTCGGTCGACGCTCCCTCAGAGACCTCCCAAATTATATCAGGTATGGCCGATGCCTCGTCCAAAACCAAAAGCACGCGATTCCCCTTGTTGTGTGGCCCGGAAAAAACCTCGGTGTTTCGCTCTGACCGGCGTATCTGGTCGACACGCCGTGTCTTTTCATGGTCCGCGTCACTGGAATGAAGAACTGTCGCCCCGAGCGTGAATTTGCCCCGGTCTTTCATGAGCCGGTGCCACTTCGAAAGCTCCGACCAGGTCTTCGTTTTTAGCTGGACTTCGGTGTTGGCCGTTGCAACACCCTTTGTATCTTCGCGCGTGCTGATGCCCAAAATATGAGCCAGGAGACCAGGGCGCTTTTTCCGATGCCATGCCCCGAAGCTGTGGTTTCCTGGATCACAACGCTCGCATCGACGCCGGCGCGTAGCTGCTCGCCGACTCCTTCGAGGAATTCGCGCTGCCATACGTCAGGTCCGTCGAAGCCTTCAAGCTCACCCTCATTCCAGGGGAAGGCCTGCATCACCCATCCAAGAGGATCGTGAGCATACTTCGCCATTTCGCCATTATCACGGCCAAATTTTTGCTCAATTGAGGTCAACAGCTGACCGAACAGCATTTCTTTCGTGAGCCGAAGAATGATTTCGTCTCTCGCATCCGGTGAGACACTGTTTATTACCTCCAAGACCTTAGCTTGGAACTGCTGACCACCAATCGTTCGGCGATTTCCGAACACTTTAGTCCGAGTCTAACTAGCTGTTTTAATTCGATGTCTGCAAGTTTCTGGTTTGCCATTGTCCGAATACGTTCGGAATTGTTCGGAAAGATACCGAATTAGTTCTGTATCCCTCCGGTTGGGTTTACGCCGCCTCCGGTCCCTCATCCGATCAAAGGTTCGATAAGTTGTCAATCACACATTTGCAAGGCCTAACGGCTTAAGAAACAGGCTTTGCACCTGTCCAGCCATCAGCCTGGCGTGGTACTTGGCTTCACCTAAAAAGCCGGTTCGCAGAGAATAGCGCGGTTCCCGAATCACTACAATGGGCTGAAGATCGAGCGGCACGATCATGCGGAAACAGTAGGCCGAGTTCTGGCGCACAAGGTACGATGGAGAATAATTTTTTGATCCCATTCCAGCCTCACTTTGTGTAACGGGTTTGTGTACGGCTGGAAACGGGACCACATAGGAAGGATAATCTTGAAGAATTAGGTGCTTGAATTGGAGATGAAGGGATTCGAACCCTCGACCTCAGACTTGCGAAGCCTGCGCTCTCCCAACTGAGCTACATCCCCGGTGGTTGGGAAACATACCTTTTTATGAATGCGGTGTCAAGAAATCAGCGATTGAATCACCATTTCGGGCTTCATAAGCCGCAGTGCCCGCCGATTTTCGCCATGTTCCGAATAGATGAATCCAAGCAGTCCAATCACCGATTCACCGATTCCCCTAAAACAGCCTCTTCACCCAGACCAGACTCAGGTTGATGTTGATATCGTATTTACAGAAGCGCTCGATACCGCCATTCTCGGGCGAGGTGTGCCTGAGATCGAGCAGGCGGTCGAAATCCCTCTCTATCACTATATTGCAAAAATCCACCGGCACCGATCGGACCAGGCTCAGCTCATCTTCGTTCCAAAGGGTGTTGGCGATGTCTCCTACCCCGATCTCGAGCATGTCGGTCCCGCAAACCTTGAAACATGCCCCGCAACTGCAGCGATGAATGGAGTCGAAGTCAGTCGGAATGGGATGGCCGTCGTCACAGAAGGGGCAAACGATGATGTGAATGCCCTGCGCCCTTCGGGAGCGGGTTCTAGAAAGTAGCGGCCTGAAAAACTCTTCGCCTTTAATGCTCATTATGCGCCTGCCATATTATGTATTCCAGGGTAAATCCCGGGTCGCCCCCCTGTGTTTCAGCTTGAAATAGCCGGGAATTTGACTTAAAAATTAATCTCGCTCCCACCTTTTGCCAAGCCGTTAGTATTCACAGGAGAAAGTTTTGGGCGGCATTCATACCAATTCGGACAAGGTAAAGTCAATCCTGAAAATGCTGGATGAACTCTATCCCGATCCAAAATGTTCGCTGGACTTCGATAACCCGCTTCAACTCATGGTGGCGACTATCCTCTCCGCCCAGTGCACCGACGAGCGGGTGAATATCGTAACGCCTAGCCTGTTCGATAAATATCCGTCGGCCAAAGCCTTTGCCCAAGCGCCGCTGGAGGAACTGGAGCAGGACATCAGATCGACCGGTTTTTATCATAACAAGGCGATGGCGATAAGGGAAAGCAGCAAAGCGATTTGCGACCGCTTTAGCGGACAGGTGCCTCGGGACATGGAGACACTGGTCACACTGCCAGGCATAGGGCGAAAGACCGCCAACGTGATTTTGGGAAACGCCTTTGGAATTCCGGGAATAGCGGTCGATACGCACGTTTCGCGGGTGTCGGCCAGGCTGGGTTTGACTCGCGAAAAAGACCGGGACAAAATCGAACAGGACCTAAACGCTATTTTAGACAAGGCGAGATGGGTAAAATTCTCTCACCAGTTGATCCAGCACGGCAGAAGAATTTGCACGGCAAAAAAGCCGCGCTGCTCGCTCTGTGCGCTCAGGCCTCACTGCGACTACGGGATGGATCCGGCAACAGCCAAAGCATAGATAGAGGTCTTATACCCGAGCCCCGGCCCCTATCTAAATAAGCAAGCTTTTGAAAAATTCCTTCGGTTTGGAAACGACCATGAGCTTTCCGGCCGCTCCGCCCCCTTCAACTCCCCCCTCGCGCCATTCTATAGTCACCTGGGCTCCCTGCGGCGCATCGCCGTAAGAGGCCGCAAGCGATGTGGCAGTCTCAAGATCGAAAGGCCCGTTCGGGGCCAGGATAACGCAAGTCGGGCCGGGATGATCGCAGGCCCTCAAAACGATGTCCCGTGCTCCGGCCAGAGCCTCCAACTTAGAGTTTTCGCTCTCTTTTCGTCCGACCATGCAGATCGTTTTGCCCGGGAGCATAAAGGCGCGACCCCATTTGATCAGCTCGACGTCCGCAACGGTTGCCCCGGGGCATATGTCGAGCAGCTTGCGGAGCCGGTTTGTAAAGCTGTCCAGTGTCAGCAGGCAACCACCGCCCGGCTGCGGATATTCCTTGAGGCCGTATTTGAGGGCAAGCTCCCTCTGGCGCTTCCTGGAGCGGCCCTGGATGTCGAGCAGCATGCTCCTGTCAACCAGCCCTTCTTCCTCGACCCTGGTGGGGGAAAGGAGTTTCGCGCTTAGAGGCCGCAGGATGCGCCCGTCAAGGCCGGAGAGTTTTTCCACGCTTCTTAGCGAATCCCGGCGCTGACTCATGGGGCGCTGCCCGAGCACCTCGCCGGTAAAAAGGAAATCCGCCCCCTCGGCACTCATGTTTTTTGCAGCCTCCCTCAGCATAAGCCCATGGCAGTCGATACACGGGTTGAGCCGGCTTCCGTAACCGTAGCGAGGGTTTTTGAGCATTTCCAGATGGACCTCGGAGATATCGATGGCGCGCGTTTCTACTCCTGCCATCTCACCGGCCGCCAAGCCCTTCGCAGGCCCGAAAAAAGGCGTTACGAAGGTGAGCGCAACCACATCGATCTGCTGGTCCTGGAGCACTTTTACTGCCAGCAGGGAGTCGAGGCCGCCCGATAGAAGTCCGATGCCCTTTACTTTACGGGCCATTGCATCACCATTGCGGAATCTTTGCGCCTCACCTGGCCGCCCCGGCGCCCGGGGACTCGGAGCGCGAAACGGAGGGGAGCATCTGCTGGGGTTCTCCAAGTATGAACTCGCCATTTTCAATCCACTTCTTTAGGATTTCGGCGATTTCTTTTGCACGAACGTAGCTTGAGAGCGGAACGGTCGGGACCTCTCTGCCCTCGACGCTGATCGAGCCGGACTTCAGTTGGGCGTAGTTGACTTCGCAGATCGGCTCCTGCCGAGTAAAGCTGTAGTCTTTTACCTGTGTCACGATATCTTCGTCGGAAATGGAGGTAAACAGGGCCATCTCCTCATCCAGAATCGGGATCGGGATTCCCACTCCGACCATAAGAGAACATCCGTATCCGAGAATGCTGGATCCCATGAGCCACCTCGGGCTCATCTCTTTGAGGTCGCCCGTCAGCATGAGCGTGCCCGCGGGACCGCGGGGCGTACCATTGGGAAGCCGGGGAACATCGGGGTTATGCTGGGTGCCGGGCCATGTTATGAAGCCCCGGGCGCCGCCGAGAAAAATCCGCGTGCCAAGACCGAGCGTTCTGTAATAGGGATCGTTCAGCATCGGGCTAAGCTGGCCCGCCGAACAGTAGTTGGCATTTCCCAGGTCCGGTTTCAAGGCGCCCATGTATGTGTAGATTATTTTCTTGGAGAGGTTGACGGCGCAATTATAGTTCTGATAGGCGTTTCGAGGGTTGCACAACACGGCGGACCGCAGGTCTTTGAGGCTGACGTCTTTTTCGACGGCACGATTGGGATAACAATCGGTCCCATAGGCTTCAGCGCGCAAGTGGACCCGCTTGCCGCTCACCAGGTCCTCGATAACATGGCCGCCGCCATATTCGAATGCGCCGGGGTGAACCTTGTTAAGCGGATCTTCGGACGTCGGTTCGGTTGCTCCGATGTAAATGTCCACTGCCGCAAGCCCCGCATAAGCCGGAACATTATTGAGCCAGACTCTCGAAGCCTTGATGGGAGGACTGGTATGGCCGAAATTTATGAAGGCCCCCGAGGAACACATGGGTGCGAATGTCCCCGTGGTGACTACGTCAACTTCCTTTGCAGCTTTCGCGGCCCCCTTTTTCCTCACTATCCCGACCATATCATCCGCCGTGACCACGACGGCGGCGCCGCTTCGGATTTTTTCGTTTATCTCTGTGTAGGTCTTATGCGTTCCCATTGTCTGCCCCCATCATGCATCGACGCGAAAGCCCCAGGCCAAATATTTTGGCGCATGATAACCCCGGGCGGCCGTGAGGGCAACCGTCAAAACCAAATGTCATAAAAACCGGGAGTTATCCAGACAGGATTAAGGAGATTAACGCAGCATGGCGGAGCGAAGCCGCAATAAAAAAATATCTACCGCAGAGGCCGGTCGTGGACGGACCATGGAGAGAACGCTGAGAAAGGATCGTATTCAGCTTACGCTTCTACTTATCGAGCTTTTTCCTCAGCGCTCTCTGCGACTCTGCGGTAGATTCTACTGGCGCACTATTTCCCGGACACAGGGGCCATTTTTGTGTTTTTTACAATCTTCCTTCCCTTCTCAAGCCGGGACAGTCGCTTCCCGGCGTGCTTCATCGAAATCTTTTTTCCCCTGTACTTCTTTACATAATGTTTGCGCGATGCCGCAGCTTTTGAATGCAAGCGGGTCTTCACCGCTTTTTTGCTCTTGAGGGTCTTTCCCTTCACGACTCTCTTGACTTTAGCTCTCGCCGCGCCGGCCTTAACGAGCGGTTTCGCCTTCATTTCCGTCTTTACTTTGGCGGTATCCGCCGGTTTCTGAGTTGCTGTCCGGGCAAAAGCAGGAGTCAATGCCACGGCCATTGAGATCACCCCTGTACCTAAAATGTAAGCCAGTTTTTTCATCTTGTTCTCCTTTGAGTAAGTTGCCGGATGTGCGTTTTTCGTCCCATTTCAATCATCCGGTGAGTGAACCCTATGGCAACTCGCGTGCCAACGATCCAATTTCTCACAGACAAAGAATAGGTAAGCGATATTACGGAGGAAAAAGTTTAGTCTCGGGGGCAGTGAAAGCTTTTGGGGGCGTGGATGCAGGAGCAGGATACCGAAATCTTCCCACTTCGGGGGAGAAAGCGCAAAAAATGTATCAGGGCGGGGTCGGGGCGCTACGGCGGTTTGGCGTCTGATGGGCGTCGAGCGGGCATAAAGGGAAAAAGACGTGTTGTGAGGCGAGTACAAAAACGGCTATCGGGTATCGGAGAGCGCCTCCGATACCCGATAGCCAACATACGACAGCAGTTATCCTGCTGCTAAGACTTTCTTGCCATGGCCTCAGCGCCCCGGTCTTGTCTGCGCTCTTTCAACGCGGCCTGTGCGGCGGCAAGCCTGGCAATGGGCACGCGAAAGGGCGAACAGCTAACGTAGTTGAGTCCGAGATAGTGGCAAATGGCTATAGACTTCGGGTCTCCCCCGTGTTCTCCGCAGATGCCGACCTCAAGCTCGGGACGGGCTTTTCTGCCCGACGCGACAGCCAGGCCCATTATTTTGGCCACTCCGTGCTCGTCGATGCTCACGAAGGGGTTTTCGGGCAAAATCCCGTCGCGTATGTAGTCGATGAGGAAGCCTTTTTCAGCATCGTCCCTGCTTATCCCGAAGACCGTCTGGGTAAGATCGTTGGTGCCGAAAGAGAAAAACTGGGCATACTCGGCCAATTCATCCGCCGTAAGGGCCGCCCGCGGGATCTCGATCATGGTGCCGAACTTATAATCCACTTCCACTTTCAGCTCTTTCATGACCTCCTTTGCAACCGCTTCGAGCGTATCCCTTTGTCTTTTCAGCTCATTAGCGTGCGCGGTCAGGGGGATCATAATCTCGGGATGGACGTCTATACCCTCGGCCGCGCACTGGCAGGCGGCTTCGAAGATGGCCCTGACCTGCATTTTCGTCAATTCAGGCATTCTTATCCCGAGGCGCACGCCCCGCAGCCCCAGCATCGGATTAGCTTCATGGAGCTTTTCCACTTGCTTTAGCATGTGCTGATTTTCGTCGATCATGTTCAGGAGTTCATTGATTTCATGCAAATCACGGGCGTGCTGCAGCTTGATTTTGCAGTCTGCAAGCCGCGTCGAGAGCTCTTCCCGACTCGGCAGGAATTCATGCAGGGGCGGGTCGATGAGGCGAATTATAACCGGCAAGCCATCCATTTCCCTGAAAAGGCCGCTGAAGTCCTCGCGCTGGTAGGGAAGCAGAGCGTCCAGCGCTTCGTCGCGCACAGCAGGATCGTTTGTCATGATAAGCTTTTGAACCAGAGGAAGCCGTTCGGTTTGGAAGAACATGTGCTCGGTGCGGCACAGGCCTATGCCCCTGGCGCCGAATTGGCGGGCGCGTTTGGCGTCGTGAGGATAATCGGCGTTGGTCCAGACCTGAAGCCGGGAGAACTCGTCGGCCCATTGGAGCAGCTTCATCAGCCATGGATCGGAAATGTCGGGTATAATAGTTTCGAGTTTTCCAAGAAAAACCTCGCCCGTAGAGCCGTCGATCGAAATCCAATTTCCTTCATTGATAACCTGGCCGCCAACCGTCATCATGCGGCGCGCGACATTGATATCGAGCGCAGCGACACCTACCACGGCGGGCTTTCCGAACTGGCGCGCGACAAGGGCCGCGTGGCTGGTGCGACCGCCGCTGCTTGTGAGGATGCCTTCTGCGGCCAGCATGCCGTGCACGTCATCGGGCTTGGTCTCCGGCCGCACCATGATAACTTTTTTGCCTTCCTCCTTGGCCCAGGTTTCAGCAAGGTCGGCAGTAAAGGCCACCATCCCCACGGCGGCGCCCGGAGAGACATTCAAACCGCTTGCCAGCAATTTCCCCTCGGTCTTGGCGGCCTTTTTGGAAGAGGCCTCGAACTGCGGGTGCAGGAAAAAGTCCACCTGCTCGGTAGTGACGCGCTTTTCGACGGCCTCCTCGCGGGTAATCAGTCCTTCCTCCACCATGTCGACAGCGATGCGGACAGCGGCCTCGGCCGTGCGCTTCGCATCGCGGGTCTGCAGCATCCACAGAACGCCCCTCTCTACGGTGAATTCCACATCCTGCACATTGCTATAGTGCTGTTCCAGCTTCTTTGCGATTTCCACAAACCGGTTCCAGGCATCAGGCACGGCATCGGCCATTTGTTCGATGGGAAGGGTTGCGCGGATGCCCGCTACGACGTCTTCACCCTGGGCATTGATCAGGAAGTCGCCCTCGATCTTTTTTTCACCGGTGGTGACGTTGCGGGTGGTCGCTACACCGGTGGCGCTGGTTTGCCCCATGTTGCCGAAGACCATCGTAACGATGTTGACGGCCGTGCCGAGGTCGTGGGCAATTTTGGCCGCATTTCGATAATCGATTGCACGCTTGCCGTTCCAGGACTCGAATACCGCCTCGGTCGCCAGGCGAAGCTGTTCAAGAGGGTCTGAGGGAAAAGCTATGTGGCTGTGATCCTGGAATATAGTCTTGAAGCGCTCTGCAACCGCCTTCCAGTCGTCTGCCGAAAGCTCCGTGTCGCTTTGGACGCCGCGCGCCTTGCGGAACTCTTTTAAAACTTCTTCGAAGGGTTCGTCGGGAACTCCCATGACCACCGAGCCGAACATCTGAATGAGACGACGGTAGGAATCATAGACGAAACGCGGATCTCCGGTGGCATCTATCATGCCTTTGACCGTATCGTCGTTTAGCCCGATATTGAGCACCGTGTCCATCATCCCCGGCATGGAAAATTTCGCCCCGGAGCGGCATGAGACCAGCAGAGGTCTTTTGCCGTCTCCGAATTTTTTCCCGGTTTTCTTCTCCACGTCGGCCAAAGCAGCGAGTTCCTGCTCCCACATCTGTTCGGGAAATTTCATCCCTTCAGCCAGATAGGAGTTACAGGCTTCGGTGGTCACGGTAAAACCAGGAGGAACCGGCAATCCGAGCCTGGTCATCTCGGCCAGATTAGCCCCTTTGCCGCCCAACAGCCCTTTTACGTCTTCCCAGTCGCCACCGACATAAGACGCCGCCTGATCGAGTTCATCGAACAAATAGACCCATTTTTTCGCCATAATCAGTGCTCCTCGGAAATCTTGTATTTACGCAACATATTCAAATCAGAATAAATTACCGGATTTGGTTACAATAAAATGAGCTGTCCGCAAATTTTGCGCCCGGGACGGCATTGGAACCACTTGAAGTCGAAAGGTAATGAGCGCATGAAGACAATGGGGACAGGGCAAACATCACGGGTCTAATTATGTTGATAATTCAGGCCTCTGTCAACATTCTCTTCACAATCGATTAAAAATCTCTTGATTATAAGGACATAATAGCTGCAAAATAGCTAATTCCAGAGGGAGCGGCCTTTTGCCCGCTGCATGTTGCGATTCCATTACGTAGATGAAACCGCAGGCGAGCATTGCCGATGCGGACTCTTTCCCAATCGAAAACGACAACGATTTATAGATCAGGAGCACCCGATGGTTCTGAAAAACGACGCTTTAAAATACCACAGCGAAGAGCGGGCAGGTAAAATTGAAGTTAAGCCCATGAAACCGTGCTTCACGCAGCGAGATCTCTCGATGGCCTACACGCCGGGGGTGGCCGAGCCATGCAGGGAGATCGAGTGCGCTACCGAGAGGGTTTTCGATTATACCATCAGGGGGAACCTGGTGGCCGTTATAACAAACGGCACGGCCGTTCTCGGACTCGGAAACATCGGGCCTCTGGCCGCAAAACCCGTCATGGAAGGCAAGGCCGTTCTGTTCAAAAGATTTGCCGACATTGACGTTTTCGACATCGAGTTGGATACGAAGGACCCCGATGAGATCATCAAGGCGGTCAAACTTCTGGAGCCGACCTTCGGGGGCATAAACCTCGAGGACATCAAGGCCCCTGAGTGCTTTTACATTGAAGAGCGTCTGCGGGAAATCATGAAAATACCGGTGTTTCATGACGACCAGCACGGCACAGCGATCATCTCCTCGGCTGCTCTTTTAAACGCTGTCGAATTACAGGGGAAGAAGATCGACGAGGTCAAGGTGGTCATTTCGGGCGCGGGCGCTGCCGGAATTGCCTGCGCCAGCCTCTATGTCAGGCTTGGAGTAAAAAGAGAAAACATATTCCTGGCTGACTCCAAGGGTCTGGTCTACCACGGCCGCAAAGAAGGGATGAATCCCTACAAGGAACGGTTCGCCAATGGTGAAAAGCCGATGACCCTGTCGGAATTGATGAAAGGCGCCGACGTTTTCGCCGGCGTATCGGCGGCGGGCCTGGTTTCAAAGGAGATGGTAAAAAGCATGGCGGACAGGCCCGTCATTTTCGCCATGGCCAATCCGGACCCCGAGATCAGCTACCCGGACGCAATCAGCGTTCGAAGCGATCTGATCATGGCTACGGGGCGTTCCGACTTCCCCAATCAGGTCAATAACGTGCTGGGTTTTCCCTATATCTTTCGGGGCGCCTTGGACGTCAGGGCGATGGCGATAAACGACGAGATGAAAATCCATGCGGTAAAGGCCCTGGCCAACCTCGCGAAGGAAGACGTCCCCGATTCTGTTTTAAAGGCCTACGGCGAGGAAAGGCTCGAGTACGGGCCCAAATATATCATTCCCAAGCCGTTCGACCCCCGGGTGCTTATTTATGAAGGCATTGCGGTAGCCAAAGCAGCGGTCGAAACGGGGGTCGCCCTGGCGCCGATAACCGACTGGGATGAATACCGAGACCGGCTGGAAAGCCGCCTCGGGCGCGCTCAGGAGATCATGCGGCGCATCATTCACAAGGCCAAAAGCAACCCGAAGCGCATTGTTTTCCTCGAAGGCAACGATCCCAAGATACTGAGGGCCAGCCAAATCCTTTTGGATGAAGGGATCGCAAAACCCATTCTGCTCGGTAACCGCGAGGAGATCAAGAACAAGGCGGCTGAGCTGCATCTCGAAATCGGCGCGGCGGAGATCGTCGATCCCCAAAAATCAGACCGCGTGGACGTGTATGCCGAGGACCTGTTCAGATCGCGCTGCAGGAAAGGAATGACGCCCGACAAGGCAAAAAAGCTCATTACCACGAGCAACAACTATTTCGGCTCGATGATGGTAAAGCTCTGCGATGCGGACGGTCTTGTGGGAGGAGTCAACAAGGACTATCCGGACACCATCAGGCCCGCGCTTCATACGCTTCCGCTGGTGAAGGGCACCACGGTCATAGCCGGCGTCTACATGATGGTTTTCCAAAAGGAAATCATGTTTTTTGCCGATACCACCGTCAATATCGATCCCAATGCCGAGCAGCTTGCAGAAATAGCGATCTGCACGGCGGACACCGTAAGACAACTGGATATCGAGCCTCGAGTCGCCATGCTCACGTTCAGCAACTTCGGCAGCACGCGTCATCCTCGATCCGATAAGGTCGCCGAAGCCACCCGGATCGTAAAGGAGCGCCGTCCGGACATAATAATAGACGGTGAAATGCAGGCCGATACGGCCGTGATCCCCGAGATTCTGAACGGCGTCTATAGTTTCAACACTCTCAAGAAGCAGGCCAATGTGCTGATCTTCCCCTCGCTTGAAGCCGGCAATATCGCCTATAAGCTCATGGCCAGGCTGGGAGGAGCAAAAGCGATCGGACCGATTCTGATGGGAACAAGCGAGGCGATTCACGTGATCGAGCGCCACTGCGGCGTCGAGGACATTGTCAATACCACCGCGCTTGCGGTTATCGACGCACAGCAGCACAAGAAATGTGAGTTGCCTGAGGGCGACCAGGGCTAGATCAGCGGTCATCGGGAAACTTCTTGGCGGGCGCGATACGACTTGTGCCCACCCTACGCCAGGCGCGGGTCCGGGTAGGGTGGGCACACCCACCCATCACATCAACTCTTAAAGCGACCTCGCATCAGGTCCTTCAGCCAGCCCGCAGCAGTTCCCGGAATTCAGTCAGATTGGCCCCGAAAGCGATTCTATCCGGTAATACCCCGTCTCACATAAGATCGAGCTCTATTCGTTCCGGAAATTCTTTGAACAGTTCACTTCTCTTCAGCTTCCCCTGAAGGCTGAAAAAATGCATTTCGCCGTCTTCATCACAGAACCACACTTCCTTGGCGCCCGCTTCAAAATAAAGTTGTTTCTTCCCCTCGATTCGCTTCAGGCTATTGGAAGGAGATTTTACTTCTACGACGATTTCAGGCGATTCGGTGAATGAGATAACGCGAAAACCGTGTTTTTTAAAGAATGCGGCGCTGCCCCATGCAACATCGGCTACCTTCGTGCCTTCGGAAGTTTGAATGGGGCATTCGATAATAGATCGGCTCCCTTTTTCTTTCAGCTTCACAAAACATTCGTTGATAAGAGATTGATAGATTCCATGAGTGCCCGTTGCCGGTGTCATCACGATTTCACCCCACTCATTGGTCTCGATTTTGAAGGGCAGGTCTTGCAGGCTTGGATGTTCGACAACTTCACGCCATTCCATCCTTGTCTCCTTTCCGTTCCCCTCCTATACGATACGATCTCTTTATCGGGTTTGCCAGGCCACTTGCATGAAACTTCAGATGCTTGTTCACGCCGTGGACCCCGGCTTATACGGATTTGCGTTCAAGATGCGTCCATCACGCGGAGGCGAACTGTAGGATGGGTGGAGCGCAGCGCAACCCATCAAGTAAAATCTTGAGCACAAATAGGTATGAGTCGGCTTCGGCCCACAAGGGAATGCCGATAGCAGGGGCTTCAGCTCCCGGTCCCATGAAAATGTCTGAGCCTCTCTATCCTTTTAATCGAATCGCGATGATAACTTTGCAGGAGCGGGTCCGCCTTCAGTTGATCCGAAAGCGCCCGGTACATCGGGTCGATGCTTTCAGACCTCTGGCAGAGCAAAAAGAAGTCTATCGAACAGCCAAGCCCCAGAGAGGCTGCCTCTTCGGGTGAATAGTTTTCGCAAATGGCCGCCATGTCCAGATCGTCGGCGAAAAGAACGCCTTCAAAGCCCATACGTTCCCTTAGCCACACGCGGCAGATTTCCTGTGAAAGCGTCGCCGGACGCACGGGATCGACCGCCCGGTAGACCGCATGCGAGGTCATCATACAGTTGACTCCGGCCCTGACGGCGGCCCCGAACGGAACCAGATCGAGCTGGAAATCCTCCTCTTTTTCATCGGCAATTACGGGAGCAAAATGGTGCGGGTCCAGCTGAGCGCGTCCAAGACCGGGGAAATGCTTTGCCGTGGCGGAAATCCCGTTCGCCTGGAGTGTTTCTATCCAGACCGTCCCCAGTTCCGATACCTGCTCAGGCGTCGAGCCAAAGGAGCGCGACTCCATGAAGTGAGCTTTCCCCTCGGCAACGATATCCAGAACGGGAGCGAAGTTTATCTGCAATCCGATCTTCCTCAGGTCGCCTGCGCATATTGCCGCCCATCGGGAAACGGACTCCGGCCCCTGCTCGGCAAGGGACTGCGCCGAAGGAAGGGAACTGTAGTGGGGTGAAAGTCTTTGGACGCTCCCTCCTTCCTGATCCACGGCAAAGAGAAGCCGACGGCCGAGTTTTTCCATCGCAAACGCCTGCGCGCTCGAGACAAGCGCTTCGAGCTGTTCCCGGCCCTCGATATTTCTTTTGAAAATAACGACCCCGGCCGGTTGGTATTCCTTGATGAGATGCTTCAACTCCTCATCAATACTCAGCCCTTTGAAACCGATAAAAAGATGAATCCCCGCCTCGCTCATATTCCCTTTTCCCGTCATTTATCATTTCATGTTGCTAATTATTCTGACCTCGGTCCCCGGCAGGTCCTTCAGCATCGCCTTGAGCCCGGCGACATTCGTATCGCCGTAGCGGTAGGGATAAAAAACCGCGGGCTTTATCGTTCTTACCGCATCGGCCGCCATTTGCAAAGGCATGGCGTCCGGAAGGCCGACCGGAAGGAATGCAATGTCGATATGGCCCAGTTGGTTCATCGCGGGTATTTTCTCCGTGTCGCCGGCGATGTAGACACGCTTATCCCCGAATCCAATGACGTAGCCATTTCCTATTCCCTTAAAATTATAAGGAAATCCCGCCGGGCTGATATCAACGATGTTGTAGGCCGGAACACACCGGACCCTAAGACCGCGGATTACCTTAACGTCCCCGTTCTTCATCACCATACCCTCCCGATATCGCATCGCGCAAATTTCGGGAAGCACAACCAGGGTATTGTCGTTGCACAATTCCTTTATGGCTTTTAAATCGAAATGGTCTTTGTGTTGATTGGTGATGAAGATGATATCGGCCTTGGGCATTTTGGAAAAGTCGGCCACTTTAGACCATGGATCTATGTAAATATATTTGCCGCGAAAATGCATCATCAGGGAGGCGTGCCCCGGGAAGGTGATAGCGAGCGGCCCTTCAGAGGTCTTAAACGTATTGGTTGGGAAACGGCTCGCCCCCTTTGCCGTCCCGACCGCCA
>JAJYTC010000114.1 GCA_021793275.1 Deltaproteobacteria bacterium | reverse complement strand
GTTAGTTCAGGAGGTTTTGTAGATATCTGAACATTTTGTATAAATTTTACACAAAAAAGGCGCCGGCGAGACGCAGAAGGGCTGAGGTCGGAGGTTAATCTCGACGCGATTTTGGTATCCCACATCTGATATCCGATATCCTATCTCCGCTACCGTGCTTTGTTGCCCGGCTGAAGATTTCTGTGTATAAATATTATACAGTAGCCTTCTATTGCAGACGTCTTTTCACTGCCGGAGCGCTCTGATTTTTCAGACCTTGCAACTTGGCGCGGAATCAAAAATGGAAAAACCGATAAAAATAGCGATAATCGGAGGAGGCAAACGCTGCCAGGCATTCCTGGAGATGTTCGACGCAAGGCGGTACCCGCAGCTTGGAGCGGAAATAGTGGCTGTTGCGGACCCCGACCTCGAAGCTCCCGGTATACGCCTTGCCCGTGAGAAGAAAATTTTTGTAACCACGGATTACGAAGACTTCTACAAGATCAAAAACCTTGATCTGGTTATAGAACTGACCGGAAAAGCGGATTTGCTGGAGGATTTTCAGAGGCACAAACCTGCCAGAGTGCGCGTAGTGGAGTCGGCGATATCGAGAATTTTCGGAGATGTCCTGCGCCTCAGCGAGGAATATCAATTCGCCAAGTGCCAGATCAATCTGGTGGAAGGCATCATGGACAGCCTTTTCATGGGTCTGCGTGACTGGGTGCTGGTTATGCAGCCGGACCTCAAATTGCTCGACGCAAACGAAGCCTTTCTCACGGCAGTCCGCATGAACAAGGACGACATGGTGGGCAAATATTGCCATGAGGCGGCATACGGGTCGCCGGCGCGGTGCAGTGGAGAGGGGTTCTATTGCCCGGTAGCGCGCTGCCTTGAGACCGGAGACGTTGCCCATGCGATTTTGGAGGGGGCCGGCGGGCCGGGTTTGGGCCGGTACCAGGAAATTACCGCGGTACCGTTGAAGACGGCGGGCGGGCGGATCGAACTGGTTGTCGAAATATTTCGCGATATCACCGATGAAATGGAGAAGAAGGTCGAGCAGAAGGTCTCGGCCCTCAAGGAAGACCTCATGAGGCTTGTTTATGAGGAGAAGATGATATCTTTGGGCAAAATGGCAGCCAGCGCAGTCCACGAGATAAATAACCCCCTTTCGGGGATCAATGCGCTCGCGCGCCTTGTGCGGCAGGAACTCGAATCGGGCCAAACAGATGCCGCGGCCAGGGAAAGATTCATCTATTACCTGGGCCTGATCGACTCCGAATCCGCCCGGTGCAGCGGCATAGTGAGGGACCTTCTCCATTTTTCACGGCAGGCCAGGGGAATTAGAAGCGAGTTTCAGGTGAACGCTCTGATAGAAAGAGTGCTCGATTTCGTACGTTTTCGCCTCGATTCTCAGGAAATAAAGGCAAGAACCGAACTGGACCCGGATCTGCCCCTTATAGCCGGAGATCAAAGCCAGATAGAGCAATGCCTTTTGAATCTTATTTTCAACGCGGCCGACGCCATGCCGGGTGGGGGCGAACTGGTGCTAAGGACATCGCAGCTGCGCCGGTCGCCGTCGATGATCCGTATCGAGGTGATCGACAACGGGGCCGGCATTCCGAAGGAAATCATTCCGTTTATCTTCGAGCCTTTTTTTTCGACCAAGAACCATGACAAGGGAGTGGGGCTCGGACTTTCCGTGGTCTACGGCATCGTCAAGGAGCACGGGGGCACGGTTTACGTCAAGAGTGAAGAGGGGATCGGCTCG
Source organism: Deltaproteobacteria bacterium (assembly GCA_021793275.1). GTDB lineage: Bacteria > Desulfobacterota > Syntrophobacteria > Syntrophobacterales > Syntrophobacteraceae > SbD1. The sequence goes on along the minus strand of JAJYTC010000114.1, from coordinate 13,431 downwards.
CGCTTCGTTTTGAAGTTTCCCGTCGAGTGCGCCGTTCGTTGAGGGGTAATATGTCCGAAAAGATTCACATTCTGGTTGTCGATGACGAATTGATTATCCGGGAGTCCCTGGTCGGTTGGATGAAGCGGGCGGGGCACAAGGTGGATGGGGCTTCAGGGGGCCGGGAGGCGCTCGAAATGCTCGGCCGCAATCCATACGATCTGGTTTTCCTGGACATAAGGATGCCCGATCTAAGCGGCCTGGAAGCTTTGAAAACCATCAAGACCGTCTATCCCCATATTCTCGTGGTAATGATAACAGCCTACGCATCGGTTGAAACCGCCATCGAGGCCATGAAAAGCGGGGCTGACGATTTCCTGATGAAGCCCTTCCAAGCCGAGCAACTGGAGCTGATGATAGAAAAGCTCATCAACCAGAAAAAGCTGGTTGATGAAAATATCGCCCTTCGGAACCAGTTGAACGGCGGCTCCCGCTACCATGACCTCATAGGCTCTTCGGGCTGCATGAGGCGCCTTTTTTCCTTTATCGACCAGGTTGGGCAGGTTGACTCGCCCATTTTACTGCAGGGGGAAACCGGGAGCGGCAAAGAATTGGTGGCCAAAGCGATCCATGCCCGCAGCAACCGCAGATACGGACCGTTCATCGCCATAAATTGCGGGGCATTTACCGACACATTGCTCGAAAGTGAACTGTTCGGCCACGAAGCGGGATCTTTTACCGGGGCGAACCGAACACGGATAGGCCGCCTGGAGATGGCCAAAGGCGGTACGCTGTTCCTCGATGAGGTGGGCGAGATCCCTCTCAAGATGCAGGTCGATCTGCTTCGCGTGCTACAGGAAAAGATCTTCCACCGGGTCGGAGGCAACAGGGACATAAGCGTCGATTTCCGACTGATCTCGGCCACTCACCAGGACCTATTCCAGAAAGTGACGAGGGAACAGTTCCGCAAGGATTTCTATTTCCGGTTAAAAGTGATCGAGATCGAGGTCCCGCCCCTTAGAAAACGAAAAGAAGACATCCCCCCACTGGCCGAGCATTTTCTTCAAAAATTTCGCCGTGAAACAAACAAGCAGGCACGGGGCATCAAAGATGACGCGATGCTTCTGCTGCAATCCTACGACTGGCCCGGCAATGTACGGGAACTGGAAAACACCATTGAGCGGGCGGTGGTGCTCTCAAAAAGCGCATATTTGAAAAAGGACGACTTTGCCTTTCTCTTCAGAGTCCCGGAGGAGAAGGAAATGGCCGTTACCATGCGCGAGGTCGAAAGGAACCATATCGAGCACATTCTCAAACTCTGCCGCTGGAATATCTCAAGGGCGGCAAGCGTGCTCGAAATGAACCGCGCCACGCTGCACCACAAAATCAGGAAGTTTGAATTGAAGCCTGAGGATTAGTTACTTTTACGGGAAGCTCTATTACGAATTCAGCACCCTGCCCCGGTTCGCTTTTTACGTGAATCGTCCCTTTATGCCTGTCGATAATGCCAAAGGAAGTCGAAAGCCCCAGGCCCACCCCCTTTCCCTCTTTTTTAGTGGTAAAGAAAGGATCGAAAATATAGGGAAGGTCATACCTGGAAATCCCGCACCCCGAGTCTTTGACTGTGATACGGATAAGGTTTTTGGCTGCCTCCAAAGTGCTGCTGAAAAAAAGGGTCCCGCCATCGGGCATCGCATCTGCGGCATTGAAGATCAGGTTTATTATGCACTGCTGGAGTTGGCTGAAGTCGCCCTGAATCATCGGAAGGTCCCGGGTAAGATGTGTCTCAACCCGTATGTTTTGAAGGGCCAGTTTGTGCCCGCTCAAATTGATGCAGTTTTTTAAAAGCTCGTTAAGGTCCACTGGACCGAACTCGAGTTCGGATTTACGCGAAAAGGCAAGCAGGTTGGCCACAATCTTCGCACAGCGCTCCAGTTCACTCTGCGTAAGGGACAGGTAGCCACTAAACTTTTCAGTGGAATCTGCGGCAAGAGCGCCACGCGAAACTATCTTACTCATCAGCCGGACATAATTGAGAATACCGGCCAGCGGATTATTGATTTCATGGACCACGCTGGCGGCAAGCTTCCCAAGCGAGATCATCTTGTCCTGATGGAGCATTCTGGCCTGATCGGCCACTTCCTGTGTCAGTTTTCTGATCTCCCGTTCGTCTCGCACGAAACAAACCAGCCCGACCTTCTGATCTTCATGGACCATCTCCGCTGCCGAGAGCTGAACCGGGATTCTCGATCCGTCCTTGCCTTCGAGCCAGCTTTCGTGCAGGAAGAGCCTGCCCCTGCCTCCAAGCTTGCCGGATGCAAGCGCGCCCCTGAACTTTTCAGCCTCGCCGGCGCAAAACAACCGGTCGATCAGCTTCTGCCCGTTCATCTCCTTTCGGGAATATCCGAGCATCTTTTCCATGCTCTTGTTAAAAATGATTATCCTGCCTGACTTGTCGCAGGCAATTATTCCGTCTATCGAACTTTCGATCAGGAGCTTCTGGGTTTGGAAGGTCCGGGCCAGTTCCTCCGATGTATCCATCCACCGCTCCTCGATAAGGGCGGTGTAATCCCTCAGCTCCCTTCGGGTGACTAATCTTTCCCGGGCCCGCTTGACCGCAATCGCAAGGGCCTGCTCGCTTATCGGCTTTATAATGAAATCCGAAGCATCGAGTCGCAAAGCGTCTACCGCATAATTCATATCGGTCAAAGCCGTCGCCACGATCACCTCCCTGTCCGGGTCCATCTCCTTGATTTTTTTGAGCACCTCCATCCCGTCCATGCCCGGCATCCTGATATCGGTGATCACAATGTCGGGAGACTCGCCTACGCACAAATCGATCCCGCTCTTGCCGTCGTTGGCGCAAATAACCTCGTGACCCTCATCTTCGAGCGCTATGGTCATCACCCTTAGAATACCGGGGTCATCGTCAATTAAGAGCACCTTCACGCCCTTGTGATTGTTCATCGTCTCTCCGCGCCAGGTTGGAACACTTTTATCGCCCAGCCAATTAACCTGTTTTCGGAAATTGAGCAAACAATTTAGATGGTGAGTACCAGCAAAACAGAAATCCAATTACAAAATCGAGACTCGGGCCTCGGTGACACTCGCCTGCGCTTCGCGAAGGAAAAAGTGAAAAGTAAAAAGGCAAAAGGAGAGAACTCCGCGCTTTGGCCTTTTTACTCTCGCTTTCCTGAGATCGGCGCGTATTTTGCATGTAAATTGGCTCACAGTTTAAGGCGATCGAATCCCGGAGCGCGCATCGGAGGTAAAAAAATGAATAAGAGCAAATATCGGGTTTTGTTTTGTTCCCTGTGCTTGATGATGATGATTTCGACACCCTCGCTCGCAGCGCCCTATGATGGGACGTTGCATCCGAGGGCGGCTGTATCGAAGGCCAAGACAAAAGTCACGATGTCGCAGGAAAAGCTCGACGAGCTTAATACGGAACTCTTTACGGCTGTTGACGAGGACGATTTAGGCGCTGTTATCCGGTTGCTTATCGCCGGCGCCCAGTTAAACGCGATCGACAGGACCGGAATGACTCCTCTTATGCAGGCCGCTCTACGCGGCGAACCGGATATAGTCAGGTTGCTTTTGAACAAGGGGGCTCAGGTGAACGCGATGGACATTTTCGGCGTGACGGCGCTCATGCAGGCCGCCTGGGCCGGACATGCGGGAATAGTGGAGATGCTGGTGGCGCACGGCGCCGATCCGAATCTTCAAAGCACCGAGCAAACCCCGAAGTTAAGGACCTCGGGAGTCAGCGCCCTCATGGCCGCGTGCATGAACGGCAATGTCGGAGTCGTGAAATTTCTTCTCGCCGAAAACGTAAACGTTGATCAACGCGACACGCAGGGGCAAAGCGCCCTGATGTACGCCGCACGGGAGGGCAACCCGCAGATTGTTGGCCTGTTGCTTTCGAGCGGCGCGAACATGGAAATGAAGGATGAGTATGGAAGGACCGCCCTTACGATCGCAACCATCTACAACCGCTACGATGCAGCTTGCACGCTGGTCTCGGCCGGGGCAAACGTGTACACCCGAGACATTCACAACATGACGCCCATTGTTTACGCTTCTGCGCTGGACCATGGCGATATCTACAGATTCCTCAAGGAGGCAATGCTACAACGAGCCAACTGCGCGGCGCCGCAACAGTGTTCCCAATCCATTCCCTGAGAGGAGATTCGCATGGCCACCTGTAAGCCGCATATTAACAGAAGAAAAGAGCCTCGTTTCAGGGTCAGTTGGAGCGCAAGGCTCACATGCTATTCAGCCGACAGTGAGGAAAGCGTTGAAGCCCGGGTCAGCGAAATCTCGATACACGGGGCACGACTGCAATTGAAGTCACTCAAGATCGGCACTCACCATATAGCGGTAGGGAGCGAATCCGTCCGATTCACCCTCAAGGTCAGCCTCCCCGAAGCCGCTTTTTCGGCGCCGGCGAGCATCGTCTGGTACAGCTCGGGCAGGGAAAAAGACACGTTCGATGTGGGCGTCATGTTTCTGCAAAGCTCCGATCAACGCAAGGCGGCCATAGAAAAACTGCTGTCGCATGTTGCCCTTGAATCCGCTGATCTTCAGTGGTAAGGTGCATTCATTTCTGACATTCGATTGAGGGAGATTGACTCGGCATCGATGCGTTCGAAAGATTTTAAAGCCGTATTATTCGACATTGACGGTACGCTCCTCGATACTCTTCAGGACATCGCCGATTCAATGAACAGCGCGCTCCAGCGTTTGAGATTTCCGATCCATGAGCGTGACGAGTACAGGCATTTGGTCGGCGACGGCATGGAAAACCTCGTCAGGCGCGCGCTTCCGGATTCGGCGAGAAACGATCCCCGGCAGGTATCCGAGTGCCTCGAAATAATGCTGAAGATTTACGAACTTAACCGGAATGCGAAAACCCGCCCCTATCCCGGCATTCGGGAGCTTCTCGATGCATTGACGGCGCGCGGTCTGAAGATGGCCATACTTTCGAACAAACCCAATGATTTTGCGGTGAAGGTGGTTGAAGAATTTCTTGCTGCCTGGCGCTTCGAGGTGGTCCTGGGCGAGCGTGCGTCGGTGCCCCGTAAACCCGATCCATTTTCCGCCCTGGAGATCGCCAACCGACTGGCAATTGAACCGGCGGATTTTCTCTATTTAGGCGACACGGCAACCGACATGAAAACCGCAAACGGCGCCGGAATGTTCGCCGTCGGCGCCCTGTGGGGATTTCGAGACTCCGGGGAGCTTATCGCCAACGGCGCCGCAAAACTTATCTCAAAACCCGTCGAGCTGCTTGAATTGCTTTGAAATCCACCACAGAGCCGCAGAGAGCACTGAGGAAGAGCTTGGCAAAATGCTTCTGTCTCAGCGTTCTCTGTTTTAAAAAGTTCATGTTGGGTTGCGTTGCGCTTAACCCAACGGTGCTTCGCGCCCCGGAAACCAGGTGTCCGGGCCACCCCGCGGTCCTTCGTAACTTTTCTTGGTTTCAGGCCGTCCCGTAGGGGACGTAAAGAGCTGCGGTGGATTTGACCGCGTTTTACAAAAACTCCCACACACTGTCCGCGATGCCTGCGGAGTGTGTTGCCTCGAAGAGGCGAATGGCTTCCTCGTAGGCGTGATCGGTAATCCGCTTCTTGTAAGCCAGCGGGAGCGCATTGAAAAACGGAGCGAAAGGGGCGTTGGCGTTCTTTATATTTCCGCCGCGGTTGTCGGTCTCGGCCGCCCAAGTGACCATTTCCTGCCAGAGTTCGTCAGGGATGCCGCGATAGGAACGCTTTACGTACCCCTTGTCCGGCGTGGTGATACAGTTGCCGTTCTGATTCATCGCAAGGCCGAACGAGATATTTTGCCAAAGCGTCCCTACGTTGCCCTTTCGGATTCCATACTGGATAAACGAAGAAATCTTGTCGAGCGAAGTCCCGGTGATTCCGTGCTGCGCTATATCGACGTCCCACGGCCGGATCGCTTCCCATATGGCGCGGGTGAGGTCGAGCTGAATCCCCTCCTGGGAAGCGCCGAAATAGGTCCCGTGGATGGAGCCGTTGTTTATGGCGAGAAGGTTGGGACGTACGCCCCTCTTATCGAGTTCGCTTATGAACCACTTCGCCTCTTCGGGCTGGGTGAAGCCCGCGGCGCTCCCGCTCTTTGCCCCGATCTCTCCGAGTTCGACCTCCAGGTTCAGGCCCGCCTGGATGACCGGCTTTGCAAGTTCGGAGGTGGCCGCGAGGTTTTTATCATTTTCCATGTGCGAAGCATCTATGGCAAACGAGGTGAATCCGGCTTCCATCTCCAGGGCCATCAACTTTCTTACGGACTCGACTTCTTCGGGCTTTTTTACCGTTATGTGATCTCCGTGGACGGCAAAGGGCGCCATCGTGTTTCCAAGCCGCTCATTTTCCTCCACTATGAATGCCGCGAAGGTCTCCGGGGTAAATTCGGTGTACGTGAGTTCGGATTTGGCTATTTCATATATCACGGGGGCCCTGCTCGCCATCGAAGCCAGGACGATCCCTTCCACCGGCAGTCTGCAACGAATATTTGTCGCCATGATCATGGCGTTATTCTTTCTGGCGGCCTTTATCAGGGACTGCCCGTTGACGAGGGGAACAACGCTGTTTGGGAACCTCTTCTTGACGTTTTCCGGGCGTTTATCTGCATTTTTCCTGTTCATTTTTTCCTCCAGCGAAATAAAAGGTTCTCAATTTAAGCCGCAAATCTTTACACACTGCCATTGATGCTTATTGTTTGGACAACCGCGACTGAAAATCAAGCATTTTCAGCCCGTAACCGCAAAATGTCTTCGAACCTGGTGTGCCTTCAAAAAAGGAATTTAGGCACTTAGACGGGCGAAAGAAAGGGATGGCGGGAATTTGAGTGGAGGAACTTTCCCCGGGCCGCACGCGGGCGCGCATAGAGGCGCATTTTTGGCTTGACGTGGAAGGATTTAGGTATCAAAAGGAAGCTAAAAATCAAACACCTTTATTGCGAGCCATGAACAGGGCCGCTAAAATTTCGCAGTAGTTTGGGGAAAGAGCTTATGAGATCGAAAAGGATCGGGTGGGTCTCACTTTTTATCGTGCTAGGCCTGCTGTTGCCGTCCGTTGCTTTTGCCGAGGATTTCACGGCCACCATCCATAAATATCCCTATCACATCCCGGGCCAGACCGTGATAGGTTCTCCGAAGTGGTACACCATCAAGAAGGGGGACACACTGTTGGACATAGCGAGGCGGAACGACCTGGGTTTCAATTCGATCAGGTTGCTTTACCCCAGGATGGACGAGTGGCTTCCGCCGGTGGGCAAGAGGATTTTTGTGCCGACCTTCTTTGTGCTTCCTCCGAGCAAGTACCACCAACTGGTAGTAAATCTCCCGGAGATGAGGCTCTACTATTTCGACCAGGCCGATTCAACCGTTCAGACATACCCGATCGGCATCGGAGTCGAGGGATGGGAGTCTCCGATCGGGGATTTTTATATAGACTATAAGACACCCCATCCGACCTGGTATGTTCCGGTTTCGCTCCAGCCCAAATATGGCGTGACTTCGGTGCCGCCCGGTCCGGACAACCCGCTCGGCAACTACATCATGAAGTTTTCTGCGGGCGATTACGGAGTTCACGGAACGAGTATGCCATGGGGAGTCGGACGGCTTGTCAGCCACGGCTGTATTCGTCTTTATCCCGAGAACATAAGGCTCCTCTATCCACAGGTACCGATGGGAACGAAGATCGAGGTTGTCTACGACCCGATCAAGTTCGGCCGCAGAGACGGCAGAATATATGTTCAGGCTTATCCCGACGTTTACAACAAGATTCCCAACTACACCCAATACGCACTCGACCAACTCTCCCAGTACCCATTTGCACAAGACGTGGACCAAAAGAAATTCATGGTCGCCATAAGCCTTCAGAATGGAGTTCCTACTGACGTAACGAAGGATAACTTCAACGATGAGTCGCTCAAGCTGTCTGAGATAACTCAATGATGGTGGCTGTTTACGCGGCGCCGGACCGGGGTCGTGAGACGCCCATACCGGCCTGCGGACGATGAGTTGGCCGCGGGATTTTCCATCCGTGCTAAATGTATATAGGGTAACATTTCAGCTAAAATTTTCTTGATTTTGGAAAGTGGGTGTCGTAGCATTCAGGTTGCCATCTTTTAGGGAAGGCTGCATATGTAGCCTAATACGCTGCAAAAATTCGCTAAGCTGAATACGTATTCGAGAGGAGGTGGGCTGCCGCAGAGATTTTGACCTAGTCATGAAAGTCGCACGGCAATTACTTTAATCGGTCTTTTAAGGAGGAAAGAGAAGATGAAGAGAATAGTAGCTATCGTGTTTGCAGTTGCCTTTGGATTTTTGCTGTCCGGTTGCGCATGCCAGACCTACTGCGCAAAATATGCCACAACTTGCCAGGGATACGTAAACAAGTGTGAATCGCTTGCATCGCAGGCTGCATCCAGCGCCAGGGCATCCGAAGCCGCTGCAATGAGGTCCGAAAACGCTGCACGCAGAGCCGAAGCCGCCGCTGACAGGTGCGAGGCGATGTTTAAGCATCACCTGAAGAAGTAAGCTGCACTTTTCAATATTAAAAAAAAGGGCCGGCGGATTTTCCGCCGGCCCTTTTTTTTGGAGAATGTCAAGGTTTGTCGAGTTATGCCACTCTTTTTCTTATCAGGATTTCATTCCACCCGGGCTTTATCAGGTCTTCCAGAATAGCGGTTTTCTCGAAACCCGCCCTTCCGTAAAACTTCTGCGCCTTGAGATTGAAAGAGGATACCGTCGCCCACAGGTTTGTCGATTTGTACCGTTTGCTTACCCATTCGAGAATTCTGCTGCCGGTCCCTTTGCTCCTGAATCCATCGAAGAGGGCCAGCAGTTCGATAAGGGGTCCGAAAAGCCAAGGGTTTCTTAGCGACAGGACCCCGGCCACCCGCCCCGAAATCATCACGACATGACGGGCAAGCGCCGGGTCCGGGTTCAGCAGATACAACTCGAAGGCTTCGGGCGTGTATTCCATTGTCAGCCACGGATCCATCGAGCACAATATGATGCTGAGCGCACTCACGTATTCGGGCCTGAGTGGCGAAAGAGAAAACTGTTGTTCATCATCGTAGGAATTCAAATTTTTCTCAAAAACTCCTCGAATAGATCGGGATTGGCCTGCTTCATCATTCTTCGCACCTGGATCAGGTCGATTTTCCGGATAAACTTCAGGTTTTCGCCGTTCTCGCAAAGAACGATGCCTCTGGCGAAAAGCCTGGCCGCAAGCCGAGGCGATTTTTCCTTACGCCATTGCTTTTCCACGACAAGGTAACTCTCCACCAACTCTTTCAACCCCTCGTTCACGCGGACCGCTTCGGGCTCGAACAATCCCTCGATGCAGGCATGACTGGGCAGCCATTCGACGGCTAACTCCGGGTCTGAGTCGTATTCGAATAGAATATCCTGTTTCAACTGCTTCAGCTCGGCGTCCTCCAAATGGCGCCAATCGATCGCCGAAGGGTCGAGAAAGCACGCTTCACGGTAGCATTGCCTTGCAACCGCATGGTCCCCGCGAAGCAAATATGCGTCTCCTAGCCAGCCGTAAAGGGCAGCGCTCTGCGGCATCCTAAGGACGTGCTCCTGGAGACTGCGAATCGCTTCCTCATACCTTCCGGCCTGAAGCAATACGAACCCAGCCGGACGATTTTCCGGAAGCACCGTTGATTCCACAACTCCGCTTCGTTCCATCTCCTGCAAAACGTAGGCAAAATACGCGTTCTTAGCCCTGGCGGCGAAAGCCGCGCAATCGGCGCCATCGGCTTTTGAATAGTCTTCGAATGAATCCCAGAGCGTGCACAGGTATCCTGGACGCTCAAACGGCTCTGCAGGAAGATCGCGGAGGCCTTCGAGCAGAAACTCGGTAACCTTCAGTCTGGAGGATACGTCGAAGCCCTTCGGGTAATGTACCCGGTGCTTTTTAAAAAGTTCGAGCGCCTCCCCCAGCTCCAGGTTGCCGAATGCATGGATACCCCGATTCAGAAACCGCATGTCGCTTTGCGCGAAAAGAGACAGTTGTGCCCCTTGCAGTTGGTGGTCCTCCGGTCCAAAAGAGGCGCGCTCCGCAGTGCCGGTTTGTTGGGTTTCGCGGCTATCTGAGCGAAGCAGACGGCGAACCACCGCATAGTCAACCCCGGCGAAACCGGCCGCTTTCTTCAGGTCCCTGAAGGTTCGGGTGAGTCCGAGTATCCATTTTTCGAACTCCTTCGTCATCAGAAGACCGCCGTGCACCTGATCGATATCTTCCCCGGCGAGGCTTCCGGAAACTGCGCCCTCCCACGGAACACGGCAAGGCTGTTTCCCATGCTCGGGACAATTCACTACGGGCGGTGCGGCGAGCACAAAGGTCTTTTTCAGGCATGTGTCGGCATGACGCCATCTCCTCGAAGGAGAAAGACCTGTCACAGGGCAGAGGCGATCGCAGGAAGGGCAGTGCAGTTGGAGGGCGTCCGCGCATTCGACATACACTTCCACGATATCGGCACGATCTTCCCAAACAACCGTTTGTACCGTCCAGGGCCGGACGAGGTCGAGCAACCGAGCAAAAAAATCCCGGATTTCCATCGAACTCAACCGGCTTTGACCGCGGCTTCGCTGCGCCAAGTTCATTGGCGGTTTCCTCCCATCGGAGTCACATTGACCCATCTTTCACTCGTTCTTACTTTATAATAGCTGATGCGCTCTTAGGGAAGCATTTATCATACTTGCTTCGGGCGCGTTAGAAAGGGGGTGCAGGATGAAAGCAGGGATAATGATCACCGGAAGCGGCTCGATACTTTTTCTAACCTCGGCGGCCGGCTTCGAGGATCCCGAATTTGTGAAAGCCCTCGGGGAAAAGGGCATCAACAAATACATAGCTTTCGAAGTTGCGGAGGAGACGGTCAAGAACCGATACGGACAGCATTATTTTGTTACGATGGCCGACATGAGACAATCCGACATACTGCGGATTGTAGATGTCGATGGGCAGCGAATCTTTAGAAATTTCGACCTTGGGAGCCTGAGCGGCCCGGTCCTCCACGAGGGGCCTGAGGCAATAAGGCGGGCCGCATAATTGCGGGGCAGCGATTCGCGACGGCGGCGGGATTTCAACCTCTTTTTCATCGAATCAAAATATTTTGAGCAAGCGAACGCATCTTGAAGAAGCGGCGTGCGATCCTACTTTTTCGGCACCTGGTCGAGGTACCATTCCATGGGGTCGAGCAGTGTAAAGCCCTTGTCGCGGAGATGTTTTCTTACCCTGGCAATGTTCGTGGTGAGAAGATACGGGAAAACCGCCCTTTTGCCTTCTTCCCACACCCGCGCCACCAAGATGCTCCCAAATGAAACGCCCAGTTCGCTTATGGCGTCGACGATCTTTTTCATTTGCCCCAGCTTGTCTTCGACCACAATGCCGACGAGAACGCCCGGGGTGCGCAGCCCAAGGACGTTAACGAAGGCTCGCATCAGGTCCCGAACCGAAATTATTCCCCTGAGCCTTCCCTGCTGATCTACAACCGGGAAGGCGCCGACTTTGTACATCTCCATCATAAGGAGTGCGTCTTCGAGGGTCTGGGTCGGGGAGACGGTTACCGGCCGGGCGGTCATGACGTCTTTGACTTTAATGCCCGCGAGCCTTTCGGCCGCAGCGGCGTTTTCGGCTTCCGAAAGCACGGTGGAAGGCATGGCCGTCCTAATGTCCCGGTCGGTGACAATCCCAACCAGGATGTCATCTTCGGCAACGACGGGCAGGTGTCTGATCCCGTTTTTAACCATGATCTCCCGCGCTGCAATTATGCTCATCTCCGGACCGACTGTTATGACATCTCTGGTCATTGATTGATCAATGAACATGCGGTTTCCTTTCAGACGCGGTTTAGAGTTCTTTGAGGCCCAGGAGTATTTCCACATGATTTTTCAGCAATTCCGGAAGCACATCCAGCGCATATCCACCCTCCAGGATCGAAATAAGACGACCGCCGGCATATTTATCGGCCATTCGGCAAATCGTTTCCATCATCCAGGAAAAACCTTCCGTGGAAAGATTGATGTCGGACATGTCATCAGCCGCGTGAGCGTCAAAACCTGCTGAAACAAGGATCACCTCGGGCTTGAATTGATCGAATGCGGGAAGAAGATCCCGGGTTATCTTGTGCATGTATTCCTCATCGCCCTGTCCGGGCAGAACGGTCGAGTTCAGGGTCATTCCAAATCCCGGCCCCGAACCTTTTTCGAATTCGCGGCCCGTACCCGGATAGGCGAAGGAGGGATGCTCGTGGATCGAATAGTAGAAGACGTCAGCATCCTGCTCGAATATGTGCTGGGTTCCATTGCCGTGGTGAACGTCGAAATCGACGATGCCGACTCGCCCGACATTCCACACCAACTGCAGATATCGGGCAGCGATCGCTACGTTGTTGAAGAAGCAGAAACCGTAGGCATCCATCATTTCGGCATGGTGGCCCGGAGGGCGAACGGCGCAGAAGGCATTGTCGATCTTACCCTCCATCAGCATATCGACCGTATTGAGAATACCTCCGACCGCCAGGAGGGCCGTATCGTAGGACTGAGGACATATCTGGTTGTCGGGATCGCCCAGTTCGCCAAGATCGAGCATGCAGGCTTCTTCGAACCTGTGGATATACTTTGGCGCATGGACTTTTTCTATCCATTTTATTTTGGCGGCTGTCACCGGAACAGGAACGAGCTTGGAGAAAAGACCTGCTTCTTCGATGGCGCGCATGATCACCGTCAGCCTCTCAGGCATCTCAGGGTGCCCCTCGCCTGTCTTGTGGAGCAAAAACCTTTCGTCATAGAGCAATCCGGTTCTTTTCATCGCCTGGCCAGCCTTTTGTCCCTTTTCCTCTCTGCCCCGTGAAGCTTTGACTTCAGATGCCCAGCCTTCCTTTTGAGCTTATGAGAAATTACCTTTGCCGGCCTGGCTTTCCGTTTGGCCCGGGGCGGGTCTCTCTTTGCCAGCCTTACCCTCTGCCTGGCCCTGTACGCTTGAGCCCTTGCTGTTCGGGCACTCGGCCTCGAGCTGCGCGAAATTTTTCTCGCCAACCTGCTCCTGTGCGCGGCTATGCGGCGGCGCTCCTTGGCCAACCTGCTCTTGTGCAGGGCTACGCGGCGGCGCTCCTCGACCAATCTGCTCTTTGGCTTTACTCTGTAGGCCAGAGTCCTCTCTCTGTAAGACACCAGTCTCACTTTGCGAGACACCGCCCTCACCGGCCTGACTTCCCGCCGGGCAACAGCTACTGATCGAGATCGAGCGTACACGTTGGCCCTGTGCCCGGCAGACCGAGCATATACCGGAGGCGCCTGTTTCTCCGCAAGCAGGATCTCGGACGCGGCGGGCTTGAAGTTGCGCTCGAACGCTTCGCGCGTCCCTTGAGGAATATTGATCTCATAGGTGCCCGCAGGTATGTGATCCGAGC
>JAJYTC010000113.1 GCA_021793275.1 Deltaproteobacteria bacterium | reverse complement strand
TTGGGCATCTGATCCCACAGCATCTGAATGGCAGGCGCCATCTTCTTGGCGATGGTTCCAGCCACTATCATCACGTCGGACTGGCGAGGCGAAGGTCTGAAAACACCCGCTCCCAGGCGATCGAGGTCGAAACGCGAGGCCCCCGCAGCCATCATCTCGATGGCGCAGCACGCCAGACCGAACGTCATCGGCCACAGCGAATTGGCGCGCGCAAGATTCAAAATATCGTCAAGAAGAGCAAATTGAACAACAGGCGCACCCGGTTCTCTTACCTTCTTTTCCATTCAAAAACTCCTTTTCGCCATGCGTATACAATCGCAAGCGACAAAATCCCCACGAAGACAATGACTTCGATCAGATCTCGAATGGCATAGTCACCATAGACGGTCCCAACCGGGAAAAGATAGAGCACGTCTACGTCAAAGGCCAGGAAGATCAGCGCATAGATGTAATATGCTACCGTAAACTGCATCCAGGCGCTGCCGATGGTTTCCATACCGCTCTCGTAGGTGGCCTTACGATGCGTTCCCTCTCCCCTCTTGACAATCAGCATGGAAATAATGATCGGTACGACTGCAAACAAAAGCCCGGCAGCCAGGTACAGAGTTATGGCCAAAAAATCGCCCATCGGCTTTTGAGGGATCACAAGCCATTCTCCTCTTTTCTAAAAATTATATTGTACTCCGGTTTAATGGGGTACGATGGTCATTGGGCCGTACGGGCCGATGAGCAGCGCTGAAGTCGCGGTACTACTGCCTCGGACCCGAACCAAGCGCACAATAACGGATTTTCTTCATCTTATCTTAAACGCCAGTCCGGAATCGGGATAATACTTAAGAGCATGTCAATCTGGCTATTCAGTTGAAGAACTTTTCTCCCCTTTTTTAAAAGCCATCGATTTTATGGGATAAGCAGGCGCAAGAATTAAAATGCCCGCCCAAAACGGTCAGATAGATAGCAGATTTTGCCCATTAATGCACGCAGTTTTTTTAAATGATCGTTCAGTTCTCGATGTGCTATTTTTAAAAAGTTTATCATTTTTTCGAGGAGGAATACCATGCTGGTGCTTACTGCCGGAGAGATGGCCGGGCTCGACGCCAGAACAATAAATGAAGTCGGAATCCCCGGCATCGTCCTCATGGAAAATGCCGCACAGGGCGCTGCGGCTTTTTTTCTCCGTGTGGTGCCGCACTTGCTACAGAGGCGCATCACGGTCTTGGCCGGAAGCGGCAACAATGCAGGCGACGGCTTCGCAATGGCGAGAATTTTCCATTCGAAGGGGGCACAGGTAAACGTGGTTTGTCTCCGCTCCCCCCGAAAACTGGGCGGGGATGCCCTGACTAATTTTTCAATTGTCGAAAAGATCGGAATTCCGGTAACGGTCTGGGATGAGGGGAAAGATTTCGATACGCAGTGGGAACCGGTCTCACGCAGCGGCGCCATAATCGACGCTATTTTGGGAACAGGGCTCAAAAGCGAGGTTAAGGGCATCTACCGCGAAGTGATCGAAAGACTCAACGGCCTGCATGTTCCGGTCCTTGCGGTGGATATTCCGTCAGGACTCGACGCCTCGACCGGCCTGCCCCTCGGAGCGGCGGTAAAGGCCACGGCTACGGCCACCTTCGGCTTTCTGAAAATCGGCTGCGTAAGCGAACGTGGGACCGAACTCACCGGCAGGATTAAGGTTATCGACATTGGAATCCCGCCCGGCCTGGTCGAATCCTCCGGTTTCAGCCGCTGGTTGCTCTGCCGGGAATTACTTTCGCCGTGGATCAAACCGCGCAATCCCGCAACCCACAAGGGGCAGGCAGGACATGTTTGCGTTCTGGCGGGTTCGCTTGGGAAAACCGGGGCGGCAACGCTTGTGTGCCAGGGTGCAGGGAGGGCCGGTGCGGGCCTTGTTACGCTCTTCGTTCCTGAAAGTCTCAATGCGGTCCTAGAGGTCAAACTCACCGAGACGATGACCCTTCCGATTGCCGAAACCCCGCAGAAGGCGCCTTCTTCCGCTGCCTTAGACCCGATTCTTGACTTCCTGCGGGGAAAGCAGGCCCTGGCAATGGGGCCGGGAATTTCCACAAACGGGGATACGGCGGCGCTGGTGAAAAAACTGCTGCTGAACGCGCCCTGCCCTATTGTACTCGATGCGGACGCGATTACGGCGGTATCCGATGAGCCGGACATCCTGCGCAAAGCACCGGTTCCGCTCGTCCTCACCCCACACCCGGGCGAGATGGCCCGGATTTGTCACTGCACCGTTCCGGATGTTCAGCAAAACCGGCTCGAATCCGCGTCGAAGTTCAGCAAAGAATACGGCGTGGTGCTGGTCCTCAAGGGGCACCGCACGGTTGTGGCCGCTCCCGATGGAAAACTCGCCATTAACAGCACGGGCAACCCGGCCATGGCCGGTGGGGGAATGGGAGACACTCTTACCGGAATTATCGCCAGTTTGCTCGCCCAGGGGTTCGATCCTTTTCGGGCTGCATGCATAGGCGTCTATGCACACGGGGCTGCATGCGACCGGCTGTTCAGCGGGATTTCGAGCCGCGGGCTTCTGGCAACTGACATGCTCGAAGAGATCCCTGCCGTATTGGGGCTGCTGGAACGAGGGGAAGCTTTATGAACGAATTCCTCTTCAACTCCCCTGGCGAAGAATGTTCCCTGCTCCTTGGCCGAAAAATTGGCGAACTGCTGCAGGCGGGTGATATTGTTGCCCTCTGGGGAGAGTTGGGCTCAGGCAAAACACTCCTGACCCGGGGAATTGCCATGGGGTTGGGCATTCCACCCGAAGAAAGGGTGACCAGCCCGACATTTACCATTATAAATGAGTATTCGGGGCGGCTCCATTTGTTCCACTTAGACCTCTACCGGCTCTCGGGCACTGGTGAATTGGAGACCCTTCCCTGGCAGGAATCTCTTTTCGGTAACGGGGTGGCCGTTATCGAATGGCCCGACCGGCTGGGACGGCTTCTCCCGGCTCAGAGATGGGACATAGAATTTTCGATCTCCAGTGAAGAAAACCGGACAATGCTGATCCGCTGCCATGGGCGCAAGAACCGGATGCGAATGGCGAAATGGTTGGAAACGCTCGAAGCCCTGCAGACCGATTCAGCGTGCAGGGCATAAAGAAACGGTGGATTCAAATATTGACGTATGCTTCACGATGTTGGGGGGATAAGATGCTCTCAGCCGCCTGGCGTTACCGCCCGATGGCCCTCAATTTCGCAGGCCATGCGCCTGTAAAACTCCTCGCCTCCGTCGAGCCGGTGTATCTCTGCTATCAGGTGATTTCCTATATCCCGCCTGCCTTCATTGAAAGCCATCACGAGGGCATCGCTTGAAAACGACGAGTGGTACACGCCGCACAGGCTCAGCAGGTCCCACATCCACATTCTTCCGCCCGGCTCCGACATGATAGCCCGCAGCGCCGTCTTCTTTTGCAGGTCGCGCGTTTTTTGCCTTTCCTTTCGGCCCTTGACCTGCTCGGGGTCGGCGGCAATGTAGGGTTGCTGGTCCTGGCTCATTGCTGTGCCTCCGGCGCGTTCCCGAGCATCATTTGGAGCGCATTCTGGCCCCCACCCACATCGGCTTCGCTAAGGGTCTTCGCCCCCTGCGCCGCCGCCATCGCCACCTGTGCGGCCTGCACCTGCCTGACCTGCTGCAGCCTCGTGCGCCGAATTGCATCTCTTTGCTGCTGGGCCACAATCAACTTTTGCGTAACCCCCAGGAGGTCCGCGTACTCGCGCACCACTTCATCTGTATTGATATTGTCGAGCGGGTTATCGGGGCGCCCGGCATATGCCGCGGCCAAGTTCCCCGCAAAGGCCATCAGGCGCTCAATCCCCGTCGTTGCCGTGCTCCTCTGAGCATCGGCAAGGGTCGATATGCACTCAATATCGAAATGAGAGCCGGCAATCTCGCGCGGCGCCGGCGGAATAAGTCTCGCACGGTACATAACGGCAAAGACGCGCTCGATCATCGGATTGATCAACTCAAATTGGCTCCGCTCCAAAAACGGCCCGAGCATCAGCATCTTTTCCTGCTTTCTTTCGATTATCTCGGTTGCGGTCCGAACCGTATCAAGCTGGGAGATCATGAGGAAAAGGTCAGCGAAGAAAGCCTTATCAATGCGTTGCTCGCATTCGTTGATTTTCTCTTGCGCCCCGCGAATGTCCGGAGGAACCTGGTAGGCGGGCTTAAAGCCGCTTTGCGCCATATTGGCCACATAGGTTACGCCGCCTGGAAGAAGAGATGCGGGCTCGTTTTTCATCGAAACATCGGCAACCATGGGAGGATTTAGCACCTTATCAATCGCCTGCGCCGTGCGCTTTTCGAGCTGCTGGAGCATCTTGCTGCTTGCTAACGCATCCATTCCCGGTCCGCGCCCGTAGGAGTCGTTCATAATCACGCTCCACCTCGGCGCCGCAAAAGGCAACTCGTAATATCCCCGAAGGTCGAGCACGAGATCCGGGTTCTGGCCCCACTCCCAGATAATGGACCGAAACTTCCTGCCTTTAAGCCCCGGGACCTGAGGAGCGCGATCGTCATTGGGTTCTATGGCCTGGGCGACTCTTACCTCTTTATCGAGCTGCCCCGACATCCACAAAGACCTTACCTGCGGGCTGCAATTCTCGATGCCGAAGCGCTCTACAACCTGCCCCGTTGTGAGCACGTATTCCCGGTAGAGTGTATCGATCTCATCGCGATAAGAACTCGCAAGATAATATTCGCCCGCGGTGAGCGTGTGACACCGGACAACGTCGTCAAAGTCCTCCTCGATCATCATACAGCCCGTGCCGAAACACCCCAACTCTTCATAGATTACATGCAGGGCGTTGTATGCGTTGCTTTGAGACAGCACAACCCTGATACGTCTTGTGACCTCATCGAGCCAGAGCTTTACCTGTGTATTGTCGCTTGAATCGAAATCCCGGATGGAAAGCCGAAACCATGGCCTTGCCGGACTCGTTAGTCCCGCCATAAGTCCCGCGGCGAGCGTCCTGTGCGCGAGCATCGGCGTTTCGTTGATTATCCGGGAGCCAAGGGGATCGCCCCGGCTCGCTTGGTTGGGGTAGGTCAAATATCTTCCGCGCCTTGGCAGGATGAAGTCGCTAAGTTGCCGCCAGTGCTGCCACCAGCTCCAGCGATCCGTCCGAAGCAAGACTAGTCTCTGGTCGACATACTCCCTCAACTGCCGGATCTTAGGCCCGCCGCTTGCCGCGAATATGCTTTTAGTCGAATAACCCATGCCATTTCCCTCTCATTTACAGCCGCCCCCCCACACACCCGTACACTGTAGGATACTGGACAAAGACCTGCAAAACGGCAACGACAAGCGGCAACCAGAAACGGAAATCTGAAGCGGCAACCAGAAACGGAAAAATCGAAAAATCATAGATATCACGGCGATGACCGTTCGTCATGCAGAACGAGTCATAGCCTGATGAGAGCTCCAAAAACTTGTTGACACTGTAATTTGGCATAAGCTACATAATAGCGGGATTATAGCTGCTGCCCCAGGGGCCTCCAGCCGCCGCTCTCCTTCCCGCTCTGCCCCTGAGTCTATTCCATTTCTCAGTCGCCGGAGTTTTGTGAATTTCAGGGTGCAAAAATGTCGTCTATACCCGATATAATCATAGCCCGGAGACTTCATGGGTTGATTTTTTCTAACTGTTGCTCTTCAGGTTCGTTAAAATCAGGGCCGGGAGGCAGGGCTACGAGAAAGGAGCAATCTGCCGTTTACAAGGCAATAGTGAAGGCCGATAACAATTAGGCGAAGATCAGCACGATTATAGGGCATCTTTAGGTGAAATTGATGCGTTATTCGAGTTGGCGAGTTTAGATATTCCAAGAAGGGGGTTAAGATGGAACCGATGAATTCCTCGAAACTGTTCGGACTCGATGGAAAAGTTGCACTTGTTACAGGTTGCTCGCGGGGGCTGGGAAAGGCGATCGCAGTAGGCCTGGCTGAAAGCGGATGTTCTTTGATTCTTGCCGGTGTGACGCCTCCCGAAGAGACGGTGAGACAGATTGAGAATATTGGCTCCCGTTATATAACTGTGCATCTGGACGTTTCGGACGAAAGCAGTGTAGTGCAAATGGTGGAGAAAGCGCTCTCTGCCTACAACAAAGTGGACATACTCGTCAATAATTCCGGGATTACCCAAACGGGCCATGTAGCTACGGAAGATCTGTCGGTCGAAGAGTGGGACAAGATCATGCGGGTGAACCTGAGAGGAACATTCCTATGTTCCAAATATATAGGAAAGCATATGATCGAAAGCGGTGGGGGCAGCATTGTAAACATTGCCTCCACAGGAGCATTCAAGGGCGTTCCTCGTGCGCCGGCATACTGCGCTTCGAAGGCGGGTGTCGTTCTACTGACAAAAAGCCTGGCTCTCGAATGGGCTAGATATAATATTCGAGTCAATGCGGTTGCCCCACACTATATGGAGACCGATATGACCAAAGGGCTGATGGCTGCTGACAAGGTCTACAGCGCCCTGGTGAATCAGATACCTATGAGACGGTTCGCAAAACCGGAAGAGATTGTAGGTTCTGTTTTGTTCTTGTCATCTCCGGCGGCAAGTTACTTGACAGGGACAGTTGTGGTTGCTGATGGCGGGTGTTTAACCATATAGTGTTCGGAGTTGGGTAGTTGTCAAGAACCTGGATTTTCGGGCCAATTAATTCCTGAATGGAATTTTTGAGGATTGCAAAATGGGAAATCAATTCAGAGATTTGATAATAAGACAGAAAGAGATAGCGGCTGATTGGAAGAGCAAGGGTGGGAAAGTAATGGGCCATTTTTGCAACTATGTGCCTGATGAAATTCTTCATGCAGCGGGCATACTTTCCATCAGGATCTTAGGTTCACCAGACCCAATCACACATGCCGATTCTCATCTTCAAAGTTATGTATGCAAAGTCATTCGATCGAGCTTAGACATGGGACTAAAAGGAGATCTCGACTATTTAGATGGTCTGATAATTCCCTATACCTGTGATGCGATGCGACTCCTCTATGATTTATGGGAGAGGAATTTGGGGGGTAAGTTCCTGCACCTGCTTGACATTCCATGCTTGATCAGGGGTGATGTAGGCCATACTCGATTCCATGAAGAGTTTATTTCGTTCAAGAAAGCGCTGGAGAAACACATCGGGAAAGACATATCCAATGACGCTCTTTCACATTCGATCCGTGTCCATAACGAAAATCGCTCTCTGCTGAAAGAACTATACAACTTGAGGAGAAAAGAATACGGAGTGGTGTCCTGTTCCGAGGCGTATGAAGCCGTACTTTCAAGTTTTACTTCTCCCAAAGAACTCCACTCCAGTCTTCTAAAGGATCTTATCAAGGATGCCCGGGCGAAGATTGGCACTCAAAGGGCAACAACGCAAGCATCGAAAGTAAGGCTTCACGTTTCCGGCAGTTTGATCACCGATATTAAATTTTATGAAATGATTGAAGAATCTGGTGGAGATGTAATATCGGATGACCTCTGTACAGGAACCCGTTTTTACTGGGATAACGTAATAGAAGCAGATAATGAGCCAATCGATGCGATCAGCGATCGCTATTTTTATAAATTGCCTTGCGCCTGCAAGCATCCGAATACAGATCGACATGAATTCATTTTCGATTCTGTTCGCCAAGGCGACATCCACGGCGTCATCTTTGTCATGGAAAAATATTGCGATGCTCATCTCTACGATCAGCCACTCCTTCACGAAAAATTGGATAAAATGAATATTCCGGTTCTTGTAATTGATTCGGAATTGGCGCTGAGTGGCCAGGAACAGTTACGCACTCGTATTGAGACCTTCATCAATATATTGAAAAGGAAGTAGACAAATGAGTCAAAAAGCGAAAAAGCGAGCTTTAGATACCTCTTACGAAGTTGCAGCGATTTTGAAGAATTATTGGGCCGAGATTCATGCCGCAAAAAAAGACGGGAAACCGGTCGCCTGGGCTTCTGGAAATGGGCCCGTAGAACTTCTTTATGCTTTTGGAATCCTGCCCGCTTATCCTGAAAACTACGCAGCAGTCCTGGCCTCAAGGCAAATGGCTCTTGACTTCTGTCAAATGGCTGAATCGATGGGATTTTCACGAGATCTCTGTTCTTACTCGAAGATCAACCTCGGTGATCTCCTTTGGAAAGGGAAAGAGAAACCCGCGATGCCTTTCGATGGGCTTCCCCTTCCGCCTGACCTTCTCGTAACGACGAGGATCCCATGCCTTGTACAGGTAAAATGGTGGGAGGTTCTTGAGGATTGGTATCACTGCCCGCTCATGATCTTGGATGCTCCCCTTGTCGATGGCTCCCCTACAGAGGATCAAATCGACTATATCGTTGTTCAGTTAAAAGAGATGATTAGTAAGCTTGAGGATTTCACTCATACAAAATTTGATGAACAGAAGTTTATCGAAGCCCTTAAATTGTCCGACGAGGCGGCAGGTTATTGGGATGAAATTATGGATCTGAGAGGCTCGGTTCCCTGCCCTGTCGGAGCCAGGGAGATGTGCGGCAATGTATTTCCGCTGGTTGCAATGTTGGGAACTCAGGTCCCGGTGGACTTTTATAAGAAAATGCGCGATGAGTTGCGATCCAAAGTGGAAATGAAGGCAGCGATGGTTCCCGATGAGAAGATTCGGCTGATATACGATAATATCCCGATCTGGTATCATTTGGAACTTTTTTCCTATGTGGAGCAGTTCGGAGCGGTTTTTGTCATGGAAACCTATCTGCGGTATGTCTGGGGAGGCCGGATCGATCTGAGAGATCCCTATCGAGGCTATGCGCGTAAGATCCTCTCCAATGTGTGGCTGAACATGAGCGTAGAGACCCGCTTCAAGACTCTTGTAAATGATATTAAGAAGCATAAGGCTGACGGCGTGGTTTTTCTTTCCAACCGAAGCTGCAGACGGTACTCCATAGGACAGTACGAGTTGAGGGATATGCTCCAGCAAGAACTGGGTATACCGAGCCTTGTCATCGAAGCCGATCACTCGGATCCCAGCGGCTACTCGGAGTCGCAGACAAAATTGAGAATGGATTCTTTCATAGAGCTGATCAAGAGGCGCAAATAAATATGCTGGTTGCAGGTATTGATGCAGGTTCAAATACTGTAAAGGTTATCCTGATGGAGGGAAATCAGATTTTGGCCCAGCGGATCGCAAAAGCAGGGGCCAACAGTCTGAACGTGGTGAATGATTCAATCGAGAAAGCACTGAAAGATCATGGTAAGAGGATGGAAGAACTGGTTTCCATCGTCTCTACCGGATACGGAAGAGACAACATCTCTTTTGCAACGTCTCAGGCAACTGAAATTTTCTGCCATGCCGCAGGCGTTGTTCTGTCAATGCCTGAGGTTAGAACGGTTATTGACATTGGCGGTCAGGATAGCAAGATAATCTATCTTGATGATTCAGGCCAGGTGATTGACTTTGTGATGAATGACAAATGTGCCGCAGGCACGGGTCGTTTTATCGAAATGCTGGCCATAGCTTTAGAGACACCGCTGGAAGAAATGGGACCGCTTTCCATTAAGGCTCAAGGCGAGATTAAGATCAGTAACACCTGTACCGTATTTGCAGAATCCGAGGTGATTTCCTACCTGGCAAAGGGTATTCCCAGGGAAGAAATCATATCAGGTGTTCACCACTCTATTGTTACTAGAATCCTTGCAATGACCAGACTGAGGAAAATGCACGGCGACATCTGTTTCACCGGAGGTGTTGCAAAAAATATCGGTGTTGTGCGATGGATGGAAAAAGAGTTGGGACGACCGCTCTGCATTCCCGAGGAGCCACAGCTCACGGGCGCCATTGGAGCCGCGGTGATCGCCCTGGAGAGAATCGGCGAAAGCGAATGAGGCGGATGATCAGCGGCTAAAATGCTGGTTACCCATACGCAATGGCACTCGCAAGGGTAAACCGCATGTGACGGCCTGTTGTAAGCTTCCATCGACATGCCCACGATTCCAACTTATACCAGGCTGCATTCAAGATGGACGTTGCCGGAGGGCATACAGCGCGCGATCCCGCCGCCGGCGGGACTGCGCTCCCCCTCCCCTACGGTTGGAGGCGGGTTTTATCCCCGCCCGATCTTGAATACAACCTGGTCTCAGTCCCGTTCCAGCGGATCATAGTCGGTAAGGGCGAATGCGGGCCGAGGGGGCTTGGAACCTCTGGCGCTCACCGGGTACGCAAAGCTGATGGCAAGGCAATCCGCTCTGTTAGGCGATTTCAAGCCGCGCTTTTTCATCGCGTCCTTCGGTTCGATCTGGATCTTGCCGTCGACTCGCGCTACAGTCTCAGGCCCGATCAGATCGTTATAGAGGACCGAATCCTCAGGTATCGCGCCCCCGGCTTTGAGCCAATCACGCATGAGCTTCCACATTTCGGCGCGCTTGTTCGCACAGCCGGGATCCACTGAAGCCCCGGCAAACCATACAAGTTGCCAGGTCCTTCCAAGGGTCCGGCCAGCCGAAACGATTCCAGTCCCGTAGCCGGCATCTATAAACACGGCGTCCGCCTTTCCCTCGTCTTCCAGCCAGGCGATTATATTGGCGATCTCTATGTCGTTGTCGTTTTTGGGAATAGTCCTCAAGATAGAAAACGCAAGCCCCTGCCGCAGACCTATCACCAGTTCGTCGTCGCCCTCCCACGCAGGGTCAACCGATAGTATTTTCGGTGCGAAATCAAATTGATCGATCCTCAAATGCCGACCGAACGCCGCATCGACATCCGCAACGGAAATGAACTGCCTGGCCGACATGGACGGAAATACTCCTCTCACGCGCACCTTGAAAAAGTCGGAATCCTCTCCGTAATCATCCGCCCACTGTTTGATTTGTCCTTTATTGGTAAGCGCGCATGTCCTCGAATCGACCTGGCGGGAGATCCACCTTGCGGCATGCGGACCGGTAAAACAATCCTTAAACCTGCCGCTGTTTCGCGTCGGGTTTCCAAAAACACACCAGATAATTTCAGTCCCCTCGTCGGTGAGTGCTCCCTCGCTTACCTCCCAGATACGGTCCGGAATGGCGCTCGCCTCATCGAAAACGAGCAATATGCGTCTTCCTTTGTTGTGGAGACCGGCGAATGCTTCGGTATTCCTTTCGTTCCACGGGACCTGATCGATGCGCCAAGTCTTCTGATGCTCAGGGTAAGAGGAGTAGATGGCCCTCGCAGTAACTTCGAACAGGCCACTCCTTGTGCCAAGCACAGCTCCGGTAAACCAGCAGAGTCTGAACCATTTGGCCAATTCCGGCCAGGTTTTGGTTACGAGCTGCTTTTCAGTATTGGCCGTAACCACTCCCCTGGTGTCTTCAAAAGTCGAAACAGCCCAAAGGATAAGCCATGCGACAAGGGTTGATTTACCGATGCCGTGTCCTGATGCCGTCGCTTCCCGGATAATCGCCCCGTCCTGCGAAGCGCGGGACAGCCTCCGGCCGATACCCTTGAGGATGTCCTCCTGCCACTTGTCCGGCCCTGAATAACAAGCGAGTTCCGAGCCTGGTTCTCCCCAGGGGAATGCATAGAGTACCCATCCATACGGGTCGGAAACGTACTTGGCGAGCTCAGCCGCGAGTTCCGCGCAGGGATTCGGATTTCGAACTTCTGGGCTGGCGGACGTCTTCAGCATAACCTCTTTTCATCATAGCCGGAAACGATCATCTGAATGAACATGAGTGAGCAGGGGAATAGGCCGAAGCCGTAATCCCGACAATTCGCGCGAGAATACCTCCGACGTCCTCCATCTTGCCAAACGGCATCCAGAAGCGGAAACAAAAAGCGGAAACTACAAGCGGCAATAGAGACGGCAAAAACAAGCCCGCGAAAAAATGGAAAGCCTCGATCGCCTAAAGCGCCAGGGGCTTCGCACTCTATTCAATGTTATCCAGCGGGCAGTGGATAGAAACAACGGCAGGAATTAATTCGACTAACTCTTTGTGAATAGAGTTTTCCGGACAAAGGTATATGAAAAAATCCCATTCCAAAAAGCAGGGCGGTCCAAGATGGGTAATATCCCAAACGAATCACAACCTGATTTGGTTCACTCGCCGGTCTCATTTGGAGACATGGCCAGTGTAATCGAGTTGGTGAAGTTGAGCGGAGGCTCCAGCTTATGACAGACCGGTTCAAAGATTTTAAATTTTACATGATGCTTCCAGCCGATTCGACGCTCTTCGTTACCGCTCTGATCAGCGCCTATATGCTGCTGTTCGAGCTCCCTGTTACCGGCGAGCATGTGCGCCAAATGATGGCGCTGGCGCCGGTTATCGTTCCAACAGAAGTCGCCGTATTCGGCAAATGACGACTTACCACGGAAAGGATAGGATATGAGCAAGCACATAGGGTCGGTATTCCATTATTTTTCCATCGCCGTAATGTCTGCCGTCATTGTCTTCATTTCGCCGGAGGTTTCTCCGGCGGCCGTCGCCGCGCACAGAGGAAGTTTGCCGATGGCGACCGGTTCGACCCGAAATGGTCCCTCTCCGAATCCATGCGTCTCTAAAACCAGCGCGCGGGTTTTAGAGACGTATGGGCGACTGCCCCTTTATTTCATCGCAAATCGGGGGCAGGTGAATAAAAAAGCGGCATTCTATGAAACAGGCCCCGGGCACGCCACTTTCTTTACCCGCAAAGGCATTGTACTGAGTCTGCGCAGGATGGACCGCAACATTAAGCGGGTGAGGCGTGAAGCGGTAAGACCTCAAGCTCTTAGCGCCCAATCGTCCGCTCGAAGCGCGGCCGGCCTTCGATCGTCTTATCTCGGGATCAGGATGCTCGGCATCAATAAAGGCGTGCAAATTGTGCCGGAAGATACCCAGCCGGGGAAAGTGAACTACTTCATCGGAAACGACCCGCGCAAATGGCGCACCAATATTCCAACCTATGGAGCTGTCCTTTATAGAAAGGTCTATCCCGGTATCGATGTGAAATTTTACGGCAACAACCGTCGTCTCGAATACGACATCATTGTAAGGCCCGGCGCAAACCCTTCCAAAGTCAAATTTCAATATTCCGGGGCAAGGGATGTTCGTGTCACAGCAACCGGCGACCTGTCCATCGAATTAAACGACGGCCGGCTGGTCTTCAAAAAACCGGGCGTCTATCAGGAACTCAATGGCAGGAGGGTGTTTCGGCAAGGGAAATTCGAAGTCCGCCAAGATAAACCCGCGACGGGCGTCTTCAATACATCGGATAAGACCGCTTCGACCGGTGCAAAGCTGCGCACATTCACCTGCAGTTTCGAAGTGGGTGCATACGACCGGAAGATTCCCCTGGTCATCGATCCGCAGCTGGTCTACTCCACTTACCTTGGCGGAAATGGAGATGATGAAGTTTACGGCCTTGCCGTGGACGGCAACGGCAACGCATACCTCACAGGCATGACTACCTCAACCGACTTTCCCGCTAGTAACGGCTTCCAGTCGACTTACGGAGCGGGCGGCTGCGATGCGTTCGTAACGGAAATCGCCGCCGGCGGCAAGAGTCTGGTCTACGCCACTTACCTCGGAGGAAGCGGAGATGACGAGCTTAACGCCATTGCAGTGGACAGTACCGGCAACGCCTACGTTGCAGGATGGACCGACTCAACCGACTTTCCAGTCAATAACGCCATCCAGTCCGCCAACGGGGGCGGCTGCGACGCGGTCGTAACGGAAATAGCGGCCGGCGGCAAGAGCCTGGTCTACTCCACCTACCTTGGCGGAAGCGTAGATCAGGAAGCTTACGGAATAGCCGTGGACGAGAACGGCAACGCCTACGTCACAGGCGTGACGAGCTCGATCGACTTTCCGGTTAATAACGGTTTGCAGTCAACTTACGGAGGGGGCGGCTGCGACGCGTTCGTGACGGAAATCGCCGCTGCAGGCAAGGGTCTGGTCTACTCCACTTACCTTGGCGGAAGTGGAGATGACGAGGCTTACAGCATCGCCGTGGACAGCTCCGGCAACGCGTACGTTGCAGGATTGACCGGCTCAACCGACTTTCCTGTGAATAACGCCCTCCAGTCTGTCAACGGGGGCGGCTGCGACGCGTTCGTAACAGAAATCGCCGCCGGCGGCAAAAGTCTGGTCTACTCGACTTACCTCGGCGGAAGCGGAGATGACGAGGCCAGCGGCATCGCCGTGGATAGCTCCGGTAACGCATACGTTACAGGGACCACAGTATCGGCCGATTTTCCCACCCATAACGCTATTCAGTCAACTTACGGAGCAGACTCGGATGCGTTTGTAACGGAAATCGCCGCGGCAGGCCAAAGTCTGGTCTACTCCACTTTCCTGGGAGGAAGTAGAGATGACTCCGGTAACTGCATCGCAGTGGATGGCTCGGGCAACACGTACGTTACAGGAACAACCCTTTCAACCGATTTTCGCGTCAATAACGCCCTCCAGTCGGTTAACGGGGGCGGCTACGACGCGTTCGTAACGGAAATCGAAGCCGGAGGCAAGAGTCTGGTCTACTCCACTTTCCTCGGCGGAAGCGGAGATGACGAGGCTTGGGCCATCTCGGTGGATGGCTCAGGCAATGCATACGTTGCAGGCTGGACCGCCTCAACCGATTTGCCCACTGCGAATGCTCTCCAGCCTGCATTCGGAGGGAGCGATGATGATGCTTTTCTGACCGAAATCGGAGGCCTGTGGCAGAATGCAAAGGACCTCGGAAACGGCTGGAAGTGGCTTGACTGGTTCGGCTATTTCGCAACGACCGATACCACCTGGATATACCATGATACGCTAGGCTGGCTATATCCATTCGGAACGTCCACCGACAACATCTGGTTTTGGGACGCTAAAATGGAGACCTTCTGGTGGACAAGCCGGACGACATATCCTTATGTCTACAGGGCAAGCGATGGGGCTTGGCTTTACTATGCACAAGGAACATCCAGCCCTCGGTTGTTTTATAATTTCAAAACGGGGATGTGGGAGAGAGATTAACCCTGTAAAGACATTCAGGTTTAAACATTTTGACGCACGATCCATTGAGCCGCCTGTTGCGCCGGAGCGCCTTACCGTGCAGGATAGAACTTAGCAGGACCTTCCTGACCTGTTCGCCGGGGTTGAGTCCGGGTCAATATGGCGGCAGATAGAAGAGCCGAGGACGCCCCTCGGCGGAAGCCACATACTTCTGAACCTGTGCGGAGCTGTGGATCGGATGCCGGGTGACTATTAGCTAGTGTCCATCCGGAAACTTCTTGGTG